>DASWUD010000257.1:0-13338 GCA_036401755.1 Gammaproteobacteria bacterium
GCACGCTGTTTCCGGTGGAGGCGATGGCCGAACTCGCCGATGGCGTCGGTGCCCAGTTTCACACCGACGCAGTGCAGGCGGTGGGCAAGGTGCCCATCGACCTGAAGAAGACCAAGATCCACATGCTCTCTCTCTCCGGTCACAAACTGCACGCGCCGAAGGGGATCGGTGTGCTCTATCTGCGCCGTGGCACCCGCTACCGACCGCTGCTGCGCGGTGGTCATCAGGAGCGTGGCCGTCGCGCCGGTACGGAAAACACTGCCTCGATTGTCGCTCTGGGCAAGGCAGCAGAGCAGGCCATGCATTCTATGGCTCATGAAAACAGCGTGGTGAGGCAGCTGCGCGATCGGCTGGAGCAGGGGATCCTCGCCCAGGTACCCAACGCCTTTGTCACCGGTGATCCCGACAACCGTCTGCCCAACACCTGCAACATCGCCTTTGAGTTTATCGAAGGCGAAGGGATCCTGCTGCTGCTCAACAAAATGGGCATCGCTGCATCGAGCGGTTCCGCCTGTACTTCGGGTTCCCTTGAACCGTCACATGTGATGCGCGCCATGGGAATTCCCTACACCGCCGCCCACGGCACGGTGCGCTTCTCACTGTCGCGCTACACCACCGCTGAAGAGGTCGAACGCGTCATCGCCGCCGTACCGCCCATCGTGGCGCAACTGCGCAAGCTTTCGCCCTATTGGGGTGCAAACGGACCCAAGGCCGATACCTTCACCCCCAGCTATGCGTAATAGGTTAGCCCTTAACGCTGTTGCCCCTCTCTCCCTCAGGGAGAGGGGTGGGGTGAGGGGACAGAAGGGTTGATTTACTTAAAGTGGCGTTTGGCGGGATTTTATCCCGCCATTTTTTGTCAGCTTTCCTACAAGGGACGAAATATCTGTTCGCCGTAAATTCGCCACTCCTTGTAACCTCATGAGTAATTGTCAATTTTTTCTGTGGCCCGCCTTTTGCTGATGATGGCTAACAGTCACCGGAGTTAACGCCATGAAACCGGTTCGCGTCACAATAAACGATACCACCCTGCGTGACGGTGAGCAGAGCGCCGGTGTCGCCTTTTCGCGCGAGGAGAAAGTGGCCATTGCCCGAGCGCTCAACGGCTTGGGTGTGCGCGAGATGGAGATCGGCATTCCGGTGATGGGCGAGGATGAGCGGGACGATATCCGTGCCATCGTCGAGCTCGGTCTTACGGCGGAGCTGATGGTGTGGAGCCGCATGCACGCACCGGATATCGCTCTGTGCAAGGGGCTTGGGGTCAAGCGCATCGACCTGTCGGTGCCGGTCTCCCAACAGCAGCTCCGTCACAAACTGGGGCGCACTAGCGAATACATCTTCGAGTGCATCGAGCGCTGTGTCGCCGACGCACTCGATCTGGGGTTCGCGGTGTGCGTGGGAGGGGAGGATGCTTCACGCGCCGATGACGATTTCCTGCTGCGGGTGATCGAGGCTGCGCAACGCGCTGGCGCCACACGTTTCCGCTTTGCCGACACGGTGGGGGTGATGGAGCCGTTTGGTGTGCTGGAGCGCATGCGCCGGCTGCGCGCCAACAGCGATCTCGAAATCGAAATGCATGCCCATGACGATCTGGGACTGGCGACCGCCAACACCCTGGCGGCCGTGTTGGGAGGTGCCAGCCACGTCAACACCACGGTCAACGGACTGGGTGAGCGTGCCGGCAACGCGGCGCTGGAAGAGGTGGTGCTCGGCCTGCACCGTCCCTACGGTATCGAAACAGGCATCGCGCTGCACAACTATCCCGCTGTCTCGCGCCTGGTCGAGCTGGCTTCGGGTCGTCCCATCCAGTGGCAGAAGAGTGTGGTGGGCGAGGGGGTGTTTACCCATGAGGCGGGCATCCATGTGGATGGACTGCTCAAGGACCCGCGCAACTATCAGGGACTCGACCCGGCCGAGGTGGGGCGTACCCATCGGCTGGTGCTCGGCAAGCACTCGGGAGCCCACGCCGTGCAACTCGGCTATGCCGAGTTGGGTATCAGCCTGACGCGTGAACAGGCCGCACTGTTGCTGCCGTCACTGCGCCGACTGGTCACCAGCACCAAGCAGACCCCGGCGCCAGCGCAATTGTTGGCGCTCCATGAGGCGTTGATGGCAACCCTCGCCGCAACAGGTAGTGCCCCCATCAATGACACCATTTTCACGACCGCCGAAGAGGTATAAAGAGATGAGCAACTGCGAATGGCTCGAAGAGTTGGATGAGCTGGAGTCGGCCGAGGATTTTCTCGACTACTTCGAGATTGCCTATGAGCGCTCCGTGGTCCAGATCAATCGTCTCCATATCCTGCAGCGCTTCAGTAATTACCTGAAACAATCACAGGATCAGGGCCGTGACTTCTATCGCGCCGCACTGCAGCGCGCCTATGACGATTTTGTCAGCTCCAGTGCGCAGACCGAAAAGGTCTTCAAGGTGTTTCGCCTGGGTGAACCGCAAGAGGTCGCAATTCCTATCGAACGCTTCATCACCCGTAGCATACCGTCATGAAACACCGTTTCAACTATGGTGACGCGGTGCGCGTCATCCGCAATCTGCGCGACGACGGGACCTTTCCCGGGGAGAAGACCGGTAACCTGCTGGTGCGTCGCGGCAGTATCGGCTATGTGCGCGACATGGGTACATTTTTGCAGGATCAGATCATCTACACCGTCCATTTTCTCGATGCCGATCGTGTGATCGGGTGTCGTGAGGAGGAGTTGATCGGCAGCGACGAGCCCTGGGTTGCGACCCGTTTTGAAAGTCGCGAACGGGTGCGCAGCGCCATGCCCTTGGGCTTCAACGGCCAGATTGTGGTGCAGCCCGGCGTTGTGGGTGAGGTGCTCAAGGTGATGCGCAGTGAAACAGGCAACAGCTACCAGGTACTGTTTGCCGACAAGGCGTTCGTGGTCGCCGAGCGAGGCCTCGCGCCACTGCAGGAGGGCGGCCATGAGTGAGGCATCAGCATTGTGCAACTACTTCCGGTTGCGCGGCGCGCTGTTGCGCTACCAGCAGCTGCCGTGGCAGTTGAACGCAGCGCAACAGGCCGACCTTGCACGGGCCGTGAGCCGGGAGGAGCAATTGGTGAGGCGTGCACTGGCCGCGCCGGAAGCAAATGATGCAGATGTAGAGCAGACTCTACTGGATCAGACGGTGGCGAGTTTATTAGCCACTCTCGCCCCGCGGGGCGATTTGGAACAGCTCCTGGGCAAAGCCGGCTTGCAAGTGAGAACCCTGGCAACAGCTGTTGACGCTGAGCTGCGGGCTGCAACGGTGCTGGAGCGACTTATGTCAGCTGCACTCCCCTCGCCGCAGGAGGTCCAGCGCTGGTTCGAGGCACACCCGGCGCAGTTTGTGGTGCCCGAGCGGCGCGAAGCATTTCAGATCCTGATCACGGTCAATGAGAGCTATCCGGAGAATCGGCGTGAAGTAGCGCGCCAGCGCATCAAAGAGGTGGCGCGCCAGGTGCAACGTGCTCCGGAAAGTTTCGGCGCGCTGGCACTGGGCCACTCCGAGTGCCCCAGTGCCGTCGAGGCCGGCCGTCTGGGGGTCATGGTGCCTGGCCACCTCTATCCAGAACTCGACCGCGCCCTCTTTTCGCTGCAGAGCGGGGCGGTCAGCGAGGTGGTGGAGTCCCCGTTGGGATTTCACCTGCTGCGCTGCGGCGTGATCGAGCCTTCCCGACGGTTAGCCTGGGAGGAGGTGCAGGAGCCACTTACCCAACGCATCGCCGAGAAAAATCGCAAACGCTTGCTGCAACAGTGGCTTACAGAGAGCCGGGACCCCAGTGGTGCCCTCTCATCTCCGGCATCCGCTCGCCTCACTGCGAGTGGGGATTGCTCAGACGGGCAGGTAACCAGGTGCGCTGTGGACTAATCTTGTTTCAGCCGGCAGTCACTCGCCGGATGTGGAGCATGCCCATGCCAAAATTTGCCAAACTGCTTCTCGCCTGCCTGCTCTGCCTGGCCGTTATTACCGGGTTGGTCCTGCTTGCCCAACGGTTGTTGTGACCTATGCTATGTATGTTATTCCCCTCATCGGTGAGGGGCGTGGCTATTCAAGATGGAGCATGCAATGAAAAAGAACATGGGTACGGCAGACAAACTGATCCGACTGACGGTGGTGGCGATCATCGCCATTCTCTATTTCAGCGGACAACTCACGGGTATCGCGGCGGTGGTCCTCGGTATCGTGGCGGTGGCCTTCCTGCTGACCAGTCTGATCGGCTGGTGCCCCACCTACGTGCCATTCGGGATCTCCACCAAGAAAAAGTGACCCCGAATTTTTCTGACGCGCGGCTTCGCCAGGTCGAAGCCGCGGGCCCTCCCTTGCGAAAAATATCCGTCGATAAAGCGTCTGCACCAGGACTGGCCACGGTTCTTAGCTCTTCGGCTTCTTCAGAAACGGTTCAATCAGATCCATCGGCAGCGGGAAAACGATGGTACTGTTCTTGTCGGTGCCGATATCGTTGAGCGTTTGCAGGTAGCGCAGTTGCAGTGACTCGGGCTGGCTGGCGAGGATCACAGCGGCTTCACGCAGTTTTTCCGCAGCCTGCTGTTCGCCTTCGGCGAGGATCACCTTGGCACGGCGCAGACGTTCCGCCTCGGCCTGCTTGGCGATGGCGCGTACCATGCTCTCATCCAGGTCCACGTGCTTGATCTCCACGTTGGCGACCTTGATACCCCAGGCATCGGTCTGCTTGTCGAGGATGAGCTGGATATCGTTGTTGAGCTTGTCGCGCTCGGCCAGCATGTCATCCAGTTCATGCTGCCCCAGTACCGAACGCAGCGTGGTCTGCGCCAGCTGCGAGGTGGCCTCCAGAAAATTCTCCACCTGGATGATGGCGCGCTGCGGGTCGATGACGCGGAAATAGATCACCGCGTTGACCTTCACCGAAACGTTGTCGCGCGATATCACATCCTGGCTCGGTACATCCATCACCACTGTGCGCAGGTCGACGCGCTCCATGGCTTGCACCATGGGTATGACGATGATCAGCCCTGGTCCTTTCACCTTCCAGAAGCGTCCCAGCATGAAGATCACCCCGCGCTCATATTCACGCAGGATGCGGATCGCCGACAGCAGCAGGACGATCAGCACACCGAGTAGCAACATTCCGAAATAGCCGATCATGATTTGCTCCTCTTTTCTGACTCGCTTACGGGGACTACCTGCAATACAAGCCCATCACGGCCGATCACCCGTATCTTCTGGCCACGTTGCAGTGGTGTGGCGCTGACGGCCTGCCACAACTCGCTGTGAACCCGCACCATGCCACGGTCATCAATGACCAGCCCCACTGCACCCGTCAGCTCCTCGGCACCGCTCACCACCGGTCGTCGGCGCGCCTTGAACACCATGCCGAGCATGAGCACGAAGAACACCGCCGAGAGCAGGGCGATGGCGCCAATCAGGGAGCGGGCGATGGTGAAGCCCGGGACATCAGTGTCGAACAGCATGATCGAACCGATGACAAAGGAGAGCACCCCGCCGATGCCCAGGGCACCAAAGCTGGGTACGAAGGCCTCGGCTACCATCAGCGCAACACCGAGCAGGATCAGCCCGAGGCCGGCGTAGTTGATGGGCAAGATCTGAAAAGCAAACATGGCGATGAGCAGGCAGATGGCGCCTACCACACCGGGTAGGATGGCGCCGGGATTGGTGAATTCGAAGATCAGGCCATAGATGCCGATCATGATCAGGATATAGGCGACGTTGGGATCGGTGATGGTGGCGAGTAGTTTGTTGCGCCAGTCGGGGGTGACACTCTCCAATTCGATGCCGCGGGTATGCAGCGTGCGTTCGCCGCCGGGTACCTGCACGGTGCGCCCATCGAGTTGCCGCATCAGTGCCTCGATGTCCGGGGCGATCATATCGATTACATGAAGTTTGAGCGCCTCGTCGGCCTGCAGACTGACGCCCTGGCGCACCGCCTGTTCGGCCCAGTCGGCATTGCGGCCGCGCAGGGTGGCAAGGCCACGGATATAGGCCACCGCATCGTTCATCACTTTGTGCTCCATCGCCGAGCCATCTTCTTGCGGGCCATTTTTCTCCTCACCACCACCGGGGGCGACGGAGACCGGCGTGGCCGCCCCCAGGTTGCTGGCCGGGGACATTGCCGCCACCTGACAGGCGTAGAGAATGTAGGTGCCGGCGCTGGCGGCGCGAGCTCCGTTGGGATGGACATAGCCGACCACCGGTACCGGTGAGGCGAGGATCGCCTTGATGATGTCGCGCATGGAGGAGTCGAGTCCGCCCGGCGTATCGAGGCGCAGCAGTATCAGTTCCGCCTGCTCGTCGGCGGCGCGCTTCAGGGCGCGCTGCACATAGTCGCGGGTGGCCGGTCCGATGGGGCCATCCACATCCAGACGCAGGCCGTGAGGTGTCTGTGCTGGCGTCAGGCAACTTGCCAGCAGCATCAGCGGAAACAGCAGGTAAAGCAGTGTGCGGGGCATGGCCATCACCTTGCGAAGTGATGCACCAAGCATATGCAGCGGATCTGCCAGCCGCCACCGCGGCAGGCAGATCCCGCAGGGGCTATGCGGCAGCGCTTAACCGAACCGGTTCAGGAGAAGAGCTTCTGCCACCAGCGGCGGCGATTGGCAGGTAGCACCGTGGTCGTTTGCATATCGACCGGAGGGAGTGTGGAGAGCACCCAGCCGGGGAGCGGGGGGGGCTGGTTGCCACTGCTGCCGCAGCTGCTCCCCAGGTTGTTGGGATCGTAGATCTTGATCAGGGACGGCGTTTCGGTGGAGTCGGCATAGACGATGCCGCAATAGTCCTCCTCGTGCTCCTTGCGCAGCAGCGCGTCAATCTCGGCGATGAATCTCTCCAGCGCCACCTGATCAGCGGGCGTGGTGGGTACCGGTTCACCAATGGCGTAGATATACCAGGGTCCCGGGGTGTGGCGCAGCGTCTCCCAGAAACGCTCGAGATCGTCCCAGCGCAACAGGCTGGAGAAGTAGCCGCGCCAGGCTTGGTGAAAGGGTGAGGACAGTTCGCTGTTCATGGGGTCTCCTTGTGTCGCGGGATGCCGAGCCGTTGCCGGCGCTCCCAGAGGGTTTTGCGGCTGATGCCCAGCTGCCGCGCCAGTTCGGTTTCGGTGAGTGCCTGCTCGTTCTCGCGCACGAAACGTATGAAGTAGTCGTCGAGCGAGGTCGATTGCTGTCGCGGGAGGCTCTCGTTGCGATCAAACGAAAACAGCTCCGCATCGAGGGTGTCCCGATCGCTCAGGATCACCGCACGCTCGATGGCGTTCTCCAGCTCGCGTACATTGCCGGGCCAACGGTAGCCAAACAGCTTGTCCATGGCGGCCGGGCTCAGTGTCAGCTGCGAACGGTTGAGGCGGCGGCAGATCTTCTCCACCATCATTGCGGCCAGTTCACGAATATCATCGCCTCGCTCGCGCAGCGGCGGCAAGGTGATCTCGAAGACATGGAGGCGGAAGTAGAGATCCTCGCGAAACCGCCCCTCGCTCACCAGTTGTTTCAGATCGCGATGGGTCGCCGCCACCAGACGCACATTGACGCGTCGTGACAGGGTGGCACCGACGCGGCGGATCTCCCCCTCCTGCAAGACACGCAACAGACGCGCCTGCGCCTCCTGTGGCAGCTCGCCGATCTCATCGAGAAACAGCGTGCCGCCGTCGGCGGCCTCGATGAGGCCCCGGTGGGAGTCGGTGGCGCCGGTAAAGGCGCCGCGTTCGTGGCCGAACAGTTCCGACTCGACCAACCCTTCGGGGATCGCGGCGCAGTTGACCGGAATGATGGGAGCATCGCGGCGTGGACTCTGTTCATGCAGGGCGCGCGCCACCAACTCCTTGCCGGTGCCCGATTCCCCCAGGATCAATACCGTGGCATCCGTCGGTGCCACGCGGTGCACGCGATCGCAGACGGCGCGCATCACGGCGCTGCTGCCAATCATGCCGGCGACCGGATAGTTACGCGAGATTTCGCGCTTCAACGTTTCGTTGTGGCGGCGTAATGCATCCTGTTTGAGGATGCGATCCACCGTCAGCACCATCTCATCGTGGTCGAACGGCTTGGCGATATAGTCGATGGCACCGAGCTTCATCGCCTCGACCGCCGAGCGTACGCTGGCGTAACTGGTCATGATCAGCACCGGCGCCGGTTGAGCCAGCGGCATGATCTCCGTGCCGGGTGGACCGGGCAGTCGCAAATCGGCGATCACCAGATCAAAGGCCTTCAGGTCGTGTTGTTGCGCCTCGCTCACGCTGCCGGCCTCGCTCACGTGATGGCCGTGTCGTTCCAGCAGGCGGCGCAGGGCGGCGCGGATGATTGCCTCGTCTTCGACAATCAGAATACGGCTCATACCTGGGGTTCCTCTACAGATTCGGCAGGCGCATGGACCACCCTCGGAAAGCACAGCGTCACACGTACTCCGCCTTCGCTGCGGTTGCCCAGGGTGATGGTGCCGCTGTGTTCCTGCACGATGTTGAACACCAGCGGTAGCCCGAGTCCGGTGCCCGAGCCGGGCGCCTTGGTGGTGAAGAAGGGGTCGAACACCTTGTCGAGATGTGCCTCATCGATACCATGCCCCGCATCGTCGATCTCGACCACCACCTGCTCCTCATCGCAGCGGGTGGTGACGGTGATGGTATCGCCCGGTGCAGAGGCGTCGCTGGCATTGCTGAGCAGGTTGACGAACACCTGCACCAGACGCTGGCGGTTGCCGTTGATCATCAGGTCGGGTTCGCCTTGCCGGATGAACTCCAGTTGCTTGTTGTTGTGGCTGAGGGTAATGAGGTGGAGTGCCTCATCCACGCAGCGGGAGAGGGGCAGGGGGGCGGCGGGGTGATCCAGTGATGCCCCGCCATGGCTGAAGTTGACCAGCGAATGGACGATGTTGGAGATGCGCTGGGTCTGTTCGAGGATCTGGTGCAGGCTGGTTTCGATGAAGGGCAGGTCGCCCAGGTCGCTCAGCATGTTCTGGCTCAGGCAGGCAATGGCGGTGACCGGGTTGCCCACCTCGTGGGCGACGCCGGCGGCGAGCCGGCCGATGGAGGCGAGCCGTTCGCTATGGGCCAGCTCCGCTTCGAGGGTATGCAGATCGGTGAGATCCTCCACCAGCACCACGGTGCCTGCACCGCTGTCGGCGAATTGACGCCCCGGATCGTCGATGGCGGCCTTGTGCAGGTTGAGTACGCGCATCTGCTGGCCGACGCGCGTTTTTACCTTGCGCAGCTGTTGTTCGCGGGTGAGCAGAAAACCACTGAGCAGGCCGTTCCAGGGCTCGGGCAGGCGGCGCAACGGCTGGCCCAGCACATCACTCTTTTCGATGCCGCTCAGCCGCTCCATGGCGCTGTTCCAGCTGATGATCTCGTTGCCGGGGCCGATGGAGCAGACCCCCAATGGCAGATCATGCAGCACCTGGCGGTGGTAGCGGCGCAGTCCGTCTAGCTCCGCGGCCAGACCGCGCAGGCGGCTGCGTGACTCCTCCAGCCGCTGTTCGACAAAGCGCATGGTGTCGGCCATCGCCACCTGGGTCCCTTTATCGAGCCGTAACCGATCATCGACGATGATGCGCGCCAGCAACGGGCCCACCAGGCCCGAGAGGTTGCGCTCCAGCCGTTGGCGCAGCCGGCTCAATTCGGTGGGACGCAAGATCGAATGGGTGAGTCCGAGATCGGCGAGGGCGCGGCCGATTTCGTGGCGTGCCATCTCCGCGCCGGTGACGCGTGCCAACTGCTCCTCCATCTGTTGCACGCTGTCGGCCAGAGGCAGGGTGCTCGGTGGCGAGAGGGTATCGCGACAGCAGGCCATTGCCGCCTCGCGCTCTTGCGCAGAGGGCTTGGTCAGCAGCGAAACGGCCGCAAACAGCAGGGCATTCACGCTCAAGGAGATGAAGGTGGCATTGGCCCAGGGTTCTTTGCTGGCGGCGGGGCGCAGCAGCGCCAGTCCGGTGGTTATCAGCCCGCTATTCTCCAGCAGCGGCAGCAACAGCATCACCGTCCAGATAAGGGCCCCGGCGAGCAGCCCGGCGATGAAGCCGCTGCGCGTGGCGCGCCGCCAGTAGAGCAGGCCAGCGATGCCCGGCAGGAACTGCGCCACCGCGACAAAGGAGATGATCCCGAGCTGCGCCAGCCCCTGGTTATGTTCCAGCAGCAGGTAGAAGGCAAAACCGCCGAGAATGATGAGGGCGATGAGCAGGCGCCTTCCCCATAGCAGCCAGCTGTAGATATTGGCCTCGGGAGAGAGGCGCGGCGGGAAGCTGGCGGGCAGCACCAGATGGTTCATGCACATGGCAGCCAGCGCCAGGGTGGTGACGATCATCATCGCGCTGGCCGCCGAAACCCCGCCGATGAAGGTGAGCACCGGCAGCCACCAGGCGCCGCTCTGCATGGTGATGGCGAGCACATAGAAGTCGGGCGGGCTGTCGGGGGTGGTGAGGGAGCCGGCCCAGAGGATGGGCGGGATCGCCAGATTGAGCAGCAGCAGGAAGAGCGGGAAGGTCCAACTCGCCTTGCCCAGTGCGCGCGGGCTTGGGTTTTCGGTGAAGGTCATGTGGAACTGGCGCGGCAACAGGAAGGCGGCAGCAAAGGCGACCAGCAGCAGCGAATTCCAGGAGCCTTCGCGTACCGGTCGGTAGAGGGCATCGAGGGCTTCGGGATGCTGCTCCAGCCAGTGCTGCATCGCGCTGGGGCCGTCGAAGATGCCGAACAGGGCAAACAGCCCCACCGCCAGCAGCGCGGCGAGCTTGATGATCGACTCAAAGGCAATGGCCACCACCAGCCCTTCGTGCTTTTCGCGCGCCGAACTGTGGCGTGCGCCGAACAGGATGGCGAACAGGGTGATGGTGGCGCAGAAGGCGAGCGCCAGGGAGGCGGGGGTGCTCTTGTTGGTCAGCACCTGCAATGACTCGGTGACGGCTCGGATCTGCAGGGCGATGTAGGGGAGCAGGCCGGCGAGCATGAATAGTGTCACCAGCACCCCGGCCAGCTGGCTCTGATAACGGAAGGCGAACAGGTCGGCCAGCGAGGCGAGTTGGTGTTCGCGGGTGATGCGCAGGATCGGTTGCAGCAACAGCGGCGTCAGCACAAAGGCGAGCGTCACCCCCAGATAGATGGTGAGGAAGTTGTAACCGTGGCTGGCGGCGAAGCCGACGCTGCCATAGAAGCTCCAGGAGGTGGCGTAGACCCCCAGCGACAGCACGTAAACCAGCGGGTGGCTGATCAGACGGCGCGGCAGCCAGCCGCGTTCGGTGGCGTAGGCGATGAGAAACAGCAGCAACAGATAGGCAAGCGCCGCCAGGAACAGCTGCCACAGCTCAATGGTCATGGCGCTCCATGCGGCGTTGCAGCCAGTAGGCGAGGGCGATGATGCCCCCCCAGATCAGATAGGGGGCGAGCCAGGTGGTCTCCTCCGTCGCCCACCAGTGGCGCAGCGGCGAGGCCAGCAGGAACAGGGCGAGCAGAAACAGCAGGATCACCCGGTCGTAGAAGCGTTCATGGTCGTGGCGGGCGGGCATGGGCCAGAGCATAACAGGGGGCGTTACAAAACGTAACACCCCGATGGCAGTAACCTTGGTCAATGGACCATTGCCCGATACAATAGGACGATGACAACCAATAATAAAACGCGCGATCCCCAGATCGCTCACGCCCCCCACGCTCCCCTCACTGACTATTATGCGGACGAATCGGGCCGCAAGGTCTACGTGCAGGAGGTGTTCGACCATACCGCCCCTCACTACGATCGCATCGAGCGGCTGCTCGCCTTCGGCACTGGTCCCTGGTACCGCCACCATGCACTGTTGCGGGCAGGACTCAAACCGGGCATGCGGGTCATCGACGTGGGCACCGGCACCGGCCTGGTGGCGCGCGAGGCGGCCGCCATCGTTGGCGATCCAGAGCTGGTGAAAGGGGTCGACCCCAGCACCGGAATGATGGCGCAGACTACCGTGCCTGTCGGGGTCGAGCTGTTCCAGGGACGCGCTGAGCAGTTGCCGTTCCCCGATGCCTCCTTCGATTTTCTCAGCATGGGCTATGCCTTGCGTCATATCAGCGATCTTTCGGTGGCCTTCACCGAGTTCCGGCGCGTCCTCAAGCCGGGCGGCAAGCTCTGCCTGATGGAGATCACCCTGCCGGAGAGTCGGCTCGGGCGGCTGCTCCTCAAGGGCTACATGCGGGGTGTTGTGCCATTGCTGTCGCGGGCGGTCGGTGCCGACCGTGAAACCGCCCAGTTGTGGCGCTACTACTGGGATACCATCGAGGCGTGTGTACCGCCAGGCAGCGTGGTCGCCACCCTCAATGCCGCGGGTTTCGACGATGCCCGCCGCTATTCGCAGATGCGCAAGGTCACCATTTTTACCGAGTTCCAGGCCACGCGAAACTCCGCCTGAGTCATCTGCGCCGTGGCTTGGCGCGCCTTCCACCCCCTCCCAGCCGGAATATCCCCACTCTGTGGCAGTGCCTGCATCCTTGCATCGAGCGGCTATGCTTGCGCGATGCACAATTTTTTTGTGATGCCTGTCAACCGAAGCTCAGGCGACCGCGTTATAGCCAGTGTAGGTACAATAATCCCAACACAGGAGAGTAAAAATGAGTTCGACCATGCGTAACGCCTTTATCGTCACCACCCTGCTGTTTGCTGGCAGCGTGTTTGCAGAGGAGAGCACCACCCCGGCCCCGGCTCAGGAGCGTGCACAGCAGCGCATCAATGAGCAGACGGTCGACGGCGATCAGGCCCAGACGCGCCAGCAGGCGCGCACCATGAAACAGGAGAGTGTCGAGCAGAAGACGCAAACCCAGGAGCGCTTGCAGCTGCGCCTCAACGAGCAGGCGGTGGAGGCCGAGCGCGCCAAGGCGCGCGAGCAGGTACGTACCGAAGAGCGTGCCGAACAAAAGGCCATGAACATGAACCAGCAGCGCCTCAACGAAAAGGATGTCGACGCCGGGCAGGCCAAGTCGCGCAACAGTTATCGTGACACCCGTAGCGAACAGCGCAGCGAACGCCGCAGCACCCAGTCTCGCCCCATGGGCCGTTAAACGACGGGGTAGTGGCGGGCGGGAGGTGGCGTGGGCACCACGGCGGAGATGGAGCAGTTTTTGGCTGACGTGGAGAAGCGCGCCTTCCGTATCGCCCGCTTTGCGGTGGGCAACCATGACGATGCCCTGGAGATTGTCCAGGAGGCGATGATCAAACTGGTGCAACGCTATGCCAACTCTCCCCGCGAGGAGTGGCCGCCGCTCTTCTACCGAATCCTGGAGAGCCGCATACGCGACCACCAGCGGCGCCAGAAGGTGCGCGACCGCATCCACACCTGGTTTGGCTTCGGTCACGAGGACGAGGAGGAGAACCCCATCGAGGCGCTACCGGCCCGCGCCC
>DASWUD010000258.1:0-2509 GCA_036401755.1 Gammaproteobacteria bacterium
CCCGCACAACAATCCGGAGCAGATCCTGGTGATCCAGGTGAGCGACGGGGTGCTGGAGAAGGAGCTCAACGAGCGACTGACGGTCTACCAACTGCCGCTGGATCGCCCCGCTGTGCAGGACCGGCCGGCGGAGCGCAACTATGGCTGGTGGAATGCGGCCGAGATCGGCCCGGAGGTGCTCGCGCTCTCCGAGAAGCTCAAGTTGGAGCCGCTCCCCACCGAGCACGAATACGATCAGCTCCACAGCTACCGCTACCAGGCCAACCCCGGGCGTCGCCTCTACATCCGCCTCGGCAAGGGGATGAAGTCCTACGGCGGTTATCTGCTCGCCGAGGACTATGACACGGTGGCCACCGTCCCCGACTACCCGCGGGAGCTGTCGTTCCAGTATGAGGGCGCGCTGCTCAGCCTCTCCGGCCAGCGCAAGCTGTCGCTGGTGGCGCGCGGCCTGGAGGCGGTGCGCTTCGAAGTGGCGCGCGTGGTGCCGGCGCAGCTCAACAATCTGCTCAGCCAGAGCGGCGGCCGCTTCAACGACCCCAGCTTCAACAACTGGAATTTCAATGCCGACAACATCACCGAGCGTTTCGAGGAGATCCGCACGCTGCAGCCGCTGCCCCCCGCCCAGGCGCAGTACACGGCGCTCGACCTCGGCGAGTACCTGAAGGGCGGCGACGGCAGCCCGCGGCGTGGCATCTTCTTCGTGCGTGCCCAGGGGTGGGACCCGCAGCACAAGCGCACCACCAGCGGCGACGACAAGCGCTTCATCCTGGTGACCAATCTCGGCATGCTGGTGAAGGACAACGCCGACGACAGCCACGATGTGTTCGTCATGAACATCGACAGCGGGCGCCCCGCCGCCGACACCACTGTGCAGGTGCTGGGCAAGAACGGTCTGCCGCAGTTCAAGACCACCACCGACGGTGAGGGACACGCACGCATCCCCTCCCTCAAGGGGATGGAGCGCGAGCGTTCACCGGTCGCCTACGTGGCGCAACGCGGCGAGGACCTCTCCTTCCTGCCGTTCAATCGCGACGATCGCCGTCTCAACCTGTCGCAGTTCGATGTGGGCGGGGTCTACACCGACACCAAGGGGGATACCCTCAACGCCTATCTCTTCTCCGATCGCGGCCTCTACCGCCCCGGCGACACCTTCCACGTCGCCTCCATCATCAAGTCCAACGACTGGAAACGGGCGCTGGCCGGCATCCCGCTGGAGATGACCGTCACCGACCCGCGCGGCCTCACCATCGTGCGGCGCAAGCTGGCGCTCTCCGCCAGCGGCTTCGAGACCCTCGACTACACCACCGAGGAGAACTCGCCCACCGGGGAGTATCAGGTCAACCTCTACCTGCGTGAAGACCAGCACCAGGGCAGCCTGCTCGGCTCCACCACGGTGCGCGTCGAGGAGTTCCTCCCCGACCAGCTCACCATCAGTGCCCACTTCTCGCGGGAACGCAGCGAGGGGTGGGTCAGCCCCGAGGATCTCCAGGCGCGCATCGATCTGAAGAACCTCTACGGCACCGCCGCCAGCGGCCGGCGCGTTTCCGCCATGTTGAGCCTGAGCCCGGCCCAGCCGCTGTTCCGCCGCTACAAGGAGTACCGCTTCCAGGACCCGCTGCAGGCCAAGCACAGCTTCGAGCAGCGGCTGCCCGACGCCACCACCGACGACAACGGTGAGGCGCTGTTCGATTTGGGCTTGAACCACTTCGAGAAGGGGAGCTACCGACTGGCGCTGACCGCGGTCGGCTACGCAGCCGAGGGGGGCCGTGGTGTCACCGCCGAAAGCTCGGTGATGGTCTCGCCGCTCGCCTTCCTGGTGGGCTATAAGGCCGACGGCAACCTCGGTTATATCGAGCGCGGCAGCGCCCGTAGCGTACACCTGCTCGCGATCGATCCGAAACTCGACCCGCTGGCGGTGGGCGGCCTGCAGGCGCAGCTGGTGGAACAGCGCTATGTCTCGGTGCTTACCCGCCAGAACGACGGCACCTATCGCTATCAGTCGGTGCGCAAGGAGAGCACCCTCTCCAAGAAACCGCTGGAGCTGCCCGCCAAGGGGCTCAACTACCCGCTGCCGACCGACCAGCCCGGCGACTTTGTGCTGATCGTGCGTGATGGCAGCGATACCGAGCTCAACCGCATCCACTTCAGCGTGGTGGGCGCCGCCAATCTGTCACGCAGCCTGGAGAAGAACGCCGAACTGCAGATCAAGCTCAACAAGGGGGACTATGCCGCCGGCGAGGAGATCGAGCTGCAGATCAAGGCGCCCTACACCGGCGCCGGTGTGGTCACCATCGAACGTGATCGGGTCTATGCCTACAAGTGGTTCAAGAGCGACACCACCAGCAGTACGGTGACCATCCCCGTCCCCGGCGACCTGGAGGGGAACGGCTACGTCAACGTCAGCTTCGTGCGCGCCCTCGATTCCGACGAGGTGTTCACCAGCCCACTCAGCTACGGTTTGCAGCCCTTCACCGTGAGCCGCGCCCAGCGCACCAACCGCGTCACCCTC
>DASWUD010000259.1:0-3537 GCA_036401755.1 Gammaproteobacteria bacterium
CCCGTCACCACCAGCTCACTCAACACCGGAGAGAGGTGACGCAGTGAGGCGAAGAGATCAAGTCCGATGCGGAGTTCCTCGACGCGGGCAAGGGAATCACCGGCGGGCGACTTGAGGGTGACCTGGCGCAGAATTATCGAAGGGGTCAGCCCCACCAGACGGGCGTCGAAGCGCTCGATGGCGACCGGCTGTCCCAGATAGGCGCTGACCCTCGCTTCGATGTTTGCACGGTAACTGTCGAGATGGGGCAACAGGGCGCGCGCCGCACTCACCATCACTGCCAGCAGGATGATGAGGAGCGCGGTGGCGGTCCAGAGATAGCGGAGAGGATGCCAAAGAAGCTTCATGCGGGCAGCGTGGCTACATCAGCACCACGTCGAACTGCTCTTGACTATACATCGACTCCACCTGGAACTTGATGGAGCAGCCGATGAACTCCTCCAGTTCGGCAACGCTGGTCGACTCCTCGTCGAGCAGCATGTCGACCACGTGCTGGTTGGCGAGCACCAGCAGCTGCTGGGCATCGTACTGGCGCGCCTCGCGGATGATTTCGCGGAAGATTTCGTAACAGACCGTCTCGGGCGTCTTGAGGGTGCCGCGGCCGTTGCAGGTAGGACAGGTTTCACACAGCACGTGCTCCAGGCTTTCGCGGGTGCGCTTGCGCGTCATCTGCACCAGGCCGAGCGAGGAGACCTCGCTGATGTGGGTCTTGGCGTGGTCGCGCTCCAGCGACTTCTCCAGGGCACGCAGCACTTGGCGTCGGTGCTCCGGGTCGTCCATATCGATGAAGTCGATAATGATGATGCCGCCCAGGTTGCGCAGCCGCAGCTGACGGGCGATGGCCTGCGCCGCCTCCAGGTTGGTCTTGAAGATCGTCTCCTCCAGATTGCGGTGACCAACGAAGGCGCCGGTGTTGACGTCGATGGTGGTCATCGCCTCGGTCTGATCAATGATCAGATAACCACCCGATTTGAGTTGCACCTTTTTCTCCAGCGCGCGCTGGATCTCATCCTCAACACCATAGAGATCAAAGATAGGACGCTCACCGGAATAGTGTTCGATGCGCGGCGCCAGTTCGGCGATAAACTTGGTGGCGAACTTCTGCACCTTCTGGAAGGTCTCGCGCGAATCGATGCGGATCTTTTCGATCTCCTCATCGACCAGGTCGCGCATGGTGCGCATCACCAACGGCATGTCCTCATGGATCAGGTGGCCGTTGAAATTTCCCTCGATGCGCTCCTGGATGGCGTGCCACAGTTTGTCGAGGAAGACGATATCCTTGTGCAGCGCCTCCTCGCTCATCCCCTCGGCGGCAGTGCGCACGATATAGCCGCCCTGGGCGTAGTCGGCACTCAGGCTGCGCACGATCTCCTTGAGGCGCTGCCGCTCGGCCGGGTCCTCGATGCGTTGCGACACCCCCACGTGCTGACCACCCGGCATGAAGACCAGAAAGCGCGCGGGAATAGAGAGCTGGGTGGTGAGGCGCGCCCCCTTGGTACCGAGCGGGTCCTTCACCACCTGCACCACCACCTCCTGACCGTCATGCAGCAGCGAGGCAATCGGTTCGAGGGGGCGACGCGCCGGCGGTTCACTCTCGCCATCACAATTGACTACGGCAACGGTGGGGTTGAGGACATCGGAGGCGTGCAGGAACGCGGTGCGCTCCAGGCCGATCTCGACGAAGGCCGCCTGCATGCCGGGCAGCACGCGGCACACCTTGCCTCGGTAGATATTGCCCACCAGCCCGCGGCGGCGCGCCCGCTCGATATGCACCTCCTGTAACACGCCGTTCTCCACGAAGGCGACACGGGTCTCCTGGGGCGTCACATTGATCAGCAACTCTTCGCTCATGAGTCTCAACTCCTCACAGTTCCGTTGCGCAACAGTTCCGCCGTCTCGAAAAGCGGCAACCCCATCACGCCCGAATAACTCCCTTCAACATGCGCGATGAACATCGCGGCACGCCCCTGAATCGCATAACCGCCCGCCTTGTCGGCCGGCTCGCCGCAGGCCCAGTAGGCCTCGATCTCCTCATCACGCAACGGACGAAAGGTCACATGGCTCACCGACAGGCGGCTCGCCTCACAGCCATCGGCGTCGACCCGCGCCACCGCGGTCATTACCTGGTGAGTATGCCCGGCGAGCAACCGCATCATACGCAGGAAGTCAGCGCGATCGTGCGGCTTGCCCAGGATCTCGCCCGCAGCCACCACCACCGTATCGGCCCCCAGTACCGGCCGTGGGTCACTGCCCGCCGCAGCCCGCCCCGCCCGCGCCTTGGCCAAGGCGAGGCGCAGCGCAAACACCTCCGGGGCCTCACCGGGCAGCGCCAGCTCCGGCACCTCGACACGCACCACCTCGTGATCGACACCAATCTGCGCCAGCAGTTCACGCCGCCGCGGCGACGCCGATGCGAGCAATACAGGGGGAAACGAAAGGGGCATTCGTGCCACCGTAGTTCTTGGGTATTACTGCATTCTACCCTGAAATTTCTTAAAGACCGGTGAGGGGATCGACGAATTTGTCTTTGCTCTTGGGCTGTGTAGCTTGGCGGTCATTACCGTGACGAGCAGTGCTAGCCAGGATGATGAGCCTGATTGTTTGCATGCCGACTGGTCTTGTGTGGCTGCGCCACGTGATGTGGATGCGGGGTTTCGCCCCCGCCGACGAGTCTCTTTCTTTGCGCGGCCAAAGAAAGAGACGCTAAGAAAGGCCGCCCCCATGCCGCTTATCTCCTGCGCTTCTCGCTCCGGTCGGGTCTGGCAGACGGGCCATCCATGGCCCGGCTGCCAGATGGCGCTGCGTAGATGAGGCGACAGTAGCTGGTGACAACCTCGATCAGACTGTTTCGCGGCAATAGCTTGTGCCCTTTAGGGGGCGCCATTCCCACAGGCTTAATGTCGTTGAAGTAACCTGTGGGAGGCCCACCCTCGGGCCGAAATGTTCGGAGCGCCGAAACATCCGCGCTTCGCTAATGCCATTCGCGGCGAGGGCTTGTGCCCTTCAGGGGGCGCCGCTCCCACAAATAACTCGTGGAGACTAACGATGATACGGATGGTTATTCAAAATCGACCACGCCCGATAGAGCTGCTCGGCGAGCAGAATCCGCACCAGCGGATGGGGCAGGGTCAGCGGGGAGAGGGACCAGAGTTCATCGGCACGCTGGCGCAAAGAAGGATCGAGGCCGTCGGGCCCACCCACCAGCAGCGCCACGTCGCGGCCATCACCGAGCCACTGCTCAAGGCGCCTAGCAAGCTGTTCGGTGGACCACGCCTTGCCACCCACCTCCAGCGCCACCAGCCGCGCGCCGCGCGGGATCGCGGCGGTGAGGCGTTCTCCCTCCTGGGCCATCAATTTGGGGACGTCGTTATTCCCCTTGGCACGCTTGGCCATGGGGATCTCCACCAGCTTGAGGGAGCACTCGGCGGGCAGGCGCTTGGCGTATTCGCCATAGCCCTCTTCAACCCATCCGGGCATGCGGGTGCCGACCGCCAGCAGGTGGATCTGCATGTGTTGTTAATGCAACGAACCGGACGG
>DASWUD010000260.1:0-12012 GCA_036401755.1 Gammaproteobacteria bacterium
GCAGCAGCGCGGCGGCAAACTTCTCCAGTGCGTATTTGTGGGCGCTCTCCACATCGCGCTCGGCACGGCGGCGCAGGTTTTCCATCTCGGCCTGCACACGCAGCAACTGGTTCCAGTGCTCATCGGCCTTGTTGCGCGCATCCTCCAGCATCAGGTGGAGCTCCTGATCGGGTACCGGTGATGGCTCGGCCGGCGGCTCCTTGCTCTCATCCACGGGAGGGGTGGTGCTCTCTTGCGTCATGCTCTGCTCCTGAACTATCAATAAATATGATGTAACCACGCATGAGTACGCGGTATTGGCCTGCGAATCGCAGGTATATCGGGCCCTACTTCACTTGATTCAAGGCCGCTCCCAACAGGCGGGCCGTCACGTCGACGATGGGAATCATCCGGTCGTAAGCCATGCGGGTGGGACCGATCACCCCCAGCACGCCGACCACTTCGCCATCCACGCGGTAGGGCGAAGTGACCAGACTGCATTCGTCGAGGGCTTGGTAACCCGACTCGTCACCGATAAAGATCTGTACACCCTCGGCATGCATGCACTGGTCGAGCAGGTGTAGCACATCACGCTTACGATTGAAGGTTTCGAACAGCTGCTTGAGGCGGTCGATGTTGGACATCTCCGCGTAGTTCATTAGATTGGTCTGGCCCGCCATAAGGTAATCGCCCCCCTGCTCAGCGGGCAGGAAAGCCTTGTCGGCCATTTCGATGGCCGCCACCATCAACTGATCCATGTTCTCGCGAGTCTGTTTCATTTCGCCTAGCAGTCGATTGCGCACGGATTTCAGATCACGCCCGGCAAATGACTGGTTGAGGTAGTTGGCGGCCTGTTGCAGCTCGGCGGGCGAATAACGGCGCGAGGTCTGGATGATGCGGTTTTGCACCTCGTGCTCGTTGATGATCAGCACCACCAGCACCTGGTTGCCGCTCAACGGCAAAAACTCCACCTGGCGCAGCGCCACCATGTCACGGCGCGGCAACATGACGATGCCGGCCATGGAGGATATCTCGGAGAGCATCGACGAGGCAGAGGCGAGCAGGCTGCGCGAATCCTGCACGGGACCGATCTGGTTCTTCAGCGAGAGGATTTCTTGCTCGGCGAGCGGCTTGATGGTGAGCAGACTGTCGACGAAAAAGCGGTAGCCCAGCGCCGTGGGGACGCGGCCGGCCGAAGTATGGGGGGAGTTTATCAACCCCAGCTCCTCCAGGTCGGCCATCACATTGCGAATTGAGGCGGGGCTGAGGTCGAGGCCGGAATCCTTGGAGAGGGTGCGCGAACCAACCGGCTGGCCATCACGGATATAACGCTCCACCAGAAACTTGAGCAGCCGCTGCGCCCGCTCGTTGAGCGGCGTAGGTTTACTATCGGGTTTCTGGGTACTGCTAATCATCGTCTCTCCAGGTTAGCACTCGACCACTTCGAGTGCTAACAGGAAATTATCCATGGCACCGGCAGGCTGTCAAGTTTGCGTGGCGGTGGAAACAGGCATCGCTAACATGTTAACTTTCGTGCACTTTTGGAGGGTGGCATGGGGCAGCGTTTCAAAACCATCGGGCTTATCGGCAAATATGGTGACACCACGGTCGGAACCACCCTGCACACCCTGAGCGGCTTTCTGAAGGGGCGCGGCTGCCGTGTGCTGCTCGACGAGGCGACCGCCGAGGTCTGGCCGGAGCATGGCCTGGAGATTGCCGGGCGCGAGCAGATCGGCCGCGAAAGCGACCTGGCCATCGTGGTCGGTGGCGACGGCACCCTGCTCAACGCCGCCCGCAGCCTGGCCAAGCACCGCATCGCCATCCTCGGCGTCAACCTGGGGCGCCTTGGCTTTCTGGTCGATATCTCGCCCGATCAGATGCACTCCCGGCTGGACGAGATCCTCTCGGGCCAGTACACCGAGGATCCGCGCTTCCTGTTGCACTGCTCCATCATCCGCGATGGGGAATGCATCAGCCAGAGCGATGCCTTCAACGATGTGGTGGTCCACAAGATCGACGTGGCGCGCATGATCGAGGTGGAGACCTACGTCAACGGCACCTTCGTCAACACCCTGCGTTCCGATGGACTGATCGTCTCGACCCCCACCGGCTCCACCGCCTACGCCCTCTCTGGCGGCGGCCCGATCCTGCAACCCTGCCTGAACGCGGTGGTGCTGGTCCCCATCTGTCCCCACACCATGAGCCATCGCCCCATCGTGGTCGATGCCAACAGCGTCATCGAAATCGTGGTGCGTGGCCAGGGGCAGAGCCAGGCACAGGTCACCTGCGACGGCCAGATCAACCTCGGCCTGCTCCATGGCGATCGGGTGATGATCCGCAAGAGGGAGGAGATGGTCACCCTCATCCATCCGGTGGACCACGACCATTTCCACATCCTGCGCGCCAAGCTCCACTGGGGATAAGCCACACCATGCTGCGCCATCTACACATCCGCAATTTCGCCCTTGTGGAACACCTGGAGCTCGAGTTTGCCCCCGGCATGAGCGTGTTGAGCGGCGAAACCGGCGCCGGCAAGTCGATCCTGCTGGATGCCCTCGGTCTCACCCTGGGCGATCGCGCCGACAGCAGCGTGGTGCGCCACGGCACGGAACGCGCCGACATCAGCGCCACCTTCGAGCTGGGCGACATTCCGGCGGTACACGACTGGCTGAAGGAGCACGCACTCGACAGTGAGGAGGAGTGCATCCTGCGCCGCACCGTCAATGCCGATGGCGGCTCGCGCGCCTTCATCAACGGCCAGCCGGTGCCCCTCACCTCCCTGCGCGAGCTGGGTGAACAGCTGGTCGATATCCATGGCCAGCATGCCCACCAATCGCTGCTGAAGCGCGACCTGCAGCGCCAACTGCTCGATGATTTCGCGGGCCTGGGTACCGAGGTGCTTACCCTCAATGGCCACTACCGCCAGTGGCGCGCCCTGCACGATGAGCTGGAGCGTCTGCGCCAGGCCCAGCAGGAGCGTGAGGCGCGCCTGGAGCTGTTGCGCTACCAGGTCGATGAGCTGGAAAAACTGAATCTCACCGCAGATGAGCTTGCCGAACTTGACGCCGAACACGGCCGGTTGGCTAACGCCACCCGCCTCGCCGAGGGTAGTCAGCAGATCGCTGCCCTGCTCCAGGACGACGAGGAGACCTCCGCCATCCGCCTGCTGGAGCGCGGACTCTCTCAGCTGCAGGAGCTGCAGGGCTACGATACGCGCCTCACACCTGCCTGCGAGCTGCTGGAGGGGGCGATCATCCAGGCCAAGGAGGGGGCGGGTGAGCTCCGCCATTACGCCGATAATATCGACATCGATCCACAACGCCTGCAGGAGGTGGAGCAGCGCCTCGGCGCCATCCACGACCTGTCGCGCAAACACCGAGTCGACAGCAGTGAACTGCCCGGCCTGTTGCTCACCCTGCAGGAGGAGCTGGGTAACCTCGAAGCGAGCGAAAACCGCTTCGGCGCCCTCGAAGGTGAGATCACCGCACTGCGCAAGCACTATGAAAAAGAGGCCGATGCGATCAGCGCCAAGCGTAACGCGGCAGCACAACAGCTATCGCAGCGGGTCACCGCCAACATGCAGGAGCTCGGCATGGGTGGCGGCCGCTTCGAGATCGCCGTCGATCAGGGGGATCGCGACGAGCCCTCACCATACGGTTGGGATCGTATCGAGCTGCTGGTCACCGCCAATCCGGGCCAGCCGCTGCGTCCCCTCGCCAAGGTGGCCTCGGGCGGCGAACTATCACGCATCAGTCTGGCGATACAGGTGATCACAGCAGGCAGCGGCGGTATCCCCACCCTGATCTTCGACGAGGTGGACGTGGGGGTCGGCGGCGGCACCGCCGAAATCGTGGGACGGCAACTGCGCCGTCTCGGCAGCGAGCGGCAGGTACTCTGCGTCACCCACCAGCCACAGGTGGCGGCGCAGGGACACCACCACTTCCAGATCCGCAAGAGCAGCAGCAAAGGCGCCACCCGTACCGAGGTGCGGCCCCTGAACGGTGAGGAGCGCGTCGCCGAAGTGGCGCGCATGTCAGGGGGAGTGGAGATCACCGAACAGACCCTGTCGCACGCCAGGGAGATGATCGAACGGGCCCAGCAAGAGAGTGGCGCACGCAAACGCCGCAAGGCTTAACGCAGTTTAGTGCTTCTCCCCGGTACCCTTCTGGCACGCCTCACAGATCCCATAAATGGTGAGGCTGTGGTCGGTCATGGTGTAGCCGTGGTCGCGGGCGATGACATGCTGGCGCTTCTCGATGGTCTCATCGAAGAACTCGTCGAGACGGCCGCACCTGACGCAGAGGATGTGGTCGTGGTGGCGCCCCTCGTTGAGTTCGAAGATCGCATGGCCACCCTCGAAGTTGTGGCGGCTAACCAACCCCGCACTTTCGAACTGGGTAAGCACACGGTAGACCGTCGCCAACCCCACATCCTCGCCCGATTCAAGCAGAATCTTGTAGACATCCTCGGCACTCATGTGGCGTGGCTCGGCGCTTTCAAGGATCTGCAGGATCTTGATGCGCGGCAGCGTCGCCTTCAGCCCGGCCTTTTTCAAATCCTGCGTATTCATGCCTCGTACCACTCATGCCCCGGTTACGTTATGATGGGGCAACCTTATCCTGTATGAAATTCAAATGCAAAAGCTTCTCATTTGTCTGGTGGCGCTCCTTCTGTTGAGCGGCTGCGCCCACAAGATAGACATCCAGCAGGGCAACATCATCTCGCTGGAGACACTCGACAAGGTCAAAATAGGAATGGACCGCGATCAGGTCCGTTTCATTCTGGGAACGCCGCTCTTGACCGATCCTTTCCACCAGGATCGCTGGGACTACCACTACAGCATGAGCAAGGGGGGCAAAACGCTGGAACGCTACGGCGCAACACTCCATTTCAGCGGCAATGCGCTTGAGCGCATCGAAAAATACGGCCCCATTCCCGCCAAGGATATCATCAGGGAAACGACACCCAAGAGGCCTCGCTAAAACTCGGGGGTACTATTCTTCTGCGCCCTCGATATCCCCTCCCCCCTTCTTCATCTTCTTGCCCTCGGCAGCACGCTGCTTGCGCACCTCTTTGGGATCAGCGATGAGGGGGCGGTAGATCTCGATGCGGTCGCGCGCGCGCATCCCCGCATCGAGCTTGGCGAGCTTGCCGAAGATCCCCACCTTGGCATTGTCGAGATCGATTTCGGGAAAGCGCTCGACGATACCGGAACGCACGATGGCATCACGGATCGTCAGCGACGAATCCACCACCACCGGAATGATCACCTGCACCTCGGGCAGCGCGTAGGCGACCTCGACCGTGATCGGCTCATGGGGTTCATGCTTTTCCATAGACCTGCACCGCTCTCTTGCTAAAGGCATCTACCAAAGAATTGGCGATCTGGCTGAAGACCGGCCCCATCGCCAGCCCCACCAGTTTGCTGGAAAACTCGAAATCGAGGTCAAGCGAGACCTTGCTCGCCTGCTCGCCCAGGGTATCGAAGCGCCAGAATCCCTCCAGGTGCCGGAACGGCCCCTCTTCCAGACGCATCTCGATCATCTTGTCCCGTTGCATGCGGTTGCGCGTGGTGAACGCCTTGCGCAGCGAGCCATGGGCGATCTCGATGGTGGCACGAACCTCATCCTCGCCACGGGCCAGCACCTGCGAAGAGCGACACCAAGGGAGAAACTGCTGATAGGCTTCAATGTCATCTACCAGCGCAAACATTTGTGCCGCGCTGTAGGGAACCAGCGCGCTCTTTTGTATGTTGGGCATCGAATAAGATTACTCGAATTTGATTATTTCAGTGGCGTGCAGAAAGATAAACAGCACCGCAACGGGTGCCACGAAGCGCACCAGAAAACGCCAGATCCTGAACAGCAGCGCATCCTTCAGCCCCAGCTCCTCTCTCACACTCTCGCGGCGCATGATCCAACCGGCGAAGATAGCCACCAACAGCCCCCCGGCCGGGAGCAGGATATTGGAGGTGAGGTAGTCTAACAGATCGAAAAAGGTCTTACCGAACAGCAGGTAGGGCTCACTCGACCAGAGGTTGAACGACAAAACCGACCCGATCCCCAGCAGCCACGCGCCGCCGCCAACCCACCACGCCGCATGGCGGCGCGTCAGGCCATGACTCTCCACCAGCCAGGCCACCACCGGCTCGGCGATGGAGATCGATGAGGTCCAGGCGGCCAGCACCAGCAACACAAAAAAGAAGGTACCAAACAAGGCACCGCCCGGCATCTGGCCAAAGGCGATAGGCAAGGTCTTGAAGACCAGCCCCGGCCCGGCCCCCGGCTCCAGACCATAGCTAAAGACGATGGGAAAGATCGCCATCCCCGCCAGCAGCGCCACCGAAGTATCGGCCAGGGCAATCACCAGCGTTGTTTTGACGATCGATGCTCCCTTCGGCATGTAGGAGCCGTAGACCAAGATCGCCCCCATGCCGAGGCTCAGGGTAAAGAAGGAGTGGCCCATCGCCATCAGCACGCCGTTGGGGGTGATCTTGCTGAAATCGGGGGTGAAGAGAAACGCCAGCCCCTGCTGGAAATAGCCGGTGTTCATGGCATAGCCGACCAGCAACAGCAACAGCACAAACAGCGCCGGCATCATATAGCGCACCGCCTGCTCCAGCCCCGAACGCACCCCGCGTGCCACGATCCACATGGTCATCACCATGAACAGCGTGTGCCACAGCAGCAGCAGCTCCGGAGTGGAGACCAGCTGGCCGAACAACCCCGCCACCGCCTCGGGCGACTGACCGCTGAAGGCGCCCTCCATGGCGCGCAGCACATAGGCCAGCGCCCAGCCGGCGATGACGCTGTAATAGGAAAGAATGAGGAATCCCACCACGATACCAAGCCACCCCATCACCTGCCAGCCGCGATGGCGACCCGCCTCCTCGGCCAGATAGCGCAGGGTGTTGATCGGTGAACGGCGCCCGCGCCGCCCCATCATGATCTCGGCGATCATGATCGGGATGCCGATGGCGGCAATGCAGAGCAGATAGACCAGTACGAAGGCACCGCCGCCGTTGACGCCGGTGATGTAGGGGAACTTCCAGATGTTGCCCAGCCCGACGGCAGAACCGGTTGCCGCCAGAATGAATGCCATGCGTGATGACCACTGACCGTGGATCGACTCCCGCTCCTGTGCCATCGCCTCCCCCCATATATTTTTTTAAGCGCCCATTGTCGGCCAATTGCCCGGCACGCTCAACCGCCGATATGCCTGCGCAGCCCATTCGCCTATAATGCGCCGCCATGAGCAAAGAGAAAAAATCCGACGGCGGCGGCACCATCGCCCTCAACAAGAAGGCCCGCCACGACTACTTCATCGAAGAGCGCCTCGAAGCCGGCCTCGCCCTGCAGGGCTGGGAGGTCAAGAGCCTGCGCGCCGGCCGCGTCCAGCTGGTGGACAGCTACGTCATCATCAAGGACGGCGAAGCGTGGCTGCTCGGCTCACTGATCACGCCGCTGCAAACCGTCTCCACCCACTACACCCCCGACCCCACCCGCACCCGCAAGCTGCTGCTGCATCGCCACCAGCTCGACAAGCTGATCGGTGAGGTGGAGCGCAAGGGTTACACACTGCTCGCCCTCGCCCTCTACTGGAGCCACGGCAAGGTCAAGGCCGAGATCGGACTCGCCAAAGGCAAACAGGCCCACGACAAGCGCGAAAGCGAAAAAGAGCGCGATTGGCAGCGCGAAAAACAGCGCTTGCTGAAAAACGCCCGCTGATTGAAGCGGCCACCACTGACACCCGCCTCTCAAGCACCACTAAGCCCCCTCTCCCTAACAGCGCTTCTCAGTCATGTAAATCCCCTCTCCCTCAGGGAGAGGGCCAGGGAGAGGGGATTTAACTTCCCCCCAGTCCATGCTCAACACTCAGTTTCTTTCCGTGACAGCATGCGTAGCTCCGATTAGCGCAGCGTAATCGGAGACTTTGCGGCGTACGATTTTGCTGCGCTAATCGCACCTATGTTTCGCTTGAGGAACGGGTTTAACCAAGGCGCCTGAACTCTTCCGTGACAGGGAACTTTCCCCCCTGTATCATCTCTAATGTTCCGTACCAATGGGGGCGACCTGGCTTCGACGTGGGTTGCAAAACCGGAGGGGCATGCCGAGGTGCGGTGACCTCGTAAAACACGCTGCAAACCAAATAGTTGCCAACGACGACAACTACGCACTCGCTGCTTAAAACCCAGTAGGGTGCCCTCTGGACCGAGGCCGTGCCTGTGCGCTCGGGTTTCCGGGGGTCATCTCTCACAGGATCGCGACAAGGCCCGTCCGGGGACGCGTCGCTAAAACCTTACCGGACTCGCCGTTAGCTCACCCTGCCAGTCGGGTGGCCGCCGGTTAAATCCAAAGACATGGCTACGCATGTAGAACCGATGGCAGAGGGCTTGCGGACGCGGGTTCGATTAACACAATGGTCGCCACGGGGAGTGATCCCCGTTGGAAAAGAGGGCTCATACGGTGAACGCTACGGGACACAGGTCCTATGCCAACGCCGTCCGGTGAAGGGGAAACCCGTAAGCCGGCTAGAGACTCATAGGCTCCTAACGAGCGTAGTTGTAGGTTGGGTGAGCGCAGCGCAACCCATCACACAGAGCTCCACGGAGTACTAGGGTGGGTCGATGCCAGGGGGCATCGCTCACAACACGCCCTCCCCTGCCGGCAACGGCAGGTGAATGAATAGTCCAGCCCCTCTCGAAAGATTGGGAACCAGCTGTCCCACCGCCTCCACCAATCCTGAAAAACCCCTGATCGCTTGCGGTCAGGGGTTTTTTAGCTGCTGTGCACGTTACATGGTCTGCGTGAAAAGCCCAAGGGGCGGGTTGATAAAACAGCCCGCGGCGAGCGAGCAAGATCACGCAAAAGCAGAGTGAATGCGGCAAGAGAAAAGGAGCCATGGCTATTGGCCACCTCGCTGCCTGCGCACAGTACATTAACGGGGGCAGTCATCTCTACTTTATCGCCGACGTATGCAGATCGAGGAAGGATTTCGTGATACCAAAGACGAGCGCTTTGGCCTGGGTCTGGATTTTGCGCGGTCAAGAACGAAAGAGCGCTATACCGTATTGCTGCTCATTGCGGCACTTGCCGTGTTCGTGGCGTGGCTGCTTGGGAAAACAGCCAATCAGCGTGGCTTGTCTCGCAAGTTCCAGGCGAACACCATTACGCACAGCTAGTATTGTCCTTTGTCTTTCTTGGTATGCGCATCATTCGTAAAGGCGGTATGACATTGACCCTGTCAGACGTGATCGACGCAAAGCGAAGTTTGCGTGAGGCTCATTCGTGTTTAGCATGAGACGAAGAATTTCGTGGGGATCCCTCAGGGTCTGTCCTTGACACACGCCGTTCACAAGTTGTATCTGAAGTCTATACCCTCTTCACCTCATATTTTTCGATATCTCCTGCACTACGCTCCTACAGCCTGTTGTTTAGACCAATGTCAGTAGTCGCTCTCTCACGCAACACGCGGTCAACGCCCCGACCCGACGCCACGCCCCGACGTTTGATCTGCACCTATTCGGAGACCATCATGACGACCAGACGAGATTTTCTGAAGACAACTTCGCTGGTAGGCGCCAGCATGTTCATACCACTGGGAGTGTGGACGCGGAGCGCCTCTGCCGCGCCGCCGTTTATACCGCCGGTATCGCCGGTAGTGACGAAGTACCTCGACCAGGTGCCTATCCCTGGCTCAATAACTCCCACCTTGAACAACGCCACCGGGTTCTACGAGCTGAACCTGGCCATGGCTAATGCCAACTATTCGTTCCACAGTGAATTGGGCGCGGCCAGCAGCCTCGGCTACGGCGGCGCTCCGTACTTGGGCCCGACCATCATTGCGACCCGCGGACAGCCCATCAAGGCGACAATGACGAACAACCTGGGTACGCACCCGTTAGCGACGACCCTGGCAATACCGGACCCGCTCAACGTCGTGGGGGTGCAAGCGCTGGATGCCACGGCCCCCCGCGTTGCCGTTCACTTGCATGGCAGCTACGTCGCACAGCTCAGTGACGGCGGACCGATGGAATACTTCCCCAGGAACAGCGCACCATTCAACACTACTACCTACACCTACACGTGGCCCAACGATCAGCAGGCTGCCACGCTCTGGTACCACGACCACGCGTTCGGCCTGACCCGCGCCAACGTCTATGCCGGACTGGCGGCCTTCTACCTGCTGAGAGATGAATACGACACGGGTGTTGCCGGCAACGCCATCGGCCTGCCCGCACCCTACGGTACTTACGAGCTCCCCCTGGTGATTCAGGACAAGTCGTTCAATGCAGACGGAACCCTGTTCTACTCGCCAGACTTCGCCTGGATACCGGAGTTTTTCGGCGACGTGGCCGTCGTCAACGGCAAGGCCTGGCCCAACCTTAACGTGGAGCAGGCGGTCTACCGCTTCCGCATCATCAATGGGTCCCAGGCGAGGTTCTACAACCTGAGCCTCTCCAAGGGTGTTCGCATCTACCAGATCGGCACCGAGAGCGGCCTGCTAGACGCACCGGTTCGCTTGAACTCTCTCCTCATTGCGCCAGGGGAACGGGTCGACATCCTGGTGGACTTCACCAAAGCGAACGTGGGCACCCAGATCATCATGCAAAACAACGCACCGACACCCTTTCCCAGCGGGAAACGGACAAACCGCGCAGGCGGGGCAGAGCTGCCCGAGATCATGAAGTTTACGGTCACGGCTGCGGCAGGTGCAGGCGCCGTCAAAACGATCCCGGCCAGCCTGCGCGGCGCCACGGGCCAGCCGCCGCTTCTCACCCAGCTGAGTGCCAACACCGCCAGCATCGTAAAGCAGCGTTACCTGGTACTGTTCGAGGTGATGGGGCCTGCCGGCCCCATCGCCGCCACCATCAACGCCCTCGCCTTGAACGAGAGCCTGAGCGGCCCCAATGCGATGAATGCGGCGGGCGATGGCGCAGTCCAGAAGGACACCCTGGAGCAGTGGAACATCATCAACCTTACGGGCGACACCCACCCGATGCACCTGCACCTGGCCAACTTCCAGCTCCTCGACCGGCAGAACTTCAACACCACCCAATACCTGGCCGCCTTGACGGCCATCGGCACACGCACCTGGCCGTCGGCCATGGCGGATGCATTAGGGGTCGTTGTACAAGTGCCCGACACAACGCTCGGCGCCGTACCCGACCCGGCCCCCCACCTTATCGGCATGTCCTTCCCGGCGCCAGCCAACGAGATGGGGTGGAAAGACACCATCCAGTGTCCGCCTGGGCAGGTAACTCGCATCCTGGTGCCATTTGGCAATGACGCCCTCGGCACAGCCGGTACAACCGGAAGCGATGACATCCCCTTCGGGCGCCTGGTCACAGCCGGCGCAGGTGTTTACGCCTCATTCGGCGGATCGTTCACCGGAACCTATGTGTGGCATTGCCACATCCTGGACCATGAGGAGAACGACATGATGAACAGTTACCAGATCGTGTAATGAGCAAGTGCTAAAAAACGAGGCGGTGATCATGGCGCATATCATCGATGCGCATGTCACCGCCCCTTTAGTGTTTAAAAGTGTCTGTTAATCTGGGGAGGATCAATGTGCCAGTGAATGTCTGGTACGGCCAGACGGGCGTGGTATTAGAAGCTCCTTGTCTTGAAAGCTACCAGCCAAGAGTATCAAGGTCATCGGAGAACAGGAAACCGAGGTGTGAGCCGCCTGCTGCCGGGCAGCGTAGCCGAAGGAGTGGCGCGCATTGCACCTGCGCCGGAATTGATTTTCCACGGCCAGTAAGTGTAACGGGGAAGTTATTCATACCTGGTGTCGGCCCAATTCTTGGCATGACGATCATGCTGGAGACCGGCACCATCAACCGGTTTCCCGATGCAGGTAACTATGCCTCCTACCGCCGCTGTGTAAAGAGTGAGAAGCTCAGCAATGGTAAGCGTAAGGGGGCAGGTAACAGCAAGAACGGCAATAAGTATCTGTCGTGGGCCTTCCTGGAAGCAGCGGTCAAGGCAGCGCGCTTCGATGCGAAGGTCAAGGCCTACTATCAGCGCA
>DASWUD010000261.1:0-16734 GCA_036401755.1 Gammaproteobacteria bacterium
GATTACGACCGGGTGCGCGCCATTCGCCATCTGGAAAAGGGGCGCGTGGTGATCTTCGCTGCCGGTACCGGCAATCCGGTCTTTACCACCGACTCGGCGGCGACCCTGCGCGGCATCGAGATCAACGCCGATCTGGCGCTCAAGGCCACCAAGGTGGATGGTGTCTATACGGCCGACCCCTTCAAGGATAAAAGCGCCACGCGCTACCAGCGGCTGACCTTCGATGAGACCATCGATCGGCGGCTCGGGGTGATGGACCTCACGGCTATAATTCTGTGCCGCGACCATAATCTGCCATTGCGCGTCTTTGACATGAACAAGGCCGGTGCCCTGATGCGCATCATGCGCGGCGAGGATGAGGGCACCCTGGTTGAACGGGGAGAGTGATGCATGATTAATGACGTGAAGAACGGCGCGGAAGCGCGCATGAAAAAGAGCATCGAGGCGCTCAAGTCCGAACTTTCCAAATTGCGTACCGGCCGTGCCCATCCCAGTCTGATGGAACACATCACCGTCGACTATTACGGCTCGCCGGTACCGCTCAGCCAGGTGGCCCAGGTGGCGGTGGAGGATGCCCGCACTCTGACCGTGACCCCGTGGGATCGCACCATGGTGCAGCCCATCGAGAAGGCGATCATGACCTCCGATCTGGGGCTCAATCCTGCCACCTCGGGTACGGTGATCCGTGTACCAATGCCCGCCCTGACCGAGCAGCGCCGCAAGGAGATGATCAAGGTGGTGCACAAGGAGGGCGAGGCCACCAAGGTGGCGGTACGCAACATCCGTCGCGACTCCAATGGTGAACTGAAGAATCTGCTCAAGGCCAAGAGCATCAGCGAGGATGAGGAACGCGGTGCCGAGGATACGATTCAGAAGCTGACCGACAAATATATCGCCGAGATCGACAAGGTGGTCGAGGCCAAAGAAAAAGACATGATGGAGATCTGACGGCTACACAGTTACAAGAACCAAAGCAACAGCCTGCAGGGTAGCGAAGGATACTGAATCGATGGTGAATGTCAGAGATGGTATTGAATTTTGCACCCCGGAGCTTGTGACTGGCCGCTGATCCCATGACCGAATCCACTGCTACCCCACAAAAATATCCCCGCCACGTTGCCATCGTCATGGATGGCAATGGGCGCTGGGCGCGCCAGCATGGACTGCCGCGCATCGCCGGCCACAAGGCCGGCATGGATACGGTACGCACTATCATCAAGAGCTGCCTTGCCCACAACATCTCTGTTCTGACCCTGTTCGCCTTCAGTAGCGAGAACTGGCGTCGGCCGCGAGAGGAGGTGAGCTGGCTGATGGAGCTGTTCATGACAGCCCTGGAGCGCGAGGTGGCCAAGCTCCACGAACGCGGGGTCCGTCTGATGGTCATTGGCGATCGCAGCGCGTTTGCAGCGGCACTGCAGGAGCGCATTGAAAAGTCAGAAAACCTGACCAGGGATAATCAGCGCATGACCCTGGTGATTGCTGCCAACTATGGTGGTCGCTGGGACATTGCTACTGCCGCGCGCAAACTGGCACAGCGCGTCGCCAGCGGGGAGCTTGCCCCCGATGAGATCACCATGGAGAACATCTCCGCGACGATTTCACTGGCCGAGCTGCCCGAGCCCGATCTCTTCATACGTACCGGTGGCGAACAGCGCATCAGCAACTTCCTACTGTGGCAGCTTGCTTACACCGAACTCTATTTCTCACCGCTGCTCTGGCCCGATTTCGACGAGCAGGCGTTTACCGCGGCACTGGCCGATTTCGGCCAACGCCAGCGCCGCTTTGGCCATACCGGCGAACAGATCGAGCAGATGTACAATGCTTAAACAACGCATCATTACCGCACTGATTCTTGCGCCACTGGCCATCTGGGCGATCCTCGGGCTTTCCCACGAACTGTTTCGCCTGCTGATGATGGTCGTGGCAGCCATGGCCGCCTGGGAGTGGGCGCGGCTGGTGGGATGGCATTCTCTCCCCGGGCGTCTCGCCTATGTGGGGCTTGTCACTGGCGCCATCCTGGTGCTGGAGCTGCTGCTCCGTCAGGGGAGCGCGGTTGATGGTGTGCTCATCGCAGCGCTCGGCTGGTGGCTCCTCTCGCTGCTGATGGTGGTGCGCTACCCCGCCGGAAGGGAGTTCTGGCGCAGCCATACCAGCGCACGCGCAGTGGCGGGTCTGCTGGTGATCGTCCCCATGTGGCTTGGCGTTGCGCTGATCCACATCGCCCCCGGCCCTGCCTACGTGCTGGTGTTGATGCTGCTGGTATGGGGGGCCGATACCGGGGCCTACTTCGCCGGACGCCGCTTTGGCCGCCACAAACTGGCGCCGCACGTCAGCCCCGGCAAGAGCTGGGAAGGGGTGGTGGGTGGCCTGCTGATGACATTTGCCGTGGCGGCTGTAGGGAGCTGGCTGCTGCAGCCGGCGATGGGGGCGCTACTGTTCATACTCCTCTCGTTATTGACCGTCGCCTTTTCAATCGTCGGCGATCTTCAGGAGAGCATGTTCAAACGCATGGTCGAGCTCAAGGATAGCGGTGGCCTGTTGCCCGGTCATGGCGGCATGCTGGATCGCATCGACAGCCTGACCTCGGCGGCGCCGTTTTTTGCCCTGGGGGTTGCATGGCTGAACGGCTGATTGGCGTTACGGTACTCGGCGCCACCGGCTCCATTGGCGTCAGTACCCTCGATGTGCTGGCGCGACATCGCGATCGCTACCGGGTGGTGGCGCTCACCGCCCACCGCCAAATCGAGCGTCTCTATGAGCAGTGTCTCGTTCACCATCCCGACTACGCGGTGATGGTGGAGAGCGGTGCGGCGCAACAGCTGGCCGACAAGCTCAAGAGCGTGGCCCCTGAAATCACCGTGCTCGACGGGGTGGCAGGGCTCGAATATGTGGCCTCCCTGCCGCAGACCGATCATGTGATGGCGGCCATCGTCGGCGCTGCCGGCCTGGCGCCGACGCTGGCCGCGGCGCGCGCCGGCAAGCGCGTGCTGCTTGCCAACAAGGAGGCGCTGGTCATGTCGGGCCAGCTCTTCATGGACGCGGTGCGCCACAGTGGTGCCGAACTGCTACCCATCGATAGTGAGCACAACGCCATCTTCCAGTGCATGCCAGCGGGTTTCGAGCGCGGGCTCGGCCAGGTTGGTGTCAGCCACATCCTGCTTACTGCCTCCGGCGGACCGTTCCGTAAAACACCGCTGGAGCAGTTGGCACACGTGACACCGGAACAGGCGGTGGCCCACCCCAACTGGTCGATGGGGCGCAAGATCTCGGTCGATTCCGCCACCATGATGAACAAGGGGCTGGAGGTGATCGAGGCGTGCTGGCTCTTCCACACCACGCCTGATCACATTCAGGTGGTACTCCATCCGCAAAGCGTGATCCACTCCATGGTGCAGTATGTGGACGGCTCGGTGCTGGCGCAGTTGGGCAATCCCGACATGCGTACCCCTATCGCCCATGCACTGGCGTGGCCAGAGCGCATGGCTGCGGGGGTCGCCAGCCTCGATCTGTTTGCCGTGGCGCGGCTCGATTTCGAGCCCCCCGATCTGGTGCGCTTTCCCTGCCTGCGGCTCGCCTTTGAAGCGATGCGTGCCGGCGGCACGGCGCCCGCTATCCTTAATGCAGCCAATGAAGTGGCCGTCGAGGCGTTTCTCGAGCGGCGTATTGCCTTCACTACGATTGCCGAACTCATCGAGCGCGCGCTGGAGCATGTCACGCCGCATGATGGTTCAAGTATGGCTGCCATTCTCGCCGCCGATGCCAGCGCGCGCCGCGTTGTCCAGGAATTGATCGACCACCGGGAGGTCGCCAGCGCCTCATGATCGATTTTTTGCTCACCATTGCGGCATTTCTTGTCGCCATCAGTCTGCTCATCGCCGTCCATGAGTTCGGTCACTATTGGGTGGCGCGCCGCCTTGGGGTGAAGGTGCTGCGTTTCTCCCTCGGTTTTGGCAAACCGTTGTTGCGGCGTTTTGGCAAGGATGCGGACAGGGTCGAATATGTGATTTCTTCCATCCCGCTGGGTGGTTACGTCAAGATGCTCGACGAGCGGGAAGGGGAGGTGGCACCTGAAGAGTTACACCGCGCCTTCAATCGCCAGCCGGTTGCCAAACGTTTCGCCATCGTCGCCGCCGGCCCCTTGTTCAACCTCGTCTTCGCGGTGTTTGCCTACTGGCTGATGTTCATGAATGGCGTACCGGGTTTGAAACCGGAGCTGGGAGTTGTTCCCGAAGGGACACTCGCCGCGATGGCGGGGCTGCACCAGGGCGAGTTGATCGTCGGAGTCGATGGCACCGAAACCCTCAGCTGGGGTGATGTGCTGGAGAAGGTGTTGCCCAAGGCGCTGCTGCGCGAACCGGTCACCCTGGAGGTGAGCGAGGGGGCGGTGAGGCGCGAACGAACCCTGCCCCTCGACCGGCTAAGCGGCGACGAGAAGCAAGATCAGTTGATGGACATCATAGGCCTCAAACCTTACCGGGTGACGGTGACGCCACTGCTGGAGGCGGTTGTGGCAGGTTCCGTGGCGGAGCAGGCCGGCTTGCACCCGGGTGACCTCATCACCGCGGTGGCCGGGGTGGCCACACCACAGTGGGTGGATCTGGTGGCAGAGGTCAGCAAACATCCCAACCAGCCTGTCGTCATCACCTATCAGCGTGAGGGCGTCAGCCACGAGGTGACGCTGGTGCCCAAGGCCGAGACCGTGGAGGGCAAGGTGGTAGGGCGCATCGGCGTCGGCCCGGTCATTCCTGCCTATCCGGAGCGACTTATCGTCGAGGTACGCTATGGTCCCGTTGAAAGCATCGGCCAGGCCGCGGGGCGCGTCTGGGATAATGTGACGGTGACCTTGCAGATGATGCGCGAAATGATTGTCGGCCGGGTTTCCGTGGAGAACCTGAGCGGCCCCATCACCATCGCCACCTACGCCAAAACCTCGGCCATGGCAGGGCTCTCCGAGTTCCTGCGTTTTCTGGCCATTGTCAGCCTGAGCCTCGGGGTTCTGAACCTGCTGCCCATCCCGGTGCTCGATGGCGGTCACCTGGCCTTCTATCTGGTGGAGATGGTCAAGGGCTCACCTGTTTCGGAACGCACCGAGGCGATCGGCCAACGTATTGGCCTGGCACTGATCCTCGCCATGATGACCTTGGCGCTCTATAACGATCTGGTTCGTGTGGCCGGACGGATATTCCCACAATGAAAAGAGTTTCCCCGGCTGGAAGAGTTTGGCTCTTTGCCCTGCTGCTGGCGGCGATGTGTCGTGTGATGGCGGCCGAACCGTTCACCATCGAGGACATCCGCGTCGAAGGGTTGCAGCGCATCGCGGTGGGCACGGTCTTCAATTACCTTCCGCTCAAGAAGGGCGACGTGCTGGACGACAAGAGCGGCACGGCTGCCATTCGCGCCCTCTACAAGACCGGATTTTTTTCTGACGTAGTGCTGGAGCGCGAGGGTGATGTGCTGATCGTCTTCGTCAAAGAGCGTCCTGCCATCGCCAGCATCGAAATCGACGGTAATGAGAAGATTCCCTCGGAACAGCTCAAGGATAGTCTGAAACGCATTGGCTTCGCCGAAGGGCGTGTATTTGACCGTTCAATGCTCGACAGGGTGGAGCTGGAGCTTAAACAGCAGTATCTGGCAATGGGCAAATACAGCGTGAAGATCAAGTCGACAGTGACGCCCCTGGAACGTAATCGCGTCGCCATTCGCATCGATATCGCCGAAGGGAGCGAGGCCAGCATCAAGCATCTGCACATTGTCGGCGCGAAAGCCTATAGCGAGAGTGAACTTCTCGAGGAGCTGAATCTGGGGACGCACTCGCCATTGCAATTTTTCAGCTCGCAAGACGACAAATACTCTAAACAGAAACTGGGCGCCGATCTCGAGGTGCTGCGTTCGCATTACATGAATAGTGGTTACCTCAATTTCGAGATTTTATCCACCCAGGTGTCAGTTACCCCGGATCACCACGACGTCTATATCACCATCGCCATCTTTGAAGGTAATCAATACCGCATCAAGGATGTAAAGCTTGCAGGCGATCTGATCCTGCCCGAGGAAGAACTGCGCAAACTGATCTCCCTCAAGAGCGGCGACATCTTCTCGCGCAAGGAGATCACCGAGAGCACCAGCCGCATCAGTGAGCGTCTGGGGGATAGCGGTTACGCCTTCGCCAACGTCAATCCGGTGCCCGATGTGGATGAGGAGAAGCGCGAGGTGTCGCTCACCTTCTTTGTCGATCCGGGCAAGCGCGTCACCGTACGGCGCATCAACATCACCGGCAACAGCAAGACCCAGGATGAAGTGTTGCGCCGTGAGCTGCGCCAAATGGAGGGGGGCGTGATCTCTACCGAGCAGATCAAGCGTTCGCGCACCCGCCTCAATCGCCTCGGCTTCTTCGAAGACGTTAATATTGAAACACCCACCGTGCCAGGCACGCAGGATCAGGTGGATATCAACGTCGCGGTGAAGGAGCGCCAGGCCTTCGGCAGCCTCAATTTCGGTATCGGTTACGGCGATACCCAGGGATTCCTCATCAACTCCAGCGTGAGCCAGGATAACTTCCTCGGCACCGGCAACCGGTTTTCCCTTGATTTCAACAATAGCAAGGTCAATACCGTTTACAGCTTCAGCATGACCAATCCCTACTACACCATGGATGGCGTGAGTCGTACCCTCAATCTCTCCTACCGCACCACCGATGTGAATGCGGCCACCAACTCAAAATACAGCTACACCACCGACGCGTATGGTGGCGGGGTCATGTTCGGGGTGCCGGTCACCGAGTACGACACGATGCGCTACGGCTTCAACTACGAGAACACCACGATCAACACCACCGCCTCCACATCGAGGCAGATCCTGGATTTCTGCATCGACAATGCCTCGGCGGCGGATTGCTCGTTTGAGGCCTATAAACTCTCCTCAAGCCTGACTCACGACACCCGCGATAAGACCATCTTCGCCGACAGCGGCAATATGATCTCCCTTAGTGGCGAGGTGGCGACGCCCATCTCGGACAGTGCACTCAACTTCTATAAACTGCGCTACAGCCACAAAAATTACTCCCCGGTCAGGGACGGCATTACCTTTACCACCTCCGGCGAACTTTCCTATGCCAATGTCTATGGCAACAGCCAGTCGCTGGCCCCCTTCGAACGTTACTACGCAGGTGGCAGCCGCAGCATTCGCGGTTATCGCAGCAATCGCGTAGGAGCCCTCAGCACCATTGACCCGGCGACCAACATTCCGCTGGGTGGCAACGCGCGTGCCCTCGCCAATATGGAGCTGCTGTTCCGTCCTCCCTTCGCCGAGAAGAGCAACTCCTCGCGGTTGAGCCTCTTCATCGATGCGGGTAATGTATACGATTCGGCACAACTTGGATGGAACAAGGAACTGCTGCTCGATGCGGCACATGAACTGCGTTATTCGGCGGGTGTCGGTTTCTACTGGATAACCCCGGTAGGACCGCTCAGCTTCAGTTACGCCAGACCGTTCAACGCCCAGCCGTGGGATAGTGTTGAGCGGTTCCAGTTCACACTCGGCACACCATACTGATCCAGATTTCCGCGGAGGGATCATGTCGAAAATGAAGCAGTGGTTGGTGATAGCATGGCTCGTGACGGGCGCATCCTTGGCTCAGGCCAGCGAGGTGCGCATCGCCTTTGTCAACAGCGGCGATATCCTGGAACGTGCACCGCAGGCTGAAGCGGCCCGTACCCTGTTGCAGGAGGAGTTTGCCCCGCGCGATGCGCAGCTGGTGGCCGATCAGAAAAAACTCCATACCCAGGAAGAGCGTCTTAGCCGAGATGGGCTGACGATGAAGGAGAGCGAACGGCGTCGTCTGGAGCGCGAGGTGGTGACGCTGCAACGCGATCTCAAACGAGCCCGCGATGAGTTCAGCGAAGATCTCAACATCCGCCGCAACGAGGAGTTTGCCAAGCTGCAACGCGAGGTGGCCCGCGTGATCGTCGAAGTGGCGAAAGAGGGTGGCTACGATCTGGTGCTGGAAAACGGCGTGGTCTATGCGAGCGACCGGGTCGACATCACCGACAAGGTCATCGAACGGCTGAGTAAAAGCCGCACTAACACCAGTAAGAAATAGGTTCGCTGAGCGATGGCGGAATATACTTTGGCACAGCTGGCCGAGCAGGTGGCGGGGCGCGTGGTGGGCGATGGTGATGTCCGCATCAACGGCGTGGGGACACTCACCCACGGCCATGAGGGGCAGATCACTTTTCTCAACAACCCGCGCTATCGGCGTTATCTGGCCGAGACGCACGCCTCGGCGGTGATCCTCAGCGAAGATGATCTGGAACACTGCCCGGTCAATGCACTGGTGGTGCGTCGCCCCTACGTGGTCTACGCACGGTTGACTGCACTGTTTGCACCGCAACGCGAGGCGGGTGGCTTTATCCATCCCAGTGCCGTGGTGAGTGCCGATGCAACGATCTCAGGCTCGGCACGTATCGAAGCCAACTGCGTGGTTGGAGCAGGCTGTGTCATCGGTGAACAGGTACGCATCGGTCCCGGTTGTGTCATCGAGAATGATTGCTGGGTGGGTGACGGCAGTCAGCTGATGGCCAACGTTACCCTCTATCATGGCACGCAGCTGGGGCAGCGCGTGACGATTCACGCCGGGGCGGTGATCGGCAGCGACGGTTTCGGCTTTGCCAACGAAGGTGGACGCTGGATCAAGATCCACCAGCTTGGCTGCGTGCGCATCGGTGACGATGTGGAGATCGGTGCCAACACTACCATCGATCGTGGCGCCATCGAGGACACCATCATCGGCAGTAACGTGATCCTCGATAACCTTATCCAGATTGCCCACAACGTCCGCATCGGTGACGGCACCGCCATGGCGGGTTGTGTCGGAGTGGCGGGGAGCGCGGTGATTGGCCGTAATTGTGCCATCGGTGGCGGCGCGGGTATTCTGGGACATCTGGAGATCGCCGATGGTGTCACGGTTACCGCCATGTCACTGGTGACAAAATCGATCAAAGAACCCGGCGTCTACTCCGCGGGCACACCGCTGGAGCCAAGCGCCCAGTGGCAGAAAAATTATGCACGGTTCAAGCAACTGGATGAGATGGCAAGACGGCTGCGTGCACTGGAACACGAACTCAACGAACTGAAGAAGGGGTAACACGTTGAACACGATGGACATCTACGAGATTCTCGAATACCTGCCGCACCGCTTTCCGTTTTTGCTGGTCGACAAGGTGGTCGACTACAAGGCTGGCGAGTATCTGATTGCGGTAAAAAACGTGTCGGTCAACGAACCCTTCTTCCCCGGCCACTTCCCGCAGCGCCCGGTCTTTCCCGGTGTGCTGATCATGGAGGCGTTGGCCCAGGCTACCGGCCTGCTGGCCTTCAAGACCCAGGGCAAGAAACCCGACGGCAGTTCACTCTACTATTTCGCCGGCATCGACAACTGCCGCTTCAAGCAGCCGGTGCAGCCTGGCGATCAACTGTTCCTCGAGGTGAAGTTGCTCACCACCAAGCGCAACATCTGGAAGTTCAGCGCCGAGGCGAAGGTGGATGGCAAGGTGGTCGCCAGCGCCGAACTGATGTGTGCAGAACAGGTGACGGCATGAGTATCCATCCCACCGCCATCGTCGATCCCAATGCGCAGATCGCCCCGGATGTCACTATTGGTGCCTATTCGGTAATTGGCCCCGACGTTGAGATTGGGGACGGGACATGGATAGGTCCCCATGTTGTAATTAATGGCCCTACAAAGATTGGTCGGGAAAACCGCATCTTTCAGTTCGCCTCGATCGGCGAGATTCCTCAGGACAAGAAGTACCGCAATGAGCGGACGCGTCTGGAGATCGGTGATCGCAACGTGATCCGCGAGGGGTGCACCATCAACCGTGGCACCCTTCAGGATCAGAGCCTGACCCGTATCGGCAATGACAACTGGATCATGGCCTATGTGCATGTGGCTCACGACTGTATCGTCGGTAATAACACTACTATGTCCAATAACGTTGCCTTGGCGGGACACGTGACCGTTGGTGACTATGCCACCCTCGGCGGTTTCACCCTGGTTCATCAGTTCGTGTCGATTGGTGCCCACTCCTTCACGGGCATGGGTACAGGCGTCGGCAAGGACGTGCCGCCCTATGTGATGGTCGCCGGCAATCCGGCCGCGCCCCATGGCATCAACAGTGAAGGGCTGAAGCGGCGCGGATTTACCGCCGAACAACTTACCTCGCTGCGCCGTGCCTACAAGCTGCTCTACCGCTCCGGCAAGACGCTGGAAGAGGCCATGGCAGAGCTTACGCCCATGGCCGAGGGCGCTCCAGAAGTGGTTCCGCTCGTGCAGTTTCTCACCACGCAGACCCGCGGTATCGTGCGCTAACGCGCTCATGCTTTCGTGATGACACGGAGGTTGCGAATCGGGATTGTCGCCGGAGAGACCTCCGGCGATCTGCTCGGCGCTGATCTGATCATCGCCATCCGTCGCCGCTATCCCGATGCCATCTTCGAAGGGATCGGCGGACCACGCATGGTTGCCGCGGGTTGTACCGCGATCTATCCCGCCGAGAAACTCGCGGTGATGGGCTTCGTCGAGGTGCTGCGCCATTTGCGCGAACTGCTCTCCATCCGCGCCCATCTTCACCACCATTTCATCAAAAGCCCACCCGATATTTTCATCGGCATCGATGCCCCCGATTTCAATCTGGCGCTGGAACGACGCCTCAAGCAGGCGGGCATTCCAGCCATGCACTATGTGAGTCCCTCGGTGTGGGCGTGGCGGCGCGGCCGCCTGAAAAAGATCGGGCGCAGTGTCGATCGCATGCTGACCCTGTTTCCCTTCGAAGCCGAGCTCTATCACCAGCACCACATACCGGTCACCTTCGTCGGCCATCCGCTCGCCGATCAGATCCCGCTAGAGGTAGATCACAATGCGGCGCGGCAACAGTTGGGCTTGCCAACGGACAAGAAAATAATCGCCCTGCTGCCGGGTAGCCGACGCAGCGAGATGGGCTTTCTCGGCGCAGATTTCATTCGGGCGGCACGCTGGTTACTGCAGCAGCGCGGCGATCTCCATTTCGTGGTGCCATTGGTCAACGCTACCTTGCGGCAGATGTTCGAGGAGTATCTGCGCCAGGAGGAGGGTGAGCTGCCCATCACCCTGCTGGATGGTCACTCTCATGAGGCGATGGCCGCCGCCGATGCAGTATTGCTTGCCTCGGGCACCGCAACACTGGAGGCGCTGCTACTGAAACGGCCGATGGTGGTGGCCTATCGCCTGGCTCCGCTCACCTACTGGTTGGCCAAGCGACTGCTGCGCGTCCCCTGGTACTCACTGCCCAACAACCTCGCCGGGCGCAAACTGGTGGAGGAGATCACCCAGGATGAGGTGACCGGCGAGAATCTCGGCCGTGCCCTGCTTGAGCTACTCGACAGGCCTGCCGGCGAGGAACAGCGCAAAATCTACAATGAGCTTCATCGCCAGTTGCGCCGCGATGCCAGCGAGCGGGCCGCCGATGCGCTGCTTGCGCAGATCAACATTGATATCAAGGGTGTGGTGGCGCCATGAGCGGACAGCTGACGCTGCAGCTCGGCAGCGCACAATTAGTCGCGGGCGTTGATGAAGTAGGGCGTGGTCCCCTGTGTGGCGCCGTCGTCGCGGCGGCGGTCATACTCGACCCAGAGCGTCCCATCAAAGGGTTGGCCGACTCAAAAAAACTGAGTGAGGCGCGCCGCGAACAGCTGTTCGATATCATCTGCGCACGTGCCCTGGCGTGGTCCATCGGCCGGGCCGAGGTGGAGGAGATCGACCGCCTCAATATCCTGCACGCCTCCATGCTCGCCATGCAGCGCGCCGTGGCGGGCCTCGATCCCGCTCCCACCCATGCGCTCATCGACGGCAACCGCTGCCCAAAACTCCCCTGTAGCGCAGAAGCGGTGATCAAGGGAGACAGCAAGGTGGCGGCCATCAGCGCGGCGTCGATCATCGCCAAGGTAAGCCGCGATCGCGAAATGGTGGAGCTGGATCGGATCTATCCAGGTTACGGCATCGCTCTCCACAAGGGATATCCAACTGAACTCCATCTTGAGGCGTTATCGCGTCTTGGCGTTACGCCTATCCACCGTCGTAGTTTCGGACCCGTGCGACGGCTCCTCGACACCCCCTGATGGTGGGACAGGGGGGTATCGGTAAAGGATTTTCTGTCGTCACGGTGTCAAGTCTTGTCACCTATCTGCCGGCGGGGTAACTTGCCGCCATGCCTGTCTCCTTTGTCCATCTGCGCGTCCATTCCGAATACTCCCTGGTCGATGGCCTGGTGCGTGTCAAACCGCTGGTCAAGGCCGCCGCGAAGGCGGGCATGCCGGCGGTGGCCATCACCGACCAGTCCAATCTGTTCGCCATGGTCAAGTTCTACAAGGCGGCTATCGGCGAGGGGGTCAAGCCGATCATCGGCGCCGACCTTTGGCTGGAGAATGAGCAGGAGCAGAGCCAGCCGTCGCGCCTCACACTGCTGTGCAAGGACAAGACCGGCTACCGCAACCTCTCGGAACTGATCTCCCGTACCTTCATCGAAAACCAGCAGCGCGGCATTCCCATGATCCGCAAGGAGTGGCTTGCGGGCCACCAGGCGGGACTCATCGCCCTCTCCGGCGGGCGCGACGGAGATGTGGGACAGGCGCTGCTGGCGGGCTACCGCGACCTGGCGGCCAGTCTCATCACCGAGTGGCTGCGCCTGTTTGCCGACAACTACTACCTGGAGGTGAGCCGTACCGGGCGCAGCGGCGAAGAGGATTACCTCCATGCGGTGGTCGATCTGGCTGGCGTGATGGGGATGCCCATCGTCGCCACCAACGATGTGCGCTTCCTCACCCGCGAGGAGTTCGATGCCCACGAGGTGCGCGTCTGCATCCACGACGGGCGCACCCTCGACGACCCACGCCGCCCGCGCCGTTACACAGACCAGCAGTACCTGCGCACCCCTGAGGAGATGACTGAGCTGTTCGCCGACCTGCCCGAGGCGCTGCAGAACAGCGTTGAGATCGCCAAGCGCTGCAACCTGGAGCTGACCCTCGGCAAGTACTTTCTGCCCGACTTCCCCATCCCGGCGGGGATGACCATCGACGAGTTCTTCCGCCAGCAGGCCCGCGAGGGGCTGGAGCTGCGCCTGCCCAAGCTGTTTGACGCCAAGGCGTCTGACTTCGCCGAGAAGCGCAAACCCTACGACGAGCGTCTGGAGCTGGAGCTGGACGTCATCATCCAGATGGGCTTCCCCGGCTACTTCCTCATCGTTGCCGACTTCATCCAGTGGGCCAAGAAGAATGGCATCCCGGTGGGGCCGGGGCGCGGTTCGGGCGCCGGCTCGCTGGTGGCCTACGCGCTCACCATCACCGACCTCGACCCGCTCGCCTACGACCTGCTGTTCGAGCGCTTCCTCAACCCAGAGCGCGTCTCGATGCCCGACTTCGACGTCGACTTCTGCATGGAGGGGCGCGACCGCGTCATCGATTACGTGGCGGGCCACTACGGCCGCGAGAAGGTGTCGCAGATCATCACCTACGGCTCGATGGCGGCCAAGGCGGTGGTGCGCGATGTAGGGCGCGTGCTCGGCCATCCCTATGGCTTCGTCGACGGCATCTCCAAGCTGATTCCGTTCGAGGTGGGCGTCACCCTCGATGAGGCGATGGAGAAGGAGCCGCAGTTAAAGGATCGTTACGACAGCGATGAGGAGGTGCACGACCTCATCGACATGGCGAAACTTTTGGAGGGGATCACCCGCAACGCCGGCAAGCACGCCGGTGGCGTGGTGATCGCCCCCACCGCGCTCACCGATTTCGCGCCGCTCTACTGCGAACAGGGCGGGGCGGGGCTGGTGACCCAGTTCGACAAGGACGATGTGGAGGCGGTCGGCCTGGTGAAGTTCGACTTCCTCGGCCTGCGCACGCTCACCATCATCGACTGGGCCATCGAGAACATCAAACTGCGCCACGGCGGTGAGCGGCTCGATATCACCCTGCTGCCGCTCGATGACAAGCCCTCCTACGACCTGCTCAAGGCGTGCAAGACCACCGCGGTGTTCCAGCTGGAATCGCGCGGCATGAAGGACCTCATCAAGCGGTTGCAGCCCGACTGCTTCGAGGACATCATCGCGCTGGTGGCGCTGTTCCGCCCGGGCCCGCTCGAATCGGGCATGGTGGACGACTTCATCAACCGCAAGCACGGCCGCGCCAAGGTGGAGTACCCGTTCCCGGAAACCGAGCCGATCCTCAAGCCCACCTACGGCGTCATCGTCTACCAGGAGCAGGTGATGCAGATCTCCCAGGCGGTAGGCGGCTATACACTGGGCGGCGCCGACTTGCTGCGCCGCGCCATGGGCAAGAAGAAGCCGGAGGAGATGGCCCAGCAGCGCAGCCTGTTCCTGGCCGGTGCCGAGAAGCTCGGTTTCGACCTGACCAAGGCCGGCGCGCTGTTCGATTTGATGGAGAAGTTCGCCGGCTACGGCTTCAACAAGTCCCACTCCGCCGCCTACGCACTGGTCTCCTACCAGACCATGTGGCTCAAGGCCCACTACCCGGCGGAGTTCATGGCGGCGGTGCTCTCGGCCGACATGGACAACACCGACAAGGTGGTGACCCTCATCGACGAGTGTCACGACATGAAGCTGGCGGTGGTGCCGCCCAGCGTCAACAGTAGCGCCTATCGCTTTACTGTCCGTTCTGATGGGGCGATCGCCTACGGCCTCGGCGCCATCAAGGGGGTGGGGGAGGCGGCCATCGAGGGGATCGTCAGTGAACGCGAGGCCAAGGGGCCCTTCAGGGATCTGTTCGACTTCTGCCAGCGCATCGACCTGAAGAAGGCCAACCGCCGCGTGCTGGAGGCGCTGATCCGCGCCGGAGCCCTCGACGAACTCGGCCCTAATCGCGCCACGCTGATGGCTGCATTGCCGCTGGCGCTGCAGATGGCCGAGCAGCACCTGCAGAATACCCACGCCGGCGTGGATGACCTGTTCGGCTTCGACGGCGGCGCGCTGCCGTCGTGTACTGCACGCTATGAAGAGCAGGCTGAGTGGCCGGAGGATGTGCGCCTCGGCGGCGAGAAGGAGACCCTCGGTCTTTATCTCACCGGCCATCCCATCGACCAGTACCTGGAGGAGCTGAAAAAATTCATCAGCTCGCGCATCGTCGATCTCAAACCGTCGCGCGATCAGACCGTGGTGGTGGCGGGGCTGATCGTCGCCATGCGCACCATGATGACCAAGCGCGGCGACAAGATGGCCTTCATCACCCTCGACGATCGCAGTGGCCGCATCGAGCTGGCGGTCTTCTCCGATGTCTTCCCGCGTTATCGCGATCTCATCGCCAAGGACCGGTTGATCGTGGTGGAGGGGGAGGTAAGCCTCGACGATTACTCCGGTGCCTACAAGCTGCGTGCCCTGCATATTTATGATATCGAACAGGCGCGCGAGCGCTTTGCCAAGCGGTTGGTGTTAACCCTTGAGCAGCAGCAGGCCGCCAATGGCTACCTGATGAATCTTGACAAGGTGTTGGCACCGTTCCGCGAGGGGGGGTGCCCCATCTGGTTGGAGTATCGCAACGAACAGGCCGTGGCCACGGTGCAATTGGGCGAGGGGTGGCGGGTGCGTCCCAGCGAGGAGCTGCTCCACCGCCTGCGCCAGCTCAATGGGCAGGAACATGTCCGCATGGAGTACTCCTGACTTACCCACCCCCAAACGTGTGAGTCGGGGCTGTATACGCCCCCTGACTAAATCGGTAAACTAGCCGCCCATCGAAACCACCGGACCAGACAAATCCGCGATGAATCTGAATTTTCTCGATTTTGAACAGCCGATCGCCGAGCTTGAGGCCAAGATCGAAGAGTTGCGCTACGTGGGCGACGACGCCGAGATCAACATCAGCGACGAAATCGGCCGCCTCCAGGCCAAGAGCAAGAGCCTGACCGAATCGATCTTCGCCAACCTCTCGCCCTGGCAAATCTCCCAGCTGGCGCGCCATCCGCAGCGCCCCTACACCCTCGACTACATCGAGCTGATCTTCACCGATTTCGAGGAGCTGCATGGTGATCGCGCCTATGCCGACGACCCCTCCATCGTGGGTGGCCTGGCCCGTCTCGACGGCCGTGCGGTGATGGTCATCGGCCAGCAGAAGGGGCGTGACACCAAGGAGAAGGTGCGCCGCAACTTCGGCATGCCCCGTCCCGAGGGCTACCGCAAGGCGCTGCGCCTGATGGAGATGGCGGAGCGGTTCAGCCTGCCGATCCTCACCTTTATCGACACCCCCGGCGCCTATCCCGGCGTTGGCGCCGAAGAGCGCGGCCAGTCCGAGGCGATCGCCCGCAACCTGTTTGAGATGTCGAAACTCAAGACCCCCATCATCTGCACCGTCATCGGCGAGGGGGGCTCGGGCGGCGCGCTGGCCATCGGTGTGGGCGACCGGGTCAACATGCTGCAGTACAGCACCTACTCGGTCATCTCCCCGGAAGGGTGTGCCTCCATCCTGTGGAAGAGCGCCGAAAAGGCCCCCGACGCCGCCGAGGCGCTGGGCATCACCTCCGGCCGCCTCAAGGAGTTGAAGCTCATCGACCAGATCATCCCCGAGCCGCTCGGCGGTGCCCACCGCGATCCGGAGCTGATGGCGCGCCGTCTCAAGGACGTGCTGCTGCAGACCCTCGACACCCTGGAGAAGACCCCCGTCGACAAGCTGCTCGACGCCCGTTATCAGCGGCTGATGTCGTTCGGT
>DASWUD010000262.1:0-8920 GCA_036401755.1 Gammaproteobacteria bacterium
GCCCGCCTCTATCTCGCCTCCGGCAAGCTGGCCAAGGAGGCGAGTTATACCCTCGGCGAGTCGGAGGGGCGGCGTCGCATCATGGCCATGACCCTCTACGACCGCATCAACCAGAATCACCGCACCGAGATCGAGTACCTGACCATCCAGCGCGCCGCGGTACCGGACAAATTCTTCAACCCGGCGTTCTTGGTACGCGAGACGGTCGAATAGCGCGATGTGAAAGGTAATTCACTCTGTGCCCACTCATCTCCAATCGCCCACGCCCTTCGCTGACTACCTTTCGCCGAGATGACGATGTTATGCAACGAGCACTCCATCTTTTCGTATGGTTGCTGCTGGCGTGTGGTGGCGTAGAGGCCGAAGCGCAGCTTGGCCTTGCCGTGCGCGATGAGGTGGCGCAACTGAACGACGACAGCCTGTTTGCGGCGGCCGAGCCCTATCCGGGCATCGCCCATCGCACGCTCGGCGAGGAGTTGTTCAGCCGCTACAGCGCGGGTGGGGTCGTGGTGGAGTGGGCCGCTACTCACCAAGCGGCGGAGGGAGCGAGCAGCAACCAGGGACGGCTGAACGAGCTCTACCTCGATTTCGCCGGGGCGGGGTTGGACTTCACCATGGGCAAGAAGGTGATGAGTTTCGGGGTGGGCTACGGTTTTCGTCCGCTCGATGTGATCCAGCAGGAGGTGCGCCGTCCGCTGTTGCGCACGCGGCTGGAGGGGGTGCCGGTGGCGGTGGTCGAACAACTGGATGGCGACTCCTCTCTCGCTGCCATCTATGTCAACCGCCTGGAGATCGACAGCGATGGCGTCCGCCGCGGCCACCACGAAGGGGTGCTGCGGCACTACCGCTTTTGGGGAGATCTGGAGAGCCATGCCCTGCTCCATCTCGACGAGACGTTGGGCGCCGCGCCCGGTGCGGGATTCTCCTGGGTAGCGGGGGAGCGTCTGGAGTTGCACGGCTCGTTCCTCTACATGGCGCGTTATCTGCTGCCCGTCCACACCCTGCTGGGCAGCGGTGAGCTGCTCGCCACCAGCGATCCATGGCGCCTGGAGGAGCGGCACGGCGGCAGCAAGGTAGTGCTGGGCAGTAGTGCCACCTTCGGCAGCCTGACCCTGTTGGGCGAGGCGTGGCACGATGATGAGGCATTGCGCGCTGCGCAGTGGCGCGCCCTGTTCGAACTGGCCGCGGCGCAGCGGGCCCTGCTGGGCACTGTTCCCGCTGCGGCGGTCTATGCCAACCTCGCCTGGGACCAGCGCGCCTATCAACACCCCTCGGCCCTGCCCGACAATCTGCTGCTGCATCTGGGTTACGACGGGCAGCGATCCGATCCCTATCTCGACTGGCTCACCACCCCGGAGGATGGTGGCCAGGTGGTGACCCTCGGCCTCGACCAGGAGCTGCGGCAGTGGCTCAAGCTGCGCGTCGGGGTGCGCCGCTTCGGTGGGCCGATCGATTCGGCCTATGGCCAGATGCCTCAGCATCACGTGGCATTCCTCGAATTGAATGGAGAGATGGTATGGTGAGCCCCATGCCGACCGATCAACTCTCCCCCACCCTGCTCGCCCGCTTCAGCCTGCGCCGGCAGCTGCTGCTGGTGTTTCTCTTCAACTGCGCCATCGCCCTGTTTCTCACCGTTGTCTTCGGCGAGCGCTTCGGCCACGACACCCTCTGGTTCAACTTTCTCTACTCACAGTGCATCGGCCTCTCCATCCATGGCATCACCCATCTCGCGGCGCTGTTGGCCGGCCGTGGCCGGCAACCCCGGCCGCGTGACATGGCTGCCGGGATCCTGTTCGGCACCGCCGGCGGCATCCTGCTCGGGGCCCTGGCCACCGGCACCTGGCAGGGGATGCTGGCGATGGGATGGTCCGCGGTGGGGCTCAATCTGTTCCTCAGTGTCATCTTCGGCACCCTGGCCGGTTTCATCTATTTCACCACCCTGCGCAATGCCCAGACGCGGGTGAGGCTGAAAGAGCAGGAGCTGCGCAACCTCTCCGCCGAGAAGGCGTTGACCGAGACGCGGCTGCGCCTGCTGCAGGCGCAGATCGAGCCCCACTTCCTGTTTAACACCCTCTCCAATATTCACGGTCTGATCGAGAGCCATCCCGCGCGGGCCGGTCGCATGCTGGAGTCGCTGATCCACTATCTGCGCGCCACCCTGCAGCGCAGCCGCGAAGGGCGCACCACCCTCGGCGACGAGCTGGAGCTGGTGCGTGCCTATCTGGCCATCCAGCAAGAGCGCATGGGCGAACGGCTGCGCTGGCATATCGCTGTCCCCGAGGGGCTGCTCGGGCAGCCCCTTCCGCCCATGCTGATCCAGCCGCTGGTGGAGAACGCCGTGACCCACGGCATCGAACCGGCCCTGAAGGGGGGCGCGGTCGAGGTGGCCGTCGAAGCGGCAGAAGGGGAGTTGCGCATCTGTGTGGCCGACACCGGCAACGGCAGCGAAACGGGCGGTGAGCGCGCCGGCCTCGGGCTGGGGCTCTCCAACACCGCCGCGCGGCTCGCAACGCTCTATGGCGCGCGCGCTGCGGTGACCCTGGAGAGCAATCCGCCACACGGCGCGCGTGCCCGGCTCACCCTCCCCTGGCCGCTGCCGCCCCACGATCTGCTGCGGGAGGTGGTGTGAACCGGGCGATCAGCGCGATTGTGGCCGACGACGAGCAAGCACTGCGCGAGGCACTGCGCCGCCGGCTCGCGGCGGTATGGCCGCAGCTGGAAATCGTGGGCGAGGCGGAGAATGGTCTGCAGGCGCTGGAGCTGGTGGCCGCGCACGAGGTGGCGGTCGCCTTTCTCGATATCCGCATGCCGGGCATGGATGGCGTGGCGGTGGCGCGCCATCTGGCCGGGCGTTGCCACGTGGTGTTCGTCACCGCCTACGATGAGTATGCGGTGCAGGCGTTCGAGGCGGAGAGCGTCGACTACCTGCTAAAACCGGTGACCGAAGAGCGGCTGGCCCGCACCGTGGCGCGCCTGCAGCAGCGTCTGGCGCAGGTGGAGCCGCCCGCCGCACTGACCGCCCTGCTGCGCCAGCTCGCCAGCGGACACCCCAGTTACCTGCGCTGGATCCGCGCCGGGTTGAATGATGCGGTGCGCCTGCTCGCGGTCGACGCGGTCAGCTGTTTTGTCGCCGCCGACAAATACACCTCCGTCTACACGGGCGAGGGGGAGTTTCTGATCCGCAAACCGCTCAAGGAGCTGGAGGCGGAGCTCGATCCCGACCACTTCTGGCGGATCCATCGCAAGGCCCTCGTCAACGTCGCCCACATCGAGGCCATCCAGCGCAACGAGGAGGGCAACCTGCAACTGAAGCTGCGCAGCCTGCCCGATACGCTCCCGGTCAGCCGCTCCTACCAGCACAGGTTCCGCCAGATGTAGCCGCGGGTGGCGGACACCGATCGTCAGGGGTGCTTGAGCGCCTCGCGCAGGGCGGCGCGCAACCGTTCCACCACCTGCTCCCCGGTAGTGTCGGCACTGATCAGGGCCAACTCCACGTCGGGGAGCGGCGGGAGCTCCTTGTCGAGGATACGCAGATCGGGCTCCAGCCAGCGGTCGGTACGCACCCCGACCCCCAGCCCCGCACGCGCGGCGGCACGGATGGCGGAGAGGCTGGAGGTGGAGAGCACGATACGCCAGGGGCGACCGATGGCATCGAGGGCGCCGAGCACCGCGTTACGGAAGATGCAGGGGCCATTGGCCAGCAGCAGCGGCAGCGGTTCATCGGGGCGGATGCGAAAGGTTGGTGCGGCGATCCAGACGCGGCGCAACCGCTCCATCACCTCGCAGCCGGGCCCCCCCTGGCCGGGCTCCAGGAACAGCACCGCCAGATCCAGCTCACCCCGCTGCACCTCGTCGAGCATCGCCAGGTTGGCCTCCACCCGCACCTCCAGCTGCACGCCGGGGTGGAGACGGGAGAAGTGGGCCAGCAGGTTGGTCAGTCCGCCGTCGGCAACCTCCTGGGCCGCGCCCAGGCGCACCTTGCCGCGCAGGCGCGTCCCGGCCAGGGCCTCGAACGCCTCGTCGTTGAGGGCGAGCAGCCGGCGCGCGTAGCCGAGCAGCAACTCGCCGCGCTCGGTGAGGGTGACGCTGCGCGTATTGCGCTCCAGCAGCGGCGTCCCGAGCCGCTCCTCCAGCCGCTTGAGCTGCTGGCTCACGGTGGACTGGCTGCGGTGCAGTCGCTCCGCGGCACGGGTAAAACCGCCGCCGTCGACCACGGCAACGAAGGTGCGCAACAGCTCGGTCTCCAGCTCCCGCAGATTTATATTCGCCAAATGGATAACTCCTATTCGATTAAATCGTTTATCAAATCAATGCCCCCAGCGTACCCTTTCTGTCACCACTTTCAAGGAGAGCCGCCATGCCCTATATCGACCTGCTCGTCCACCCCGGTGTCACAGCGGCACAGGCCGCCGCGCTCACGCATGGCATTACCGAGGCCATGGTAACGATCATGGGTAAACGCCGAGAGGTGACCGCCGTGCGTGTTGCCGCGGCGGGCGCGACCCACTGGAGCATTGGCGGCAAGTCCTGCACCGGCCAGACCGCCTATCTGGAGGTGAGGATCACCGCCGGAACCAATACCACCGAGCAAAAGGCGGCGCTGCTGCAGCAGCTGCACACCCTGCTCAGCGAGCAGCTGGGTGACATCGCCGAAGCGAGCTACTTCGTGATCCACGAGATACCCGCAGAGAACTGGGGCTACGCCGGACTGACGCAGGCCGCCCGGAGCGGAAGGTCACTATGAGTGGCGGGCAACGGTTTCACCCGGGGGAGCTGGAGGCGCAGCAGCGTTTCAACGCGGCGTGGGATGAGGGACAGGCCGCCCGTCTTGGCCGCCTGATTGGCGAGGCGCTGGATGAGGAGCAAGCGCGGTTCGTGGAGAGCGTTGCGTTTTTCTTTCTCGCCACCGCCGACGCCGAGGGCAATTGCGACTGCAGTTTCAAGGGGAGCGAGCCCGGGGCCGATGGCAAAGCCGGACAGGCCGTCTGGGTGGCGGGGCCGCGCCGCCTGCTCTTTCCCGACTTCGCAGGCAATCGCCTCTTCAACTCCCTGGGCAACATCCTGGTGAATTCCCACGCCGGCCTGCTCTTCATCGATTTCACCACGCAGAAGCGGCTGCGTGTCAACGGCATGGCCCATGTGCTGGACGGGGAAGGGGAATGGCGCGAACGGTGGCCGCAGGCGGTGCGGGCGGTCGAGGTAACGGTTGAACAGGTCTACTGGAACTGCTCGAAACGTATACCGCAACAGCCGTAACGAACAACCAACCAATACGACAAGGAGTGTCACATGGCCGATTTGCGACTCTACGATATGGACCGTTCCGGCAACTGCTACAAGGTGCGCCTGCTGCTCTCGATGCTGGGTCTCGACTACCAGAAGATAAACATCGATACCCTGGCGGGTGAAACACTGACCAGCGAATTCAAGCGCCTCAATCCGCGTGGCCAGATCCCGGTGCTGCTCGACGGGGAGACGGTGATCTGGGACTCCATGGCGATCCTGGTCTATCTGGCCCGGCGTTACGACAACGTCCAGTGGTTGCCGGTCGATGCCCTGGGCGAGGCGCGGGTGATGCAGTGGCTGGCCGTCTCGGAAAACGAACTGCTCTACGGGCTGGCGCGCGCCCGTGCCGCCCTGCGCCTCCAGCGCCCCTTCGACCCCGAGCGCTGCCGCGCTGATGCAAGACCGGGCCTGGAGGCGATGGAACACCAACTCGCCGGGCAGCCGTGGCTCGCCGCGCCGCACCCCACCATCGCCGATCTGGCCTGCTACCCCTACGTCGCGTTGGCCGATGAGGCAGAGCTCTCCCTCGAACCCTACCCGGCGGTGCAGGCCTGGCTGGGGCGGGTGGCGGCACTGCCGGGGTGGGTGCCGATGCTGGGCTAGCCCTCTGGCTCAAACAGGTGGTTGACTCAGATATCCATACGAAGTATAAAAATATACGACGTATAGATATAGGGATCGACCATGCCACAAGAGAACTTGGGCCGCCGGGAGCGGAAGAAGGAGGAGATGCGGCGCCACCTCCTGGAGGTGGCCATGCCGCTGTTCGAGCAGGAGGGGTTCGAGGCCGTCACCATGGAGCGCATCGCCGCCGAGGCGGACGTCGCCAAGGCGACCCTCTACAGCTACTTCCCCGTCAAGGAGGCGATGCTGGTGGAGTGGATGCAGCTCCTCACGGCGGAGCTGGGCGGGGCGGTGGAGGCCCTGCTGCGGGAGCGGCAGACGAGCCGTGCCCGCCTCGCGGCGCTCTTCGCCAGACTCGCTGATTTCGTGGTGGCGCGGCGCGCGCTGGTGGAGCGTTACATCCTCTTTCGTCTCTCCTCCAAGGAGCGCTTTTGCGGCGAACCGGCCCTGCGCAGCGGTATCGCTGGCTTCCTTCAGGGGGTGCTGCGCCAGGGACAGGCGCGCGGCGAGCTGCGCCGTGATCGGTCGCCCGAGGAGCTCACCACCCACCTCGAATCGCTCTTTCTCTCCACCCTGATGGTGTGGTTCGTCAGCAGTGAACCGGCGACGCTGCAAGAGCGGCTGGAGGGAATGCTGACCCTGTTCTTTGACGGGGCGGGAGGCGGTCATGAGCGGTGAGGGCTGGCTGCTGGCGTGGAACGAGGCGGTGCCCGCCGGGATCGCGGTGTGCGGCGGCAAGGGATGGAATCTGGCCCGCCTGGAGCGTTACGGATTCCCGGTGCCGGCCGGTGGGGTGCTGAGCGCGCGTGCCTACCACGCGCTGCTGGCCGACTGCCTGGCCTCGGGTGAAGCCGCGCAGCTGCAGGCGCTTCGCGCCGAATCGGTGCTGGAGGCGGCGGTGGTGACACAGCTGCAACGGCTGCGCGAGCGCATCCTTGCTACGCCGTTACCCGCAGGGGTCGAGACGTCGCTCATGGCGTTTCTCGACCGGCAGGGGCTGCTCGATACCCTCTTGGCGGTGCGCTCCAGCGCCGTCGCCGAAGATGGCGAGCACCACTCTTTCGCCGGTATTCACCAAAGCGTGTTGAATGTCCCAGGCCGCCTCACGGAGCTGGGTGAAGCGGTGCGTCGCTGTTATGCCTCCCTCTGGACCCCCCAGGCGGTGGCCTACCGGCGCCATGCCGCGATACGGGATGACGCGTGTGGCTGTGCCGTGGTGCTCTGCCAGATGGTCGCCACGCCCGGTGCGATGCAGCCACAGGCGGCGGGGGTGCTGTTCACCTGCGACCCGCTCACAGGACGGCGCGACCAGGCGGTCATCAACAGCGTGCCGGGGCTGGCCGAGCGGCTGGTGGCCGGCGCCGAGCTCCCCGAGCAGTGCCGGGTGACCACCCATCTGCTGCATTACCAGGTGATCGCGCGGGAGCAGCCTGCCGGGATGGCCGCAGTGCTTGACGACGAGGTGCTGGTGGCGTTGGCCCGCTGGGGGGTGCGTGCCCAGTGGGCGCTGGGCGCGGGTGATCTCCCCCAGGATATGGAGTGGGCCTACGACGGGCGGCAGCTGTGGTTCTTGCAGGCGCGTCCGGTTACCCGCCTGCCCCATCGCAGCTTCGCGCCCCTCGCCAAGCTGCCGGTGATCTGGTCCAACGCCAACCTCAAGGAGGTGGTGGGCGGTCTGCCCAGCACCTTCGCCTGGTCGGTGATCCAGGATGCGGTGCGCGACCTGCTGTTCACGCCGCTGCAGGCGGTGGGCTACTCGATCCCCGAGGGGATGGCGTTGCTGCGCCGCTTCCGTGGCCGCAGCTACTTCGACTTGAGCGCCCTGCAGTGGGCCTACTACGACTGCTTTGGCTATCACCCCGAGCAGCTCAACCGCGAACTGGGCGGCAACCAGCCGACCATCCCGGTGCCGCCGGGTGATCCGCTAAAGGGTAGCAACGGCAAGCTGCGGCAACGCCGCCAGCTGCGCGCCCTGTTGGCCCTGCGCGGCATCGGCCGACGCCTGGCCAGGGCCCATGACGAGGCGCTCGCGCGCGTGGTGGCCTTTCGCCACACCCCCCTCGACCGCCTCGATGATGGCCAGCTGCGCCTCCTGTTGCAGGAGTGGCACGCCTACGGCATCCCCCATACCCACCTCTTTCAGTTTGCCAATAGCGATGCGGGGATCTGGCTGAAGTTCTCGCGCGATCTCCTCACCCGGCTCGACCCGGCGGGCGGCGAGGCGCTGCTCGGCCGGCTGCTGGCGGCGGGAGGGCAGATGCCCAGTGCCGAGGCGTTGCACCAGCTCCATGCGCTCGCCGTGGTAGCCGCAGCCGATCCCGTTGCCGGCCCCTGGCTGCGCGCGCACCACCCAGCCGACCCCGCGGGGGCGGACGGCTGGGAGGCGCTCCCCGCCAAGAGCCCGTTTCGCACCGCCTTTGCCGCCTATCTGCAGAGCTATGGTCATCGGGCCCTCGACGAGACCGAGCTGGCTCAGCCGCGCTGGCACGAAGCGCCGCAACCGCTGCTGCAGGAGATCGCCCGGCTGCTCGAAACGCCGCAGGCCGACTCCATGCGCAAGGGGCGGGAGCGGCGCAGCGAGGCAGAGGGCGAGCTGCGCCGCCTGCCGTGGTGGGCGCGCCCCCTGGTGCGCTGGCTCGCCGCGCGGGCCCGACGCGGCATGGCCCATCGCGAACTGGGTAAGTCGCTGGCGGTGGCGGTGCTGGAGCCGTTGCGGCAGCTCGCCCTCGAAGTGGGGCGGCGCCTTGCCGCCCGCGGACTATTGCGCCAGCACGACCAGGTGTTCCAGCTCGCTCTGGCCGATCTGGAGGCGTTGCTTGCCGGGAACTGGGATGGCCGGGGGGCGGAGCAGCTCGCCACCGACCGCGAACAGCAGCGCCAGGCGTGGCGGGAAGAGACAGCCGCCGACGTCATCATCGAAGGCGACGCGGCCGCGCTGCGTGAGAGTCCGGCCGGGGAGGCCCACGCTGGGGAAGAGGCGTTTGGCTGGCGCGGTATCGGTGTCTCTCCC
>DASWUD010000263.1:0-3604 GCA_036401755.1 Gammaproteobacteria bacterium
GATGCGAGCGTGTAGTCGCCCTCGGGCATCACACTGCGGCCGTGACCGGGCAGATCCACCAGATGGAGACGAAAGTGAGGCGCGAGCCGATCGGCGAGCGAACGGAACAGACCGCCATGCAGACCCCAGCCATGCAGCAGCACCAGGTCGGGACCAGTGCCGCGTACCTCGATATGAAGTCCGCTCACGGCTGCACCTCGTGGCGCACCGCATCGAGCGCATCGAGCAGGCGATCGATATGGTGCTCGGTGTGCAACGCGGAGAAGGTGATACGCAGCCGCGCCGATCCCTCCGGCACAGTCGGCGGACGGATGGCGCTGATGAGAATGCCGCGACTTTCGAGGGCACAGCTCATGGCCACTGCCATGGATGACTCGCCCACCAGCAGCGGTTGAATCGGTGTCGGCGACTCCATCAACGACAATCCCAATTGAGCAGCACCGTTGCGGAACCGATTAATCAGTGCACGCAGATGCTCGCGCCGCCACTTCTCGCTGCGTACCAGCTTCAGACTGGCGAGCGTCGCCTCGGCCACGGCCGGTGGCGTGGCGGTAGTGTAGATGTAGCTGCGCGCCTGATTGATCAGCGTTTCGATCAACACCTCGCTGCCAGCGACAAAGGCGCCGAAGGTGCCGAATGCCTTGCCGAGGGTGCCCATCAGGATCGGCACATCATCATTATTCAAATGGAAATGATCGACCGTGCCGCGCCCTTCGCGCCCCAGCACGCCCAGACCGTGGGCATCATCCACCATCAGCCAGGCCTCTTGCGCGCGACAGACCGCAACCAGCTCAGGCAGCGGTGCCACATCACCATCCATGCTGAACACGCCATCGGTGAGCACCAGCTTGCGCCGTGCACTGCTCTCGCCGATGCGCGCCTGCAATGCCGTTGCATCGCCGTGGGCGAAGCGCGCCAGCCGTGCGCGCGCCAGCAGCGCGGCATCGAGCAGCGAGGCGTGGTTGAGACGATCCTCGAACACCGCATCACCCGTCGAGGCGAGCGCACTCACCACACCGAGGTTGGCCATATAACCGGTGGAGAAGAGCAGCGCACGCGGTCGTCCGGTGAAATCGGCCAGCGCCTCTTCGAGCGCGTGGTGCGCCGCGGAGTGGCCGTTGACCAGATGCGCCGCGCCACTGCCTACGCCATAGCGCTCGGCACCGCGTTTGAACGCCGCGATCACCTCAGGATGGTTGGCGAGGCCGAGATAGTCGTTGCTGCAGAAGCTGAGCAACGGGCGGCCATCGACCACCATTTCCGGCCCCTGCGGACTTTCGCTGATGCGACGGCGGCGGTAGAGGTGGTTGGCTTCGCGCTCGGCGAGATCGGCGGCGAGCGCCTGATCGAGGCTGTTGTACATCCGGCTATCTCAGCAAAGCGAAAATAAAAGAGTGGAAGGCATAGACCATTGCCGATCGTGAAGAATGGGTTCCCTCCCCCTCCGGGGGAGCACCCTTACGGGTATAAAAGACAGAGAGAGGGGATCAATCGCCATACAGCCCGCGATCATCTCCCCTCTCCCCGGCCCTCCCCCTGAGGGGGAGGGGGTGAATTGCCCAATCAGCATGCAAGCCGTTTGAATAGTTAAGCCTCGCCGCGCAGCCCCAGACGATCAAACAGCGCCTTGTCGCGCCCGGTCGAGGCGTTCTCGGCGGTGAGCAGTTTGTCGCCGTAGAAGATCGAATTGGCACCCGCATGGAAGCAGAGCGCCTGCGCTTCATCGCTCATGCTCTCGCGTCCCGCCGAGAGGCGCACGTAGGAGCGCGGCATGAGTAGGCGCGCCACGGCGATAGTGCGTATGAATTCGAAGATGTCGAGATCAGGCGTGTTGGCGAGCGGTGTGCCCGGCACCTTGATGAGCAGATTGATCGGCACGCTGCCCGGATGCTGCGGCTGGTTGGCCAGCTCCACCAGCATCGCGGCGCGATCACGGCGCGACTCGCCCATGCCGAGGATGCCGCCGGAACAGACGTTGATGCCGGCGTTGCGCACCCGTTCGATGGTGGAGAGGCGATCGTCGTAACTGCGCGTCGTCACCACCTGCTCGTAGTATTCGCGCGAGGTGTCGAGGTTGTGGTTGTAGTAGTCGAGGCCAGCTTCCTTCAACTTGCTTACCTGATCGGCATCGAGCATGCCGAGGGTGACGCACGCCTCCATGCCGAGATCCTTCACCCCCTTGATCATGGCGATGACCACTTCGAGATCCTTCTCCTTCGGCTTGCGCCACGCCGCGCCCATGCAGAAGCGGCTGGCGCCCCCCGCCTTGGCGGACTTGGCGGCGCTCAGCACCTCGTCCACCGCCATCAGCGCCTCGCGCGACAGGCCGGTATCGAAGTGGGCGCTCTGCGAGCAGTAGCCGCAGTTCTCGGCGCAGCCGCCGGTCTTGATGTTGAGCAGCGTGCTGATCTGCACGGTGTTGGGGTCGAAATTGGCGCGGTGCACCGTCTGCGCCGCAAACAGCAGGTCGTTGAAGGGCTGGTGGAACAGCGCCTCCACCTCATCCACGCGCCAATCGTGGCGCAGATCGTCGGCAATAGGAGTGGAGGTCGCCTCGACGGCGGCGCAGCAACTGGACATGGGATTCCCTTATATATGGATGTGGGGCCGGCCCGGGCCGGTGTACACTGGCGCGAGTATTCCCGCTCATGGATGAGCTGTCAATTGAAAACGCCCAAGTTACTTTACAACTGGTTAAATAATGTACAGCGCTGGCTCTATCCGCCCCGCTGTACCCTCTGCGGCGCTCTTGGCGAAGGCCATTACGACCTCTGTCGCCCCTGCCTGAACGAGCTGCCCCGCAACCTCAGCCCCTGCCGTCAGTGTGGCCTGCCCCTGGAAGGGAGCGGCGCGCAGCTCTGCGGGCGCTGCCTGAAGAGGGTGCCGCCCTTCGACCACGCCGTCATCCCGCTGCTCTACCAGAGCCCTCTCGACCGACTCATCCTTGCCCTCAAGTTCCACCAGGGGCTCGCCCATGCGCGCCTGCTCGGCCAACTGCTCGCCGATGCGGTAGAGGCAAGCGAGTCGCGGCCGCAGCTCATCATCCCCGTGCCGCTTCACCCCAAGCGGCTGCGCGAACGCGGCTACAACCAAGCGCTGGAGATCGCGCGGCCTGCCGCGAAGCGATTGAACATTCCCATTTCACTCGATCACGTGCAGCGCACGCGTCACACCGAAACACAAACACGCTTGAAATACAGAGAGCGCCACAAAAACATGCGCGGCGTGTTTGAAGTGGCACGCGCAGTGCCCCGGGATGTGGCCATCGTCGATGATGTGGTCACCAGCGGCTCAACCGTGACTGCACTGGCAAAAGTCCTGAAACAAGCAGGCGCAGAGCGTGTCGATATCTGGGCAGTGGCGCGGGCGCCGCTGCGTGGCTGACAATCAACTTCTGTCCAAAGGGCTCAGCACACCATGCCCACCACGATTGAGCACATGGGTATAGATCTGTGTAGTCTTTACATCTTTGTGGCCCAACAGCTCCTGCACCGTGCGAATGTCATAACCCTTCTCCAACAGATGGGTGGCAAAGGAGTGACGCAGCGAATGGCTCGTCGCCGGCTTGGTCAACCCAGCGCGACGCACCGCCTCCTTGATAGCC
>DASWUD010000264.1:0-1797 GCA_036401755.1 Gammaproteobacteria bacterium
CCATACCCGTATCCTCGCCTACTCTGCCAAGTACGCCTCCAGCTTCTACGGCCCGTTCCGCGATGCGGTCGGCTCGGCGGGCAACCTGGGCAAGGGCAACAAGTACACCTATCAGATGGACCCGGCCAACAGCGACGAGGCGCTGTGGGAGGTGGCGCTCGACATCGAGGAGGGCGCCGACATGGTGATGATCAAGCCCGGCATGCCCTACCTCGACATCGTGCGCCGCGTGAAGGAGCAGTTCGGCATGCCCACCTTCGTCTACCAGGTGAGCGGCGAGTACGCCATGCTCAAGGCGGCCAGTCAGAACGGCTGGCTCGACGAGCGGGCGGTGGTGATGGAGTCGCTGCTCGGCGTCAAGCGGGCCGGCGCCGACGCCCTCCGCACCTACTATGCGCGCCAGGCGGCGCAGTGGCTGCGCGAGTAATCTTCCTGCTTCCTTCTTCGTTACCGGGCCTGAATGCGGCAGTGTGTGCTCACTCGCCTGCCGCTGAACCCCTCTCCGCGCCGCTGGTGTCACGCCGGACCTTTTGAGCAGTCGATCACATCCCGCTATACTTCGCGCACCAAAACCAGGGGAAGCAATCATGCCCAAGAGCCATATTTTCAGCATGTTCGGCACGTCGCCGATCAGCCCAATGCAGCAGCACATGGCCAAGGTGCATGCCTGTGCCATCGAACTGATCCCCTTCCTCGAGGCGCTGCTCGCTGCCGACTGGGAAAAGGCGGCCGCCATCGAGCAGCGCATCGTGGCGCTGGAGGGTGAGGCCGACGAGATGAAGCGCCATCTGCGCATGAACCTCCCCAGCGGCCTGATGATGGCGATGCCGCGCCGCGACCTGCTCGATGCCCTCAAGCTGCAGGACTCCATCGCCAACAAGACCAAGACCATTACCGGCATGATGATCGGCCGCCGGATGCGTTTCCCCGCCCCCCTCGGTGAGCAGATGCTGCAACTGGCGCGCCGCTGTGTCGACGCCAGTGCCCAGGCGCACACCGCCATGGACGAGCTGGATGAGTTGGTGGAGACCAGCTTTCGCGGCCGCGAGGTGGATCTGGTCGAGGCGATGATCCAGAAGCTAGACGAGATCGAGGCCGATACCGATCAGCTGCAGCTGCAGCTGCGCAATACCCTGTTTGCCATGGAAAGCACGCTGCCACCGGTCGATGTGATCTTCATGTACAAGGCCATCGACGGTCTTGGCGATCTGGCCAACTACGCGCAACGCGTCGGTTACCAGCTCGAGCAGATGCTCGCCCGCTAATCAGATTCCAAAAAGGTTTTCCCATGGAACACGCAACGTTATTCATCATTCTTGCCTGCCTGTTCGGCTTTTTCATGGCATGGGGCGTAGGCGCCAACGATGTGGCCAACGCCATGGGCACCTCGGTCGGCTCCGGTGCCCTCACCATCAAGCAGGCGATCATCATTGCTGCGGTGTTTGAATTCACCGGCGCCTATCTGGCGGGTGGCGAGGTGACCGAGACCATTCGCAACGGCATGGTCGAGGCCTCGGTGCTGGCGGGCAATCCCCAGCTGCTGGTCTATGGCATGCTGGCCTCACTGCTGGCGTCGGGACTGTGGCTGCTCATTGCCACCCATTACGGTGGGCCGGTCTCCACCACCCACTCCATCGTCGGCGCCATCGTCGGTTTCGCAGCGGTGGGTATCGGTGTTGATGCCGTGCAATGGGGCAATATCACCTCCATCGTGATGAGCTGGATCATCTCTCCCGCGCTCGCCGGCATCTTCTCCTACTGGCTCTTCATCAGCGTACAGCGCCTGATCCTTGACAC
>DASWUD010000265.1:0-10384 GCA_036401755.1 Gammaproteobacteria bacterium
CCAATGTGACCTTGATGCCCTGGCGTGCCTCCACAGCGGAGATGATGGCGCGTTTTTCATTGAGGAGATAGGCGGCCACCTCTACAGGCAGCTGGGCGAGGATCTGCCCGGTCTTCTCCTTCATGGCATCCTCTTCCATGATGCGCAGGACGGAGAGGGCAATCGATTCCACCGAGCGAATGGTGCCGTGGCCCTTGCAGCGCGGGCAGACCATCTGGCTCGATTCCCCCAGTGAGGGGCGCAGGCGCTGGCGTGACATCTCCAGCAGGCCGAAGCGGGAGATGCGGCCGATCTGGACGCGGGCACGGTCCATCTTCAGCGCCTCCTTGAGGCGGTTCTCCACCTCGCGCTGGTTCTTGGCCGGGGTCATGTCGATGAAGTCGATCACCACTAGTCCGCCCAGGTCGCGCAGGCGCAGCTGGCGGGCGATCTCGTCGGCCGCCTCCAGGTTGGTGTTGAGCGCCGTCTCCTCGATGTCGCCGCCCTTGGTGGCGCGCGCTGAGTTGATGTCGATGGCGACCATCGCCTCAGTGTGGTCGATGACGATGGAGCCGCCCGAGGGGAGCGTTACTTCGCGCTGGAAGGCCGATTCGATCTGGCTTTCGATCTGGTAGCGGGTGAAGAGCGGGACGCGGTCCTGGTAGAGTTTCACCTTGTTGAGCTGGGTCGGCATCACCAGCTGCATGAAGTCGCGGGCCTGCTGGTAGACCGCCGGGTCGTCGATGAGCAGTTCGTTGATGTCGCTGCGCAGGTAGTCGCGGATGGCGCGGATGACGACATTGCTCTCCTGGTAGATCAAGAATGGGGCGGAACGCTCCTTGGCGGCCTCGTCGATGGCGCGCCATACCTGCAGCAGGTAATCCAAGTCCCACTGCAGCTCCTCGGCGCTCTTGCCCACGCCGGCAGTGCGCACGATGAGTCCCATGTCCTCAGGGATCTCCAGCATGCTCATGGCATCGCGCAGCTCGCTGCGGTCGTCCCCCTCGATACGGCGCGATACGCCACCGGCACGGGGGTTGTTGGGCATCAACACCAGATAGCGGCCGGCCAGACTGATGAAGGTGGTGAGGGCGGCCCCCTTGTTGCCGCGCTCCTCCTTGTCCACCTGCACCACTACTTCCTGACCTTCACGAATCACCTCCTGAATGGCCACGCGGCCGGAGGTATCGGCATCGGTTCTGAAGTAGTCCCGGGAGATCTCTTTAAGGGGGAGAAAACCGTGGCGCTCGGCGCCGTAGTCGACGAAGGCGGCTTCGAGGCTGGGTTCGACGCGGGTGATGCGTCCTTTGTAGATGTTGGATTTCTTCTGAACGCGCGAGGCGCTTTCGATATCGAGGTCGTAGAGGCGCTGGCCATCCACGAGCGCGACACGCAACTCCTCCGGCTGAGTTGCATTAAACAGCATTCTCTTCATTGTATGTATCTCTCAGGCGCTCAACCACAGCCCATGACGGATGCGGGTTCGCCAGAGTGGCGTCAATCAGTCAACGACGCAGGAAAACCAAGCCGCACGTTATTCTGAATCATTCCGCAGCTTGTCGTCTCACTCCAGGGACATTGTCCAGCGATACCGTATGGTCGGCAGGCGGGAGCGCTTTTTGGTTAAGGCGCACCGTTTTCGGCACGCGTCATCACTTTGATAACTCAACCAGGTTGTGGTTCAACCAGAACCCAGGTAGTTATGAAACCCTTGGCTTCAGAAAAAATGCCTAAATTCATTAGGAGGCATTTCCAAGCCCTTGAACTATATCAGCCTTTGGTTGGCACGGCAATGTGCCGGACTGGTATGATAGGTGTTATGAATCAATCTCAGCAGAATAGCGTCACCGAACTTAGAATCGAAGAGGATAGCGCAGGGCAGCGCATTGACAATTTTCTGGTAAAGTCGCTGAAAGGGGTTCCTAAAAGCCGTATCTACCGCATCCTGCGTACTGGCGAGGTGCGCGTCAATCGTGGCAGGATCAAGCCAGATTATCGCTTGCAGCAGGGAGATACCGTCAGGATACCGCCCATTCGTGTCTCAGAACAGGCGCCGCCGGCGCGCCCCGGCGAGCGCATCCAGCGCCTCATCGAGGCGAGCATCCTCTATGAAGACAAGGGCTTTCTGGTCATCAACAAGCCGTCGGGGCTGGCGGTCCACGGTGGCAGCGGGGTCAGTTTCGGGGTGATCGAGGGGTTGCGGGCGATGCGGCCGGAGGCACATTTCCTGGAACTGGCCCACCGCCTCGACCGAGATACCTCAGGTGTGTTGGTGCTCTGCAAGAAGCGCAGTGCCCTGCGCGCCTTCCAGGAGCAGTTGCGTGAGAACCAGACCGACAAGAAGTATCTGGCGCTGGTGCGGGGCAAATGGAAGGGGGGCGCACGGCGCGTCAGCGCCGCGCTGCGCAAGAATGTGCTCAGCTCCGGCGAGCGGGTGGTGCGGGTGGCCGATGACGGCAAGGAGTCGTTAAGCATCTTTGAGCCGGTGGCGATCTTCGGCAATCTGGCCAGTCTCGTGCGGGTATCGCTCATTACTGGACGCACCCACCAGGTGCGCGTCCATGCCAACCATATCGGTCATCCCATTGCCGGGGACGAGAAGTACGGGGATGAGGCGTTCAACCGGCAGATGAGCGAGCTGGGGCTGAAGCGCCTCTTCCTCCATGCCGAGGAGCTGACCTTCACCCTGCCCGAGAGCGGCAAGCCATTAACCATTCGCGCGCCGCTCGAGCCAGCCCTGACCCAAATCCTGGAAAAACTGGAACACATTTAATGAGTCGCGAGTTCAAACTGCTGGTATTCGATTGGGATGGCACCCTGATGGACTCGGAGGCGCGCATCGTCGCTTGCCTCCGTGCTGCCTCCGCCGATCTGGGGTTGGAGGTACTGCCCGATGCGACCATCCGCAACATCATCGGCCTCGGTCTGCGCGAAGCTATCGACGCGCTCTATCCCGGCAGCAACGATGAAATCCATCACGGTATGACCGAACGTTACCGTCACCATTTCCTTACCGCCGATCCGACCCCGACCCAGCTCTTTGAGGGGGCGGCCGAGACGTTGCAGGCACTGGCAGGAGAGGGGTATCTGCTGGCGGTGGCTACTGGCAAGGGGCGTAATGGGCTGAACCGAGTCCTTGAGGAGACTGGCCTGCTGAGCCTCTTTCACACCACCCGCTGTGCCGATGAGACCTTCTCCAAGCCCCACCCCCTGATGCTCACCGAGATCATGGAGGAACTGGGTACCGAACCGGACGAAACCCTGATGATCGGTGATACCGAATATGACATGCTGATGGCGCGCAATGCCCGTACAGAGGCACTTGCGGTCAGTTATGGCGTACATGAACTGGAAAGGTTATTGAAATACGAGCCTGCCGGTCATATCAATTCCATCACCGAATTGCTGCCGTGGCTCGCCAGTGGCCCGGCCTAACAAGACTTCCCATATATCTCAAGAAAAGGAACTGAAATGACGGAACAGCATGAAGGCGGGTCGGGACAGGTGACTTCGGGCGCTGCGCCTTCGGGGACATCATGGGAGCGGGATCTGCTCAATCGCCTGGCATTTGCCAGTCTCAACGAAGAGCGCCGCCGCCGCCGCTGGAGTATCTTCTTCCGTATCCTCTTCTTTACCTATCTGTTCGCCATATTTTTCATGGCCATGCCGGGTGGTGATCGTGACGGCGAAGGATTGATCAGGAAACCCCATACGGCGATGGTCCAGATCGACGGAGTGATCTCCGATGGCACAGAGGCCAATGCCGAGACGATCATCAAGGGGCTGCACAAGGCATTCAAGGATAAACAGACCAAAGGCGTTGTCCTGCGGGTCAACAGTCCGGGCGGCAGCCCGGTGCAGTCGGGTATCGTCTACGATGAGATCATGCGCCTCAAAAAGCTCCATCCCGACATCAAGGTCTACGCGGTGATCCTCGACATAGGCGCCTCAGGGGCTTATTACATTGCTGCTGCTGCCGATGAGATCTATGTCAATCAGGCCAGTATTGTTGGTTCCATCGGTGTGTTGATGAATGGATTTGGTTTTGTCGACGGCATGAAGAAGCTGGGTGTAGAGCGGCGCCTGCTGACCGCCGGGGAGAACAAGGGGATGCTCGATCCCTTCTCGCCACTCAAGGAGAAGGACGTCACCTATATCCATTCCGTGCTGGAGCAGATCCATCAGCAGTTCATCAAGGCTGTGAAGGACGGTCGTGGCGTACGTCTGAAGGAGGATCCCGAACTCTTCAGCGGCAAGTTCTGGACCGGGGCGCAGGGCATCGAACTTGGTCTCGCCGACGGGCTGGGTGATGTTGATTATGTGGCACGTGAGGTGATTGGTGCCGAGGAGGTAGTCGACTTCACGGCTCAGCCGGATCTCTGGGAGCGTTTTGCTGACCGGTTTGGCGCCTCGATGGCACAAGGGCTTGGCGATAAGCTGGGCATCAACAGCGAACCGTTGGGGGTCCGCTAGACAGGCAAAGTGGGGATGGCTCACGCCATCCTCACCCTCCTGGTTAGATCACGTAAACCTGGTCTCGCTCCAGCATTTCGATAAGACGAATCAGTGGCAGACCGATCAATGCATTGGGATCGTCGCCTTCCATACGTTGGAATAGTGCGATCCCCATCCCCTCTGACTTGAAACTCCCGGCGCAGTTATAGGGCTGTTCCACCTTTAGATAATTTTCGATCTGCTCATCGCTAAGCTGCCGGAACACCACAGAGAAGGGCTCTACCGCTACCTGACACTGGCCCGAGGCGCTATTCAGCAGAGCCAGGCCGGTGAGAAAGGTGATCCGCTTTCCCGATGCCTGCCGCAGCTGTTCCGCGGCCCGGATGTGATCGCCGGGCTTGCCAACGATGGTTCCCTCGTTCACCGCCACCTGGTCGGAACCGATGATCAAGGCGCCAGGGTGGAGTGGGGCGACAGCTCTGGCCTTGGCTTCGGCCAGACGCGCCACCAGCTGTTGTGGCGACTCCCCCGGCAGGGGGGTTTCATCCACGCGTGGATTGTCAGTAACAAATGCCAACTGCAGTTTGTTCAGGAGCTCCTTGCGGAACGGGGAGGTGGAGGCAAGCACCAGTCTGCTCATAGAGTCTATCCGTTAGGGTTCGCAACAAAGTGTCAGCTTGGGTTTCTCTGCCAACGAAAGGGCCAGCATGGTAACAGGGGTGAATGTAAAGCGGATAGCTCGGCCGCTTCTAGGCTACACTTTAGGATTGAGTGAACGACAGGTCTTGTCTGAATTGAGCTAACCTTCTGTATTGAAAGAAAAAAAAGAAGGATTGAGGCTTCCGCAAAGATGGTTGCTCGTCATTGCACCGCAGGCAGTTTTGAGTCCGGTGAAAGCGCGGAACAGGCGGATTTTATTGAAGTTTTATTTTGACAGGGGGCATTTGCACAAGTATTATGCGCCGCCTATGTTCGATGAAAGATTACCGGTTCATATCGACCCTGTGCGGTTTGCCGAAACGGGCAGGGAGTTAACGGGGCGCTTGGCCCTCAATGAGATGGAGCGGCTCTCCTCCCTGTTAATGGAGCGTGGCGGCGAAGCGGAGGTCGCGCTCAGTTTCGGCGTCGATCATGAAGGCATTCGCTATATGCGTGGCCATATCACTGCCGAACTGGTGGTGCAATGTCAGCGCTGCTTGGGGCCGCTGCCGTTAAAGCTCAGTACTGAACTGCTGCTGGGAATAGTCCGGGAAGGTGAGACGCGCGAGCTGCCCGCCTACTACGAGCCCTTGCCGGTAGGCAGTGAACCGATCTTTCTGCGCGACATCGTCGAAGATGAACTGATGCTGTCTTTGCCGATAGTGCCCAAACATGCAGAAGGGCAGTGCCCGGTGCCGACTGGCCCGGTCAACGACAAAACGGATTCGGGCGGTGCGGTTGAAGGAAATCCCTTTGCCGTGCTCGCCGGATTGAAACGCAACCAAACGTAAGCCAGACGAGGGTATCATGGCCGTACAACAGAACCGTAAATCTTCCTCCAAGCGTGACATGCGCCGTGCACACGATGCGCTGACCGCGCCGACCCTGTCGGTGGATTCGACCAGTGGTGAAACCCATCTGCGCCACCACATCACCCCCAACGGTTACTACCGCGGCCGTAAGGTGCTGAACGTCAAGGGTGAGTAACCCCCTGACTGCGCTGGTTGAGTAACGCTTGCCGGCCCGTGACCTCAGGTCCCGGGCCGGTTTTCCGTTCTAAGAACTGATATTGATGACAACAACTATCGCGCTCGACGCCATGAGCGGGGATCACGGTTACAGTGTGGTCGTTCCCGCGGCCATGCAATCACTCAACAAGGATCCCGATCTCTGCCTGATTCTGGTGGGGGATCAGCAGCAGCTTGCCGACGAGGTGAGACGTCTTGCGCCAAACGGACACCCGCGCCTGACCATCCACCATGCCTCGCAGGTGGTGCTGATGGACGATTCGCCATCGCTAGCGCTACGCAGCAAGAAAGACTCCTCGATGCGTGTGGCGATCAACCTGGTCAAGGAGGGGGCGGCGCAGGCGTGTGTCAGTGCCGGCAATACCGGTGCACTGATGGCCACGGCGCGCTTTGTGCTCAAAACCCTGCCGGGTATTGATCGCCCGGCCATCATCACCGCGCTGCCCACCATCAACGGGCATACCCATATGCTCGATCTCGGCGCCAACGTCGACTCTTCAGCTGAAAATCTTCTGCAGTTTGCCGTAATGGGCTCGGTGCTCACCAAGGCCGTCGACAATATCGAGCGTCCCACCGTGGGCCTGCTCAACATTGGTGAGGAGGAGATCAAGGGCAACGAGCAGGTGAAGGAGGCGGCCAAGCTGCTCGCGGCCAGCAACCTCAACTACGTGGGTTATGTGGAAGGCGACGACATCTACAAAGGTACCGTCGACGTAGTGGTCTGCGACGGTTTCATCGGCAATGTCGCGCTGAAGAGCAGTGAAGGGGTGGCCAAGATGTTTAGCCACTCCCTCAAGCAGGAGTTCAAGCGCAATCTCTTCACCAAGCTGGCGGCCCTGGTGGCCATGCCGGTTTTGAAGGCATTTCGCAGCCGATTCGATCCACGGGAGTATAATGGTGCGAGTCTGGTCGGATTACGCGGCATCGTTATCAAGAGTCACGGCAGCGCTGATGCCTTCTCTTTTGCTAACGCGATACGGGAAGCAGTGCACGAGGTTCACAAGAACGTTCCGATCAAAATCCAACAAGAGTTGAGTCACCACCTGGCAGAGGGGCAACCTGTTTGAAATACTCACGCATCATCGGTACCGGCGGTTATCTGCCAGAGAAAGTGTTGACCAACTATGATCTCGAAAAGATGGTCGACACCTCAGACGAGTGGATCGTCGAGCGCACCGGTATCCGTGAGCGCCACATTGCAGCCGAGGGGCAAACCACTTGTGACTTGGCTGAGCAGGCCGCGCGCAATGCGATGGCGGCTGCGGGGGTTGGCGCGGACGAAATCGATCTGATCATCGTCGCCACCACCACTCCCGATCTCATCTTTCCCAGCACCGCCTGCCTGTTGCAGCAGCGCCTCGGCGTGCGCGGCTGCCCCGCCTTCGACGTGCAGGCAGTTTGCACCGGCTTTGTCTATGCGCTCGGCATCGCCGACAAATTCGTGCGCGCCGGCGGAGTGCGCAACGCACTGGTGGTGGGAGCGGAGACGCTGTCGCGCATCACCGACTGGAGCGATCGCACCACCTGTGTGTTGTTCGGCGACGGCGCCGGTGCCGCGATCATTCAGGCTTCTGAACAACCGGGCATCCTCTCCACCCACCTCCATGCCGATGGCCAGTATCACGACCTGCTCGATGTCTCCGGCGGGGTATCTGTCGGGTTTCCGGAGGCAGGCGCCTTCATGCAGATGAAGGGCAACGAGGTCTTCAAGGTGGCGGTCAACACCCTGGGGCGCATCGTTGATGAAACTCTGGAGGCGAATGGTCTGACCAAGAGCGACATCAAGTGGCTGGTGCCGCATCAGGCCAATGTGCGCATCATTGCGGCCACTGCCAAGAAACTGAACATGTCGATGGATAATGTGGTGTTGACCGTGCCGTTCCACGGCAACACCTCCGCTGCCTCCGTGCCGCTGGCGCTCGATGTGGCGGTGCGCGACGGGCGAATCCAGCGCGGCGACATGATCCTGCTGGAGGCCTTCGGTGGTGGCTTCACCTGGGGCTCAGCTCTGGTCAAATTCTGATCGCCTTAAAACAGAATAAAGAAAGAGGAAAGACACAACCATGTCACTCGCCTTTGTATTCCCCGGTCAGGGCTCCCAGTCGATCGGTATGTTGGCAGATCTCGCCGCGACCTATCCGCAGGTGGAGCAGACCTTTGCCGAAGCCTCGGCGGTCCTCGGCTACGATCTGTGGAAGATCGTGCAGAACGGTCCTGAGAGCGAACTGAACAACACCGCCGTTACTCAGCCCGCCATGCTCTGTGCCGGCGTTGCCGCCTGGCGCATCTGGCAGGCCCAGGGCGGGGCCATGCCGAAGATGATGGCCGGTCACAGCCTCGGTGAATACACCGCACTGGTCTGCGCCGGTGCCATCTCTTTCACCGACGCGGTGGCACTGGTCGCCGAGCGCGGTCGCCTGATGCAGGAGGCGGTACCAGCAGGTGAAGGGGCGATGGCCGCCATCCTCGGTCTTGAGGATGCCCAGGTGCTCGCTGTCTGCAATGAGGCCGCGCAGGGCGAGGTGGTCTCCGCCGTCAATTTCAATTCGCCCGGCCAAGTGGTGGTGGCGGGCAAGAGCGGTGCGGTCAACCGCGCTGTAGAGCTGGCCAAGGCGGCAGGCGCCAAACGTGCGCTGCTGTTGCCGGTCAGCGTACCCTCCCACTGCGCGTTGATGAAGCCGGCGGCGGACAAACTGGCCGAGCGTCTCAAGTCGATTACCGTGAAGTCACCTGCGATTCCTGTGGTCAACAATGTCGATGTCACCATGGCCAGTGAGCCTGATGCCATCCGCGATGCCCTGGTGCGCCAGCTCTACAGCCCAGTGCGCTGGGTGGAGACTATCGAAAAGATGGCGGCTAGCGGTGTGACTCAACTGGTCGAGTGCGGACCCGGCAAGGTGCTGGTGGGGCTCAACAAACGTATCGTCAAAGAGATGGCGACCTGGGCGGTCTATGATCCGGCCGGCCTAGAACAGGCCAAGAGTGAACTCGCATAAGGGAGATAAAGAATGCTACAGAATGAAATTGCATTGGTGAGCGGGGCGAGCCGCGGCATTGGACAGGCGATTGCCCTGCAGCTCGGCAAGGCCGGCGCTACCGTGATCGGTACCGCCACCTCGGAAAAGGGCGCTGCCCAGATCAGCGAAAGCTTCAAAGCCGAGGGCATCAAGGGCGTGGGGCTGGTGATGAATGTCACCGAGCAGGCGAGCATCGACGCGGCCATCGCCCAGGTCGAGAAGGAGTTCGGTACCATCTCCATCCTCATCAACAACGCCGGCATCACCCGCGACAACCTGCTGATGCGTATGAAGGACGAGGAGTGGAACGACATCATCGACACCAACCTCAGCTCCGCCTACCGTCTCTCCAAGGCGTGTCTGCGCGCCATGATGAAGGCACGCAAGGGGCGCATCATCAACATTGCCTCGGTGGTTGCCTGTTCGGGCAATGCCGGACAAACCAACTACTCCGCCGCCAAGGCGGGGATGATCGGTTTCACCAAATCACTGGCCAGAGAAGTGGGCTCGCGCGGCATCACCGTCAACGCCGTGGCGCCCGGCTTCATCGATACCGACATGACCCGCGCGCTGCCCGAAGAACACAAAACGGCGCTGCTGAACCAGATTCCCCTCAACCGTCTTGGTCATCCCGAAGAGATCGCTGCTGCCGTGGTTTTCCTTGCATCACCCGGCGCAGCTTACATCACTGGCGAGACCCTGCACGTCAATGGCGGAATGTACATGGGCTGATTACCCTTTTCAATTCAACGGGATGCACGCAATATTAGATGTGGTTTCGCCGCATAGATACTGCTGGCATCCCTCGGCGGTTTTAAATAAAATATCGCCGGTTAACCGAAGGTTTTATCCATCTGGAGGAAATGTACGTCATGAGTACTGTCGAAGAGCGCGTCAAGAAGATCGTTGTAGAGCAGCTGGGTGTTAAAGAGGAAGAAGTAAAGAACAGCTCCTCTTTCGTCGATGATCTGGGCGCCGATTCCCTCGACACCGTCGAACTGGTTATGGCTCTTGAAGAAGAGTTCGAAACCGAGATTCCGGACGAAGATGCCGAGAAGATCACCACCGTCCAGCAGGCCATTGACTACGTCAATGCCCACTCGGCTGGTTGATCTGATCTGATTCACCCAAGGCCGCCGCCACATCACGTGGCGCGCGGCCTTTTGTTTGGTAAGACTGAATAGAGGATTTCTCTCTTGGCTAAGA
>DASWUD010000266.1:0-4278 GCA_036401755.1 Gammaproteobacteria bacterium
GACTGCGGAGAGCGCTCTCTCTTTTCACTTTTCGCGCGGCTGCTGAAGCCACGTTATTACACTTTCCCCCGCCACCACGCCCGAGGCAAAACAGGCGGTGAGCAGATAGCCTCCGGTGGGCGCCTCCCAGTCGAGCATCTCGCCGGCACAAAACAGCCCCGGATGGCTGCGCACCATCAGGTGTTCATCCAGCTCCTCGAAGCGCACCCCGCCGGCACTGCTGATCGCCTCGTCCAGGGGGCGTGGCGCCTCCAGCCGGAGCGGCAACGCCTTGAGCAGCTGGGCCAATTGCCTTGAGTCGTGGAGCTGCTCTTTGCTGGCGACCTCATGCAAGAGCCCGGCCTTCACGCCGTCGATACCGAGACGACTGCGCAGGTGGGTCGAGAGCGATTTGGCACCACGCGAATGAGATAGCTCGCTATAGACGTGCTCGGCACTGCGCCCCGGCAGCAGGTCAAGGTGTATCGTCACCGAGCCTTGCGCCGTGATGGTATCGCGCAGCGCGGCCGAGAGTGCGTAGATGACGCTTCCCTCGACGCCGTGGTCGGTGATCACAAACTCGCCCTGGCGCTGCTGTGTGATGCCCTGCGCATCGGTAAAGTGGAGCGTCACCGACTTGAGCGGGGCGCCGGCAAAGCGCTGGCGAAAGTGGTCGCTCCACACTGCGTCGAAGCCACAGTTGGCGGGCCGCAGTGGGGCGATGCTGATCCCCGCCTGCTGCAGAGGGGTGACCCACGCACCATCGGAACCGAGCTTCCTCCAGCTGCCACCACCGAGGGCCAGCACCACTGCATCGGGCTGTACCACGGTTTCCCCCTCCCGACTCTGAAACAGCAGCGAACCCTCTCGCCAGCCGAGCCAGCGGTGGCGCATGTGAAAGCGCACCCCCGCCTCACGCAAGCGGTGCAGCCAGGCGCGCAGCAGCGGCGCGGCTTTCATCTCCCGCGGAAAGACGCGCCCTGAACTGCCGATGAAGGTTTCGATGCCGAGCTGATGCGCCCAGTGGCGCAGCGCGACGGGGCCAAACCGCTCCAGCAGGCGGGCGATGGGTTCACGTCGCGTACCGTAACGCGCCACGAATGCATCAAAAGGCTCGGCGTGGGTGATGTTCAGGCCGCCCTTGCCGGCCAGCAGAAACTTGCGCCCCACCGAAGGCATGGCATCGTAGAGGTCGACCTGGGCGCCAGCGCGAGATAAAACATCTGCGGCCATCAAGCCGGCCGGACCGCCACCGACGATGGCAATACGATACTTTTGCGAAAGAGGCATGGGTGTTCACGTTGACGTTTAGTGCGGAGATTATCGGTACTGGCCGCTGAGGAGTACAGCAGATTCAAACCAGTTGACCCGCGAATAGCCGTCGGCCGCCCGACACACGCGTGGATGACGGCCAGGTTGTTACCACGAGGATGGAGCGTGATTAATGCGAGGGGAAAATAATTGTTTTGATAGAGAGCCTGATTGCTACAGGGAAGGCAGCAATCAGGCTCAAAACTTACTTGTATTGATCAGAACTTGTAATTGACGCCGAGCGTCAGAGTAACGAATTTGTTGTCAATGCTGACGTCGGCACCGCCCAGCGTGTAATCATTGCTGCCAAAATCGAGATATTGCAGTTCGAGTGAGCCGTTCCAATGACTGGTGATGGCCATTGCGCCACCCAGCCCGGCGAGCCAGCCGGTTTGATAATCTGATTAAGAAAAATTCTGGGGACCTTCGCGCGTCGCCTTGATATGCGATGAGGCGCCACCCAGTGAGGCATAGAGCAGGACGCTGTCGAGTGGAAGCCCCACGCGGCCCTGGATGGTATATAACTCATCCATCTTCGCGCCGCATTGGTAGGCAGTGTTCGGACAGTTGCCATCACCACTGATATCCGCGGCTGACGCCGTTCCCTCGACACCGACTACCACGCCACCGGCAGTCCAGTTGTAGCCCGCCTGCACGCCACCCAAAAGGCCCGTCATATCGAAACTGTCTGAAGAGCCGCCGCCGGAGAAGTCCACCGTGGTGCTGTTCTGCTGGCCTGAGCCAAGGTGAGCGCCAATGTAGGGGCCCGCCCAGTCATTCGCCGCGGCAAAGCTTGCCACCGGCAATGCCAAGGTTGCGAGTGCCAGTGGTAGTGCTGCGATCGTATGTTTGCTGTTCATTTCTGTTGCTCCTTGTGAGTTAAACGAAACTTGAGAACCGCGTCAGGGAGATATACGTGTGCGCCAGCGAGGGGCTGTAAGGTGATGTGCACATCACCTATTGATGCGCAGTAATTATCAAGAAAAGTATATGGACTATAGTTCGTCAGAGTGCACTGTCAAACGGGTGCGCAAGTTGTAGAAACAATGAGTAGAGAAGGTGCAAACGAGTTTTCTTGTATTACGCAAAGAGAAAGTGGCTTCCGCCTGGATCAGTAGTAATCGCAGGCGGAAGTCGTTTGATGACTTACTCAGAACTTGTAATTCACGCCTAGGTTTAGCGCGTAGAACTTGTTCTCGATGCTGATGCCGGATCCGGAAATATAATCGTTGCTTCCGAAATCCAGATAATTGACTTCAACAAAGCCATTCCAATGGTTGTTGAATGCCATGGCCCCACCGAGTCCTGCAAGCCATCCGGTTGTGTAGTTGGAGTCAGTTATTTCAACGCCGCCACTGGATAGCTTGGCTTCTATCTGGGCAGATGCGCCGCCAAGTGATGCATACAATAGGAAGTTGTTGAGTGGTACACCCACTTTGCCTGTGATTGTATACAGCTGGTCCATCTTTGCTCCGCATTGAACACCGGCGCCAGGAGCGCACTCTGTATCACCATTTACATCGCCGACAGATGCAGAGGCCTGAATGCCTAGCACCATGCCACCGGAGGCCCAGTTATAGCCGCCTTGCACGCCCCCGAGAGCGCCTGTCATGTCGAAGCTGTTGGAGGATGAACCGCCACTATCCATTTTGACATTGTTATCCTGGAGATAACTGGCGTGAGCACCGATATAGGGGCCCATCCAGTCACTTGCGGCGGCAAAGCTCGCCAGCGGCAATGCCAAACCCGCTACTGCTAAAGGAACTGCTGCGATAGTATGCTTGATGTTCATTTTTCTGCTCCTCGTGAGGTTATACAAGAGTTGCGGGCGCTATCGTCAGGGATAAATGCATATCACTGACATGCGCCAGACACTGGCAGGCTTTCTAGTAATAAGGTCGCGCTGGTAAACGAACGATCTGCGCGACCTTATTAAGAAGGTTTCTCGAATATAGTTCGTAGATGTGGAGTGTCAAATGAGGAGCCTGTAGTAACTCTTATGGCAACACAGACGATGATAAGTGTAAGTTGCAGCAGGGTGAGACAGCGCAGCTAAATACTCATGCATGTTGGTGAGAAGCCACAGGTGGCAGGGCGGCGCCCAGACAACGTATTGGGAAATGAGGAGTTTATGGCAAACAAAAAGCTTGCAGAGCACAAACTGCAACTTGCAGAGGTAGTGGAGGGGCTGATCGCTGATGGCCTGCTCGATGCCGAACGTGGTCGCACTCTGATGGCGGTGGTCGCCGCTTCACGGCAGAGCGAGCACCCGCTCATCACCATTGCCCATCACAAGTGGCCCGATGCGCGCAATCCACAACGACTGCTGGATCTCGAAACCCTCTGCGAGTGGCAGGCGGGCAAGGCCGGGATGCCCTATGTCCGCATCGACCCGCTGAAGATCGATATACCGGCCATCACCGGGGTGATGTCCTATGCCTACGCCAGACGTTTCAATATTCTGGCGCTGGAACTCTCGCTCAGCGAGATCACCATCGCTACTGCAGAACCGTATGTGGAAGAGTGGGCGCGCGAGCTGGCACGGCTCACCGGACGCTCTATCAAAAGGGTGATGGCCGATCCCGAGAAGATCGCCAACTATCTGGTGGAGTTCTACACCCTGTCGCGCTCGGTGCGTTCGGCGGTCGATGACAGCCGCCAAAGCGGGCGCAGCGGGATGCAAAATCTCGAACAGCTCATGGAGCTCGGTAAAGCGGGCAAGCTTGATGCCGACGATCAACACATCATCAACATCGTCGACTGGCTGCTGCAGTATGCCTATTCGCAACGCGCCAGCGACATCCATATCGAGCCGCGCCGCGAACAGACCAATGTGCGTTTTCGCATCGATGGAGTGATGCAGCTGGTCTACCAGATCCCGCCCGCGGTGGGGGCCGCGGTCACCACCCGTATCAAGATCCTCGGGCGCATGGATATTGCGGAAAAGCGCCGCCCCCAGGATGGGCGCCTCAAGACGCGCAACGCGCA
>DASWUD010000267.1:0-6382 GCA_036401755.1 Gammaproteobacteria bacterium
ACCCATCACCAGTCCCAGTCATGCATGACATCGAGCAGCGCGCCATTGCCGCCTATCTCGGCCTCGCCAGTGGCGATGCCCTGGGGGCCACGGTGGAGTTCATGACGCCGCGCGAGATCAGGAGCGAATACGGCGTCCACCGCGACATCATCGGTGGCGGCTGGCTGGGGCTTAAGCCCGGTCAGGTAACCGACGATACCACCATGAGCCTGGCGCTGGGGGAGGCGATCCTGGCCGCGCGCACCATCGAGCCCCATGCCATGGGTGCCGCCTTCGACGCCTGGATGCGTGCCAAGCCGGTTGATATCGGCAACACCGTGCGCCGGGGCATCCTCAATTTCCGCAACAACGGCACGACCTCTGTCGCGCCCAACGACCACGATGCCGGCAACGGCGCCTGCATGCGTGTGTTGCCGGTGGCGCTCGCCACCTTCGGTCAGAGTACCGAACAAATCGCTAGTGCCGTCGCGCTGCAGGCTCACCTCACCCACAACAATCCACTCTCTGATGCCGGCACGTTATGCGTCGTGCAGCTGATCCAGATGGCGCTGGCCGGTGCCAGCAAAGTCGAACTCCTGTTTGGTCCGGTGCGCGCTCTGACGCAGCGACATCCCGAATTTCTATTCCGCCAACGCAATGCCGACAACCCGAGCGGCTATATCGTCCACACCCTGCGCGCCGTATTTCAGGCCTTCTTCGACACCGACACCTTCGAAGAGTGCCTTATCGACGTGGTCAACCGGGGCGGTGACGCCGATACCACCGGGGCTATCGTCGGCATGATCGGCGGCGCCTACTACGGCCTTGACGCAATTCCTGCCCGGTGGCTAAAGGGCCTCGACAAACAGAGCGCGGATCGCTGCAGGGAGCAGGCACGTGCGCTCCTGCTGCTCGCCAATCAGGGCAGTTAGGCCACAGTGGTTGTTGCCACGAGAAACGGGGACGTGACTGTTGGACGACAGAGAACTCTATTAAGGAGCTGATTACCTTCTGCTCCCTGCACAGATATACTCACGGAGTAATAACAACAGCTAATAGGGAGGTTCTATGAAAGTCTTTAAATGGGCGCTGCTGCTGTTTACCCTGACCCTCGTCGGTTGTGCCAAACCGGTACCTGCGGAAAAGGCCAGCTATGTGGGCGAATGGCAGGAGAAAACCATGTACCTGCTGATCACCCAGGATGGTTCGGTACGTTACAAGCGCCTCAAAGAAAAGGGGGTAACCACCTCAATCGAAGGACCGCTCAAGGGCTTTGAGGGCGACAATTTCACGGTGGGGGTCGGGCCAATGAGTACCGTGTTTATCGTGAGTAGACCACCCTATCAGGAGGGCGATCTCTGGAAGATGGTGGTCGACGGCGTCGAACTGGTCAGGACCGCTCAGTGATGAGCGGTCTCCAGCCAGCCTCTTGAAGGTCCGCAAACAGAGGAGACGTTGCGGGCGTCTTCCGGCCCCTACACGCGGTGACGACAGCTTCTGCCACGCTCACCCCTTTCCGTTGCGGGCCTTCAGTTTCTTCGTCACTTTGGCGCTCAGGTAGGCGAGGAACTGCTCCGGGTTCTCGTAGTTCAGCTCTTCGAGCAAGCGCGTGACCGCCTCCACCACCTCGCCTGTCCTGGCAATTTCTGCGAGGGAGCGGTTACAGGCGAGGCAGCGCACGCCGTCGTCGCGACAGACAGTGCGGCCGAAGCAGGGAGTGAAGCGCGCCATCAACGGGAGACCTCCAGTTCCTTTCCCTGCGCGACGGCAAGCAACTCTGCGATGCCCGACGCAATGAGGGTGATGTTCATCTTGTCGCAGAAGCGCTGCTCTTTGGCGGTGGGTGCTTCGATGAGCGCCCAGCCCAGTGGTGCCCCACCGAAGCGGGTGATCTCGCTCATCACCATGCGCTCGGTGTCGCGGTTGAGGCGCAGGCCGAGAAACAGATACTGCTTCTGCTTGCGGTACTCCTTGATGAATTTCGGAATGGCAAAGCCGCCCATCAGCTCGGTGATGTAGTCCACGTAGTCGGCATCGGAGGCGATGTAATTAGGGGCGGGCCAGGGTGAGCCCATCGGTTTGAAGAGGAGCGGCACGCCTGCGCGCATCTCCTCCTGGGCAATCTCCTGATAGTGGCCATCCTGATAGCGGTAGATACGGAAACGGTAATCGGTACCGGCGATACGGGCTACACCTTCTACAAGGTAGTGCGGGCGCTGGGTGTAGAGGCGCTGCAGCAGCGTGTCGCGGTTGATGTCGATGAGGTAGGGGAGGTCAAGGGCGCCCAACCATTGATACAGCTCTGGCGTGCTCCACGCCGCATCATCATAGAGCGTGGTGAGGGCGCGGTTGACGGCGTTGCGGCCACTCTTCAACTCGATGTGCATCGCCGCGCGGGGAAATTCATACATCAACTTCGCTGCCATCGGCTTGCCGCGGTTGATGGCCAGGATCAGCTCATCACTGTTGGCGGGGATCGGCATCTTGCTGACGGCATGGGTGCTGCCGCTCAGTGCCCCTGCGCCCAGATAGGGGACGATGGTGCCATCACGTAGTCCTGTAACGATCGCTGCAAAGGGGGATGGTGCCATGGCGCTTCTCCTGTGGGTTTAACCATACAAGGCAAGAGACGGGCCAAATATCCCAGATCGTATCTCGGGAACACGCGGTGGCCATTCAGCACCGCCAGAGAAGCCATAACTATTTGAAAAGATGTGGGGTTGCCTGGCCGGGAGATATTCACTCATCTTGCGTCAACTCGATTGACGTGTTCATCTTTAGCGCTATTAGGTGTGAAGTGTGGGAAGGTAAAGCGGATTGTCGCAAAACATACAAGGCGGCTTTCTGCAGCTGCGGCGCAGGGAACGGAGCGTGAGAGGGATTTGACTGCAGTTAAACTGCTCGATAGCGAAGGTGTGGCGGAGCCAGCCCGTCGTCAGCAACTACTAGTGGCTGACCAGCACCGAATAAACCCCGCCAATCACCATCATCTCGTTTTCTCCCTTGAGTGACAGCGGCAACAATTGATCGAAGGCGGCAATCTTGGCCAGGGGGACTTCCACGGCGATGACGACATCTCCGAACTCGTCGGCGCGCGCACGCTCGGTGGTGAAGGAGGTGAGATTGTTGAGCAGCACCACTTTGTGATGGCGATCGATCTCGCCGAGTGTCTCATGATCGGTGATATGGTTCACCCCCCGGTAAAGATGCAGGTGGGTTTGTCCGGGATAGCGCAACGCTAATTCGTACTGGCAATAGCTGTAGAGCAGGTCAAGCTGCGCCTCCAGTGCATTGGTGTTGTAGAGCCCGGCACCACGTGCTTCCAGATAGGCACGATAGCTCTCCTCGTTGGGGGAGTGGATCGGCACACCGTGAAAGCGTGGTAGCAGGCCGAAACGCGATTCTACCCACCCCTTCCACACCGCCCCCTCACGTCCATCTGTATCGAAAAACCAGCCGCGCAACAGGCGCAGATAGTCGGCCTTGCCACGATCGATCCGGTTCGCCGGTGAATAACCGGCGTCGTCCAAGGCATCGAGGCAGAAGTGTGCCGCCATGTAGCGCATGAATATCCTGGCACGTTCATCGCACTGTTCGAATTTACGCAAATGGTAAAAAAGATCGTGATGGAGTTCGCTCACACCATCGAGCAGCAGCGGCGTGGGATGACGTTGATAGGTGAGACTGCCCAGGATCACCGCCGGCAGGTTGCAGCGGTTGATGGGCAGGCGCGCATAGTCGGGCAGCGTGGTCAGGGTGTTGTAGGTAACCATACAGGAACAAAGCGTTTGTGTTGTTCGATACCGTGCCTGACGAACGGCACATCTCCTGAAATTGTTTTGAATATCAGTTTGTTGGTTGTTTGTTTCGTGGCTGGCACACGCCTTGCTGAATAGCTATCGGCAGCAGCTACAACTCCCAACACAAGGAGAACATACCATGGCACTACGACAGTGTGCGATATACGGCAAGGGGGGGATTGGTAAATCCACCACCACGCAAAATCTGGTGGCCGCCCTCGCTGAAGCAGGCAAGAAGGTAATGATTGTCGGTTGCGATCCCAAGGCCGACTCCACCCGTTTGATTCTTCACTCCAAGGCGCAGACCACCGTCATGCACCTGGCCGCTGAAGCCGGTTCGGTCGAGGACCTGGAACTGGAGGATGTACTCTCCGTCGGTTACGGCGGCATCAAGTGCGTCGAGTCCGGTGGTCCTGAGCCCGGGGTGGGTTGCGCCGGCCGTGGCGTGATCACCGCCATCAACTTCCTCGAAGAAGAAGGCGCCTATGACGAAGACCTCGATTTCGTCTTCTATGACGTGCTCGGTGACGTGGTGTGCGGCGGTTTCGCCATGCCCATTCGCGAGAACAAGGCGCAGGAGATCTACATCGTCTGCTCCGGCGAAATGATGGCCATGTACGCCGCCAACAACATCTCCAAGGGTATCGTGAAGTACGCCAACTCCGGTGGCGTGCGTCTCGCGGGTCTGATCTGCAACAGCCGCAACACCGATCGTGAAGACGAGCTGATCATCGCACTGGCCGAGAAGCTGGGCACCCAGATGATCCACTTCGTACCGCGCGACAACGTGGTGCAGCATGCCGAGATCCGCCGCATGACGGTCATCGAGTACGACCCAAAGCAGCCGCAGGCCGACGAGTACCGTGCCCTGGCGCAGAAGGTGATCAACAACAAGAAGTTTGTGATCCCCACTCCGCTCACCATGGACGAACTGGAAGACCTGCTGATGGAGTTCGGCATCATGGAAGTGGAAGACACCAGCATCGTCGGCAAGACCGCCGCCGAACTGGCTGCCAACGCCTGATGCGCCGGTAAGGTGGGTGGAGCGTGAGCGAAACCCACCGTGCCCGCAAGCGTGATGGGTTCCACCCATCCTACATCGATCTGTTTCATCGTCCGCCGGATTGGGCGGCGATAAGGAGACCAACATGACAGTTATGACCCGTGAAGAGACCGAAGCCCTCATTGCCGAGGTGCTGGAGGTCTATCCCGCCGAGGCGAAAGAAGATCGCGCCAAGCATTTGACGGCCAACGATGCCAGCGCCGACAAATCGAACAAGTGCATCACCTCCAACCGCAAATCGCTGCCCGGTGTAATGACCATCCGTGGCTGTGCCTACGCAGGATCGAAGGGCGTAGTGTGGGGCCCCATCAAGGACATGATCCACATCTCCCACGGCCCGGTAGGCTGCGGACAATATTCGCGCGCCGGCCGCCGTAATTACTACGTCGGTACCACCGGCGTGAACACCTTCGGCACCATGAACTTCACCTCCGATTTCCAGGAGAAGGACATCGTGTTCGGCGGCGACAAGAAACTCGCCAAGCTGATCGAAGAAGTGGAAACCCTGTTCCCTCTCAACAAGGGAATCTCGGTGCAATCCGAATGCCCCATCGGCCTGATCGGTGACGATATCGAAGCGGTATCGAAAAAAGCGGCCAAAGAATTGAACAAGCCGGTGGTGCCGGTGCGCTGCGAAGGTTTCCGTGGCGTCTCCCAATCGCTCGGCCACCACATCGCCAACGACGCCATCCGTGACCACATGCTGGAAGGCGTGGAGAAGAAAGAGGGCGGCAAGTACGATGTCTCCGTCATCGGTGACTACAACATCGGCGGTGACGCCTGGTCCTCGCGCATCCTGCTCGAAGAGATGGGTCTCAATGTGGTAGCGCAGTGGTCCGGCGACGGCACCGTCGAAGAGATGAAAGCGTGCCCACAGGTGAAGCTCAATCTGCTCCATTGCTACCGCTCCATGAATTACATCTCCCGCTACATGGAAGAGAAGTTCGGCATTCCCTGGCTGGAGTACAACTTCTTCGGTCCCACCAAGATCGCCGAATCGCTGCGCGCCATCGCTGCCCACTTCGACGACACCATCAAGGCCAACGCCGAGAAGGTGATCGCCAAGTATCAGCCGCTGATGCAGGCGGTGATCGACAAGTACAAGCCGCGTCTTGCCGGCAAGAAGGTGATGCTCTACGTCGGCGGTCTGCGTCCGCGTCACGTCATCGGCGCCTACGAGGACCTCGGCATGGAAGTGGTTGGTACCGGTTACGAGTTCGCTCACAACGACGACTACGACCGCACTATCAAGGAGATGGGCAACGCGACCCTGATCTATGACGACGTTACCGGTTACGAGTTCGAAGAGTTCGTCAAGAAGATTAAGCCCGACCTGATCGGCTCCGGCATCAAGGAGAAATACATCTTCCAGAAGATGGGCATCCCCTTCCGCCAGATGCACTCGTGGGATTACTCCGGCCCGTACCATGGCTATGACGGCTTCGCTATCTTCGCCCGCGACATGGACATGGCCATCAACAGCCCCACCTGGAGCCGCATGAAGGCGCCATGGCTGGGTGGTGAAGCCGCACCTATGGCG
>DASWUD010000268.1:0-1695 GCA_036401755.1 Gammaproteobacteria bacterium
GTCAGTGCCACCACGATCTCGGGGAGTGGCTTGGGCTGTTTTGCCGCGCCTACCACCTCCGTAAGGGTGGGAATTTCGTCACCCAGTGGCTCCGCCTGCGGACCGAAGCCACGCATTTGCTCCAAGGCGCCATCGTCGAGACGTGGCTCGCGGGCGGCAGAAAGCGGGATGATCTCCCACTCATCATCCGCGTTACTCTCCTCGGGAAAGACCCGCTCGCCGTGCAGATCCGCACCGGCAGGAATATCCCACTCCTCTCTGCGGTTACGTCTCTTTCCCCAAAGATAGATCAGGCCGAGCAGCACCACACCCAGGGAAACCAGCACAAGTCGCAGATCATCCATCATCGCTCGTCCGCTTAGTTACACCGCCGCCAATTCCACCGCCTCATCCACATCCACCGCCACCAGGCGTGACACCCCAGGTTCGTGCATGGTGACACCCGAGAGTGTAGTCGCCAGCTCCATGGTCGCCTTGTTGTGGGTGATGAAGATGAACTGCACCTGCTGCGACATTTCGCGCACCATGTTGCAGAAGCGGCCGACGTTGGCCTCGTCGAGCGGCGCGTCCACCTCGTCGAGCAGACAGAACGGCGACGGGTTGAGCTCGAAGATGGCGAACACCAGCGCCACGGCGGTGAGTGCCTTTTCGCCGCCCGACAGCAGATGGATAGTGCTGTTGCGCTTGCCGGGTGGACGCGCCATGACGGTGACGCCGGTATCGAGCAGATCCTCGCCGGTCAGCTCCAGATAGGCGTGACCGCCGCCGAACAGGCGCGGGAACTTCTCCTGCAGCCCCTTGTTGACCAGATCGAAGGTCTCCTTGAAACGGGTGCGCGTCTCGCGGTCGATCTTGCGAATGGCGTTCTCCAGCGTTTCCAGTGCCTCGGTGAGGTCGGCAAACTGGGCATCGAGATAGGTCTTGCGCTCCGACTGCTGGGTGAATTCGTCGATGGCCGCCAGGTTGATGGGGCCGAGGCGCGCGATGCGCTGCGTCACCGCATCGAGCTGCTGCTCAAAGCTGCTGATATCGGCCTGTTGCGGCAGTGACTGCAACACCGCTTCGATCTCGAAGCCCGCCTCGATCACTGCCTCCTGCAGCGTCTGGCGACGCACCTTCAGCTCCTGCCAGCCCATACGCATCCGCTCCAGATCGCCGCGAATCGATTGCATGGTGCGTTCGGCGTTGAGGCGCTCCCCTTCCAGTTCGCGCAGGCGGTGATCGATCTCTTCCACCGCGCGGCGCGCATCACTGAGGCGATTCTCCACCGCCATACGCTTGTCGAGCAGTTCGGCCAGCTCTTCGCTCTTCAGGCGGATCGGCGCATCGCCCTCGGCGAGGGTCATACGCAGCTCTTCGCGCCGCTCGGCCAGTTGCAGCAGCTGCGCATCCATGCGCTCCAGCCCCTGGCGGGTCGACTCCAGTTCGGCGCGCATGGTCTGGATACGAACATTGAGGCCGTGGGCATTGTCACGATCGCTGCGCGCCTGCTGACGGGCACGCTCCAGCGCATCACGCAGGTCGTCGCGGCGGCGCGTCAGCTCGTCACGCTGACGCGCCAGCTCGTCCATGCGACCGAGCGCCTCATGCAAGCGCTGACGCGCCATCTCCATCTCTTCATTGATCTGCTCCACCTGCAGCTGCAACTCGGCCGCTTCGGCGGTAAGACGTTCATTACGGGTGCGGATCTGTTCG
>DASWUD010000269.1:0-4716 GCA_036401755.1 Gammaproteobacteria bacterium
AACGTCAGCGATCTGCGCAACCACCTGCCGGAGTACGTGGCTCGCGCCGAGGGGGGCGAAGAGATCCTGGTCACCCGCCGTGGCCGTGTGGTGGCCCGGCTGGTCGCCGCCCGCGATACCCGCGCTGATGCCAAGGAGCAGCTGGCGGCCCTGCGCGGTAAGGCGCGCGTGGGTGACGTGATCACTCCCATCGAGGCCGACTGGGAAGCCATGCGGTGATCCTCCTCGACACCTGTGTGCTGATCTTCGACGCACTCACCCCCGAGCGCCTGAGCCCAGCCGCTCGTGATGCACTTGTTCGCGGCGAAGCGGATGGCAAGCTGGCCTGCGCCGACATCTCCTTATGGGAGATCGCCATGCTCGTCGCCAAGGGGCGGCTCGACCCCGGCACCGACGCCGCCACCTTCTGCCGCCTCGCCCTCGACGCGCGCGGTGTGCAGGCGTTGCCCATCACCCCGGAGATCGCCGCCGCCTCGGCGCGGATCGAATTACCGCACGGCGACCCTGCCGACCGGCTGATCGCCGCCACGGCAGTGACGGCCGGTGCGGTATTGCTCACGTGCGACGAAAAGCTGCGCACAAGCCCGCTACTGAAGACGATTTGGTAACGGCGCGAGCCTGTGAGAGCTGCTTTGAAATGCTAACGAACTGCTAATTTCGCCAGAATTAGCAGTTGAGAAGATATGGAAATATGGCGCCGTTATGTTGGTGCATATTTCCATATCCAAAAATATGGGCGTGATGTTTACGCCATATTTTCATTTTTAAAAATATAGAGCCCAGTCGGTGAGCCCTATGGGTAGAATCAGGGAAGAATATTTTTATAAGCAATATTTATTAGTTATAAACGGAATTATATTTGCAATGACGGCCAGACTAACTACAATCGCCTGCAACAACACCCCCCACGCCTCTCATCAGAACGGCGCACCCTGGGGGGTCGCTATTTCTGGGGGCTGAAAAATGCGGTTCACCAAGCCCCCGACAGACCTGGACCAACAGGCCGATATCCTTATCCAGCGCGGCATGACGATTCCAGACCGGGATCGCGCCAAGCATTTCCTGCAACATCTCAACTACTACCGGCTCTCCGGCTACTGGCTGCCCTTCGAGGCGAGCCACCAGCCCCACCAGTTCAAGCCGGGCACCCATTTCGATCACATTGTCGATCTCTACGTGTTTGACCGGGAACTGCGGCTGCTGGTGCTGGACGCCATCGAGCGGGTGGAGGTCTCTGTCAGAACCCAGTGGGCGTATCACCTTGCACTGAACTACGGTCCGCACGCCCACCTGAACAGCAGCCTGTTCGAGGACCAGCACGAATACCTGCGCACCCTGGGCACGCTGACCGGCGAGATCGGCCGCAGCCGCGAGACCTTCATCACCCACCTGATCGACACCTACGACGAAACCACGCCGCCCATCTGGGCCATCGTCGAGGTGATCTCCTTCGGCCAGCTCTCCAAGTTCTACGACAACCTCAAGTTGCGCCAGGACAGAAAGCGCATTGCCAATGCATATGAACTGGATGAGAAGATACTGATCTCCTTCCTGCACCACATCAACACGGTACGCAACACCTGCGCTCACCACAGCCGCCTGTGGAACCGCCGCTTCACCATGCAGATGACGCTCCCCGGCGGCCGCCCGCAGGGGCTGATACACAACTTCAACCGCGATCAGTCGGCGGCCAAGAAGATCTACAACCCGCTGGTGATGCTCGCCTACCTGATGGACAAGATATGCCTTACCCACCATTTCAAAAACAAGCTGCGCGACCTGCTCACCCGGCACACCATTGACGAACACGCCATGGGTTTTCCGCAGGACTGGCGCAAGCTGCCTATCTGGAACTGATTACTTACTCGATTGGCAGAACAAGAATGAAGCGGTAAAGAAGGCGCAGCAGGTGCCCTACCGCTTGCTGGAGCCGGTGCCTGAGTTGAGCTATGGCGATCCGGCCAGCGAAAACATGCTGATTCAGGGCGACAACCTGGAGGCGCTCAAGGCGCTGATCCCGCTCTACGCGGGGCAGGTGAAGTGCACTTCATCGACCCGCTCCAAAAACTGCGATTGAATGGTTGCAAGAGAAGGCTCACCCAATAGAACATATAGAGAACAGATGGTTTACTCTGGGTCGAATAGAGGCCATACATGAAAAGACCAAATCAGGTATACCTGTGATAAGTGTCGGCCACATGGAATAAATCATTTCACACATAGAAAAAATGATGTCATAAGACCTACTCGGAGAAGCGAATGTCAGCTAAAAACAGCTAGACACGTCAGCAACTGTTAGTGGCATTCAATCTATACTGCCAAGTGCCATTTGGAAAAATGCACTCCCGTAATCCTGAAATCATTAAGTACGCTGAGATGATCGGTAGAACACCGTCTGCGCTGGCAATGAAATTGACCAACATTGCCAGCCTTGATCCGGCTATTACTGAGACAGGGCGCAAAGGCTTGGACGGTGCATCATTTGCAGACAAGGCAATGTGGCAGGAGATGCAATCTAACTGGGAGAGCTTCGCCATAGAGGCACAGCAGGCGGCAGCTGTTTTTGGGGTTGTTAGTGAGTCCGATGATGATATCGACGTCATGACCTTGCCAGAACGACGACTCCCGCGAGAAGAACGCGGTGGGGCAGGTGTGGGCGGAAAAGAGCGGTGGGCGCTGTCTGTTCCTGATGGCTGTGAAAGAGAATGGTGCAGGTTTGGGTACGATGGAACAGATCGCGAAAGTTATTGGGAACGGTTAAGTTTTGACGTTTGCAGAAAGAATATGTGTGGAATCTTGCCATCGGATGCCGGTATCAACGGCTGTGAATAAAGAAAAATGACTTTTGGCCTGCTGATGTCTGCTCAAGGAGGAAGGGATGTTAGATAACGTAATGGCCGTGCGCTTCGATCGCCGCATGGGTTCGGGAAAGACATGGCCCTGCCTGTTGAGCGCACAACGCACCAATGGCGAAGAGATAGAGTTGGTTGCCAAGTTCTCGGCAGGTTGTGAGCGGAGGCTGGGCGGACTGGTGGCCGAGGCGATTGCGGCACTGCTGGCGGCAGACCTCGATTTGCCCGTACCGGAACCGTTGCTGGTCGAATTCGACGGTGAATTCGTCGAACTGATTCGAGCACGAGACCCGGCGGTCGCAGAACGGGTGGCCCAAAGTGTTCCGGTTGCCTTCGGCTCCTCTAAGCTGCCGCCAGGTTTTACCGTATTGCCGAAAGATAAAGCCATCCCCCAGGCGGCACGCGCCCAGGCAATCGAAATCCTTGCGTTCGACGCCTTGATACAGAACCCGGATCGGCGTGTGGAGAATCCAAATTGCCAGTTCAATGGTAAAGATTTCGCCATTTTCGACCATGAATTGGCCTTCGTGACGAAAGGAATTATCGGTTGGCAGCCACCCTGGCGACCGGGTGGATTGGATTGGCTCAAGGGGCCAGTTCGGCACGTCTTCTACAATGAACTTCGAGGCAAAGCTGTCGATCTAACGCGGTTCAAAGGCGCGTGGCTGGCGCTCTCCGACCAGCGTCTCCATGACTATCGCCAGGCGCTTCCACCCGCCTGGACCAACGACGGCGGTGTCGCTGACGAGGCTCTGGGTTATATCGCTCAAGTGCGAGACAATATCGACGCGGCTTTGGCCGAGGTCGGGAGGATACTGCAATGAGTAACATGATCCCTTACACGTATACTATCTTGCGCTATGTGCACGATATTACGACCGGCGAATTCGTAAACGTCGGTGTCGCCATATATGCACCGCAGGCGCGCTATGCCAGCGCCTTGTGCCGTCCGACCTATGGTCGGCTCAACAAGGTATTTCCCGGAATCAATGCCGACTATTTCAAGTCGCTAATGCGGCATATCCAGGCTCGCTTTGAAGAGATGGGCGAACAGATTTCTAGCCAGCTGGCACTTGAGCGCATCGAGTCAGTTGAAGACCTTGCGCACAAGATACTCCCTTCCGATGACAGTTCCCTGCAATGGTCTACAGCCGGTGCAGGCAAGACGACCAATCCTGCCGAGACCCTGGAGCGGTTGTTTGAGCGCATGGTAATGCGCTATGAGGATCGCAGTGTGCGGGAGCGCAGGACCGAAGACGATGTTTGGCGCCACTTCAAGCGCGATCTCGAAGCGCGGCAGCTTTTGCAGTACTTTGAGCCTTCAAAGATCGCGGTTCGAGATGATGAAATTGATTTCCAATATACCTGGAAGAATGGAGTTCTACATTGCCTGGAGCCTGTATCTTTTGACTTGAGCTCGCCGGAGAGCATAAGAGACAAGGCCCACCGGTGGCTTGGCAGAATAACCAGCGTCGCAAATGCTCAGGAGAAGTTCAGAATGTATTTTCTTGTGGGGCGGCCGCAAGAAGAGGAGCTGATCAGCGCTTACGAAAGTGCGATAAGCATTCTCGGAAAGATACCGGTGGACAAAGTAATCTACAGTGAACAACAGGCGGATGAACTTGGCGATTTGCTGGCACGAGAAGTAGCAGAGCACATGGAAGCAACAAGACTTCAATAGGGAAGCAGGTCCGCCTATTTTGCTGCTGTAATAATGTGATTGATTCTGGCGCCGTGCTGCGCTTTGAGGGCATCGGCCACCATCGAGCGGTGGCAGAAGTTGGCGTCGGCCTCGTAACAGAGCAGCACGCATTTGGCGGAGGCCACCACCGAGGCGAGTTCTGCGACGGCCTCCTGCTGCGTG
>DASWUD010000270.1:0-19608 GCA_036401755.1 Gammaproteobacteria bacterium
AACCTCCCCCACAACTTCAAGGGGACACACATGTCGCGTTTCGTGGAGATCCTCAACCGCCACGAACGGGAGATCTCGGTCAAGTCGTTCCGCGACATGCTCAAGGAGATGACCGAACTACTGGAGGCCGAGGCGGGTCACATCGAGATGGCCTTCCCCTACTTCGTCAACAAGAAGGCCCCGGTCTCCGGCGTCGAGAGCCTGATGGATTACGACGTCACCTTCATCGGCGAGCTGCGCGACGGCAAACCGCGCGTCAAGGTGAAGGTGGTGGTGCCGGTCACCAGCCTCTGTCCCTGCTCCAAGAAGATCTCCGACTACGGTGCCCACAACCAGCGCTCCCACGTCACCGTGACGGTCTACTCCAAGGAGTTCATCTGGATCGAGGACATCATCGATCTGGTGGAGAAGCAGGCCTCCTGCGAACTGTGGGGACTGCTCAAGCGGCCCGACGAAAAATATGTCACTGAGCGCGCCTACGACAACCCGAAATTCGTCGAGGACATGGTGCGCGACGTGGCCGTGCAACTCAACAAGGACAACCGCGTGCTCGCCTATGTGGTGGAATCGGAAAACTTCGAGTCGATCCACAACCACTCTGCCTACGCCCTCATCGAGCGCGACAAGACTCAGCAATCATAGTGTGAATGGTTGCTCGCGGCTAAAAGGCGCCTCAAGGCGCCTTTTCTTTTAGGTATTCGCCGTTACACCATGCTAATGAAGCCACCAGGCGCCTAGCTGAAGCACCAGCGCCGCCATCACCCCTGCCAACAGGTCATCGAGCATGATGCCGAGACCGCCAGCGACACCCCGGTCGATGGCGCGGATCGGCCACGGCTTGAGAATGTCGAAGAGGCGGAACAGCACGAAGCCGATGAGTACCCAGTAGACGCCGCCCGGTGCCGCCGTCATGGTGACAAGAAAGCCCACCACCTCATCCCAGACGATGCCAGGATGGTCGTGCACGCCGAGCTTTTTGGCGGAGCCGTCGCAGATCACTATGCCCGCCAGAAACAGCAGGACGGTAATGCCCAGATAGATGAGCAGGGAGAGCTGATCTAGCAACAGATAAATGGGTATCGCCGCGAGGGTGCCGAATGTACCCGGTGCCTTGGGTGAGAGGCCGCTGCCAAAACCGAGCGCCAGGAAATGGACGGGGTCGCGCAGCAGCTGCGCCTTGAGCCGTGGTGGGGAGTATTTATCGGCCACGCTCTGCATCCGCAAAGTGATCAAAGCCTCGCACCGCCAGCGGGAACGGCGTACCGTCACCTCGCAGTAGGCGCAGTCCAGCCTTGCTATCGATGATGCCGATGCGGGTGATGCCGCACGACCACTCACTGGCTAGGGCATGCAGCGTTGCCTCCCGATGCGGCGAGACGGTGAAGCAGAGCTCGTAGTCATCGCCGCTGGCGAGGGCCAGTGGCCACGCCTGCTCCCGATCGGCGACCGTATCGAGCAGCTCGGCGGAGAGCGGCAGCGCCTCCACATCGAGGGTCGCACCAAAACCGCTCGCCGCGAGGATATGGCCGAGATCGGCCACCAGACCATCAGAGATGTCGATGGCCGACGAGGCGATCTCGCGCAACGCCATACCTTCCTTCACGCGCGGCTCGGGACGGTCAAGGCGGGAACGCAGCATTGCGTTGCAGCTCTCGCCCTTGAGGATCTGCTGCAATGCAGCACCGGCATCGCCGAGGGTGCCGGTGACATAAATGGCATCACCGGGAAAGGCACCGCTACGCTTCAACGCCTTGCCCGCCGGTACCAGGCCGTGCATCTGCACCACCACCATCAACGGGCCGCGCACCGTATCGCCCCCCACCAGCTCGACACCATAGCGGTACGCCAGGGAGAAGAGCCCATCGGTAAATTGTGCGACAAACGCTTCATCCGCGGTCGGCAGACTGATGGCCAGCGTCGCCCAGGCCGGTTCGGCGCCCATCGCTGCCATGTCGCTGAGATTGACCGCCAACGCCTTGTGGCCGATGGCAAAGGGGTCGGTGCCTGCCGGAAAGTGGCGCCCCTCCACCATCGCATCGATGGCGACCGCCAACTCCATGCCGGGCAGCACGCGCAGCAGTGCGGCATCGTCACCGATGCCGAGTGCCACATCACCCCGGCGGATGCGCTGGCGGGCAAAGTACTTTTCGATGAGCTGAAATTCGGAGAGGGACATGGGGACTCACACTCCTGAAGGGAACAACTGCTGTGCCTGCGCAACGGCTATTTCGATTTGGCCTTGAACTCCGCCGCGCGCAGCTGTTTGGCCACCTTGTCGAGCAGGCCATTGACGAACTTGTGGCCTTGCTCGGCACCAAAGCTCTTGGCCAGCTCCACCGCTTCGTTGATGGCGACCCGATAGGGTACGTCCAGGCGGTACTGCAGTTCATACAGGCCGATCAGCAGCGCGGCGCGCTCCACCGGATCGACCTGCTCCATCGGACGCGACACATGGGGCAGACAGTGCGCCTCCAGATCGGTGATATGCGAGGGGATCTGATGGAGCAGCTCCTTGAAGTAGTCGAGATCGGTCTTCGCCATATCCTCTTCCTGGAGGAACTGCGTTTCGATATCGCTCAGGCTCTGCCCCGTCAGCTGCCACTGATAGAGGGCCTGCAGGGCACGGCGGCGCGCGTTGCTGCGTTCACGACTCACTGCTGCACCGCCATTTCGATTACCGGCACGGAAAAACCTCTTCTCATTTAGCGAACTGATTTAGTACGTTGACCATTTCGATGGCCGAGAGTGTGGCCTCGACCCCCTTGTTGCCCGCCTTGGTGCCGGCGCGCTCGATGGCCTGCTCGATGGTGTCGACGGTCAGCACACCGAAGGCGACCGGAATATCGTACTCCATCATCACCGAGGCGAGCCCCTTGGTGCACTCACCCGCCACATATTCGAAATGGGGGGTGCCACCACGAATTACGGCGCCGAGGGCGATCACCGCGTCGAAACGCTTGGTCGCCGCCATGCGCTTGGCCATCAGCGGAATTTCGAAGGCACCGGGCACACGCACGATCTCGATATCCTTCTCCTTGGTGCCGTGACGCTTGAGGGTATCGAGCGCGCCATCGAGCAGGCTCTCCACCACAAAGCTGTTGAAGCGTCCCACCACCACACCGAAGCGCGCACCACTCACGGTCAGCATCCCTTCGTACTCTTTGATCTCAGCCATGACACTCTCCCCTTCGAATGTTATTTGCGTTGTTCACTCTTCCACATAACCGACCACTTCCAGGCCGAAGCCGGGAAGTGCATGCATCTTCTTCGGCGCGCTCAGCACGCGCATCTTGCGCACGCCGAGATCGAGCAGGATCTGCGCGCCGATCCCGTAGCTGCGCAGATCACCGGTCTTCTCCGGCGGCGAATTTTCAAACCCCTGATCCATCAGCTCGTAGGTCTTGATGTGACGGATCAGCTGCTCGGCCGACTCGGTCTGGCGCAGGATCACCACCACGCCGTTGCCGGCCTCGGCCACGCGCTGCATGGCACCGCGCAACGGCCAGCCGCAATCGCCGCGCCGGTTGTCGAACAGGTCGCACAGGGTGTTCTGCAGGTGAACGCGCACCAGGGTCGGGTTATCGCCCTGGAGCTCGCCCTTCACCAGAGCGATGTGCATCTCGCGGTCGAACACATCCCTATAAGCGACCAGACGGAACTCACCGAATTCGGTGGGCATCTTGCACTCGGCAACGCGTTCCACCGTCGGCTCGTTCTGCAGCCGATAGTGGATGAGGTCGGCAATGGTGCCCATCTTCAGACCATGCTGCTTGGCGAAGATCTCCAGGTCGGGACGGCGCGCCATGGTGCCATCCTCGTTGAGGATCTCGACGATCACCGCGGCCGGTTCGAGGCCGGCGAGGCGAGTCAGGTCGCAACCTGCTTCAGTATGGCCGGCACGGGTGAGTACGCCACCGGGCTGCGCCATCAACGGGAAGATGTGGCCGGGCTGTACTACATCGTCGGCCTTGGCATTGGGTGCCACTGCGGCACGCACAGTAAGGGCGCGGTCGTAGGCGGAGATGCCGGTGGTCACCCCCTGCGCCGCCTCGATGGAGACGGTGAAGTTGGTACTGTGCTTGTCATTGGTATTGCTCACCATCAGCGGCAGACGCAACTGCTGGCAGCGCTCGCGCGTGAGTGTCAGGCAGATGAGGCCACGCCCATAGCGCGCCATGAAGTTGATATCCTCGGGCCGCACCAGCGAACCGGCCATGATCAGATCACCTTCGTTCTCGCGATCCTCATCATCCATCAGGATGACCATCTTGCCCTGGCGAATGTCTTCGATAATCTCTTCGATGCTGTTGAGTGCCATAGTGACCCGTGATTCAACGTTTAGTGCGACACGATGTCGCGCAACTATTTCATGAAGCCGTGCTCGGCGAGAAAACCGAGCGTGATGCCGCCACCCTGCGGTTTACCTTCGGCTGCCTGCTCACCGAGCAGTAGCCGTTCCAGATAACGGGCAATGAGATCAACCTCCAGGTTGATGCGACTGCCGCGGCGATATTCGCCAATGATCGTCTCCTGTAACGTGTGCGGCACGATGTTTAGCGCAAAGATCGCCCCCTCCACGCTATTCACCGTCAGGCTGACCCCGTCGATGCAGATGGAGCCCTTGCCGGCAATATATTTCGCGAGTCCACCCGGCGCCTGGATGCGAAAGCGTTCGGAGCGGCCATCGCTGTAGCGCTCCACCACCTCACCGATGCCATCCACATGGCCGCTCACCAGATGGCCACCGAGACGCGTGGTCGGGGTGAGCGCCTTCTCCAGATTGACCCGCTGCCCCACCTTCAACTGCGCAAAGGTGGTGTGGGCGAGTGTTTCAGCGGAGACATCGGCCCAGAAGCCGTCACCCGGCAACGCCACCGCGGTGAGGCAGACGCCGTTGACCGCGATACTGTCACCCAGCTGCACGTCGCCGAGGTCGAGTTTGCCACTACGCACCCGCAGCCGCAGGTCGCTGCCCTGCGCTTCGAGCGCAGCGATGGTGCCCACTGCTTGGATGATGCCGGTAAACATGGTCGCTCTTGGTCAGGACGGAATCTGCAAAGATACAGCAATCAGGCAGGCTTGTATCGCCTCTCGGCGATGCGCGCGGTGAGACGCCAATCCTCGCCGATGGGACGAATATCGCTGATGGCCAACGGTACCACATCGGCCATTGCCTCCAGCCCCGGGGTGTGGAACAGCCCACGTGCGCTATCCCCCATCAGGATCGGGGCCATATAGATGATCAGTTCGTCGATCAATCCCGCATGCAACATGGCACCGCTGAGGGTCGCACCGGTCTCCAGCAAGGCTTCGTTGATCTCGCGCTCGGCGAGCAGCGTCATCAACGCCGCCAAATCGATGGTGTCATCGGCGCGCTTCGCCAGTACCACGACCTCCGCCCCGGCCGCATCCAGCGCCTTGCGCGGGCCTGCGTCGTTGCACGCGGTAACGATCAACGTCTGGCCCGGGGCCTTGACGATCTGCGCGGTAACGGGGGTGCTGAGATGGGGATCCAGCACCACGCGCAACGGCTGATGGCTGAACCCTTCGAGGCGTACATTGAGTTGCGGGTCGTCGGCCAGTACGGTGCCGATGCCGGTGATGATGGCTGAGCTGCGGGCGCGCAAGCGCTGCACATCCTCGCGCGCTGCCGCTCCGGTGATCCATTTGCTCTCACCGGAGGCCATCGCGGTACGCCCATCGACACTCATCGCCAGCTTGCTGCGAATGAAGGGTCGCCCTTCGCGCATCCGCATCACGAAGCCGGGATTGAGTGCCTCGGCCTGGGCTGCAAGCAGACCGCTCGCCACCTCGATACCGGCATGGCGCAATTGTGCCAGCCCATTGCCCGCCACCTGCGGATTGGGGTCTTCCATGGCGGCCACCACGCGACTGACGCCAGCGGCGATCAGCGCGTCACTGCAGGGCGGCGTGCGGCCGTGGTGGCAACAAGGTTCGAGCGTCACGTAAGCAGTTGCGCCGTGGGCACGCTCGCCGGCGTTGCGTAGCGCATGCACTTCGGCATGGGGGCCCCCGGCAAATTCGTGCCACCCTTCGCCGACGATCTCGCCATTGCGTACCAGTACGCAACCGACACGAGGATTGGGGCTGGTGGTGTAGAGGCCACGCTCTGCCAGCAGCAAAGCCTGAGCCATGAAGCGGTAATCATCTGCTGAAAAAGAGCTCATGGCGTTCTACTTTGATTTCTTCTCTTTATCGAGTAGCGAGAGCTGGTTCTCGCGGGCCGCCGCCGAGGGCTCGCTCTGCAAACGTTCGATCTCTTCGCGAAAAGCATTTACATCCTGGAAGCTGCGATAGACCGAGGCAAAGCGCACATAGGCCACCTCATCCAGTTCGCGCAGCTCCTGCATCACCAGTTCGCCGACCAGCCGTGATTTCACTTCGCGATCGCCGGTAGCGCGCAGCTTGTGCATGATGCGGTTGAGCGCCCCCTCGATCGCCTCGGTGCTCACCGGGCGCTTCTCCAGAGCCCGTTGCATCCCTGAGCGCAACTTCTCTTCGTCGAATGGCACGCGGCTGCCATCGTTCTTGACGATACGCGGCATCACCAGTTCGGCGGTTTCGAAGGTTGTGAAACGCTCGCCACAAGTCAGGCACTCACGGCGGCGGCGCACCGAATCGCCCTCGTTGGCGAGGCGCGAATCGATCACCTTGGTATCGGGAGCTTCGCAGAAGGGACAGCGCATAGAATCAGAAGCAAGTTACAAAGGTGCAAGGGACAAGAATCCATCTTCATGACACGGAGGAGCTATTCACGTTACTGTCTTGCCTCTCCGACTAGGAGGGAATTCATTCCCCCCTACCCGAATGTTCCTGCCTTACGCGTAGACCGGCAGGCGCTTGCAGATCTCCAGCACCTTGGCCTTGGTGGCGGCGATCACCTTGGCGTCGCCGCGCGAGTCGATGACATCACAGATCCAATTGGCCAGATCGGTGACATCCTTCTCGGTGAAGCCACGGGTGGTGACCGCCGGGGTGCCGATGCGGATGCCGGAGGTGACGAAGGGCGACTGCGGATCGTTGGGCACCGAGTTCTTGTTGATGGTGATGTAGGAGCTGCCCAACCAGGCGTCCACATCCTTGCCGGTCAGCCCTTGCTTGATGAAGCTCACCAGAAACAGGTGGTTGTCGGTGCCACCGGAGACCACGTCGTAACCGCGTGACATGAAGACCTTGGCCATGGCGCGGGCGTTGGTCACCACCTGCTGCTGGTAGCTCTTGAACTCGGGCAGCAGCGCCTCCTTGAAGGCCACTGCCTTGGCGGCGATGACGTGCATCAGCGGGCCGCCCTGGGTACCGGGGAAGACCAGCGAACTGAGCTTCTTCTCGATCTCGGGGTTGGCCTTGGCGAGGATCACCCCGCCGCGCGGACCGCGCAGGGTCTTGTGGGTGGTGGTGGTGGTGACGTCGGCGATCTGCACCGGGCTCGGGTAGACGCCGGCGGCGACCAGGCCGGCCACGTGGGCCATGTCGACGAACAGGTAGGCGCCCACTTTGTCGGCGATGGCGCGGAAGCGCTGCCAGTCGACCACACGGGAGTAGGCGGAGAATCCGGCGATGACCATCTTCGGCTTGTGTTCGAGGGCCAAGCGCTCCACCTCGGCATAGTCGATATAGCCCTGCTCGTCGATGCCATACTGCACGGCATGGTAGATCTTGCCGGAGAAGTTGACCTTGGCGCCGTGGGTCAGGTGGCCGCCGTGGGCCAGGCTCATGCCGAGCACAGTGTCACCCGGATTGAGCAGCGCCATATAGACGGCGGCGTTGGCCTGGGAACCGGAGTGGGGCTGCACGTTGGCGTAGTCGGCGCCGAACAGCTGCTTGAGGCGCGCGATGGCGAGATCCTCGACAATATCCACATACTCGCAGCCGCCGTAGTAACGCTTGCCGGGATAGCCCTCGGCATACTTGTTGGTGAGCACCGAACCCTGCGCCTGCATGACGCGCGGGCTGGTGTAGTTTTCCGAGGCGATCAGCTCGATATGCTCCTCCTGGCGCACCTCCTCCTTCTGAATGGCCGCCCATACTTCGTCATCAAAACCGGCGATCCGCATATCTTTGCTAAACATCGTGCACCTCTGAAAAGTCATTCCGGACAAGGGGCGCGGCGAAGTATCTGGCGATACCGCCCCGCAGGAAAAGAGGCCAATTTTAAACGATCCGGCTTTGGATTGCATGACTCGGAAAGTTCACCACATCAGCAGCTGGCGGGACCATACCTCTCAGGGCGACAGAAAAAGAAAGACCCCGCATACGCGGGGTCTGTTCAGGTGAAGTCCCTTCCTTCTCTGTTCTAAGTGCCAGAGTTCTCCGGCAACGGGCCCTTTGCGGGCCTCTAGTTGTGTCCCCCCCTTGAGATTTGATTATTGCTGCTGCCAGTAGTCGCCTTTGACCTGGCCACCGGCGGTTGCACTCAGTGCCTTTTTGATGGCTTCCGGCGATTCGACGATGTTCATGAAGCTGTTGGACCCCATCATCGACAAGTCTGGGAAGTTGATGGCGATACGGAAACGGGCATAGAGCGCGTAGACATCCTTGCCAGAGACCAGAATCTCATAAGGCAGGTGCGCGGTCGATTTGGGGGACTTGAAGTCGATGACACCCATGACGTATTCATCGCTCATGTATTTGTCGCCCCCTTCAGGCTTCTTCATGCTAACACCGAAGACCGTTTCCTGTTTGCCGGGAATGTTGATGCGATAAACCTGACCGACGCCGCCCAGCTTCTTGGCTAGGTTCTCAGAGACGATCTTGACCGCCTCCTCGTAGCTCTTGTGGCTGGCGAGACGGTGGGCGTCCACGTCATCGAAATACTCCATGCCGAACATATAGTGGTACTTGCGCAGCTTGCGATCATTCAATCCCTTCTCGGAACCGAACTCCTGCTGGGCGCCCAGTGCGCTTTCGAGCTGCTTGGCCACATCAGCCAGATCCCCCTTCATGCGGTAGGCGGCAGCCATATAGGTTGGATTGGTATAGGAGACCTCGATGTCATCACCATTCTTGGTGACCGAAACACGCTGTGCCGCCCCATAGCCACCGAAGTTGGACTGGCCAGCGTTCTGCTTCAGCGCGTCATTGGTGATGGCGATCACCACGGCGTCCTTGTAGGGCACATAGTCACCGGCAATGGCGAAGCCTGCAGCTGACAACTTCTGCTTCACCTCGGCAGCTACTGCAGTGACTTCACCCTTGGTCTTGTAGGCGAGCACAAACGGTTTCATCTTGTCGCTCGCCGCCTGCACTGTCACGGCCACGGCCAGCAAAGCCAGCGCCGCTACCATCTTGCGTAATACGTTCATTGTGAATTCCCCTCGCACTGGTTCGGTGCATAACTCGTATTTTTTCCATGAAAAACGGGACAGAAAGCGTGTGCCTGCTGTCCCGTTGATCACTCTAACACCATGCTTCCAAAAAAGCCGTGTTTAGAACTTGTGGCTATACATCAGCTGCCAGTTCATCTGGCTGTGCGAAATGGTGTTGCCATCGGCAGCGGTTACCTTCATCTCGGGTACATAGACCAAGGAGAAATTCACCGCCTGCGCCGTATTGATGTCATAACCCAGACCCGCGGTGTAGTGGCTCCTGACGATGGCGGGGAAGAGCGGATTGACGGTTTCGTCCGGCACCGGATTGTCGGCACGGTTGATACCGACGCGGCCGGTCATTTCCTGGGTAAGCTTGTAGGCGGCACCGAGCTGGATGACCGTCTGGTCTTCCCAGTTCTGCGGCATGGTGACGTCCAGGGTCTGTCCGTTGAGTCCCATCGCGGTGTTTGCGCTACCGGAGTCGGCGGTGAAGGTCATCTTGAAGTCCTCCATCACCCCGGACCAGCCGATCTGCTTGACATCAGCCACCACCATCAGCTTATCCATGGCCTGCCAGGACACGCCGAGGGCGAAGGTCTGCGGCCACTGGAAATCCTTGACGGTAACCTTGCCGGTAACCGGTATGGCAGGGGCAACCCCCATGGGGGTGTTGACATTGTAGAAGGTCATGGTGGCGCTCGAATCACCGGTCTCCAGGTCGCTCATGGCGGTCTTGCCCTGGTAGTTGAAGCCCACCGTCAATGCCGGCATCACCTTGTAGGTCAGACCAAGTTTGGGGGCAAAACCGGCCCCCTTGGCCTCACCCTTGAAATCACTGCCGTCGGAAAAATCGAAACGGCCATAAGTATTGGCGGTCATCATGGAAGGCAACATGGCTGCCATCGTACCGCCGCTCACCATCCCCGCGAGCATGGAGCCCGGCGCCGTCATCTGCAGGTCCATGCTGGCCCACACGTAGTCGAGGCTGCCGCCCACGGTCAATTCGTTATTGACGTTATAGGCCAGCGGGATGATGAAGCGGCCGACGCCCACTTCGGAGCGATCCGTGCCAGCCTTGCCGTCCGGCAGCATGATGTCGTACTCGGTACCCATGCCACCCTGGGCGAAGACACCGGCACCGTAGGCCAGGCTGCCGCTCTTGTTGGCCCAGCCGATGGCCGGCATCAGGAACTGGGTCGCCGTGGAATCACCACTCTGGGTGCCGCCCTGGGTATAGGCATCCGAATGAACATCGGGAGAGAGTACGCCAATCGCCACGTCAATGCGGTTACCCTCCTCGGCCAGACCGAGGGTGGCTGCGTTGTTGGCCATGGCGGCGGTGCCGTTGTCATAGGCCATGGAGGCGCCGCCCATGGAGGTGGCGATGGGGCCGTAGCCTTCCATATTCATACCGTTGGTGGCGAAGGCGGAAAGGGGGGCATAAAGGGCTGCTGATACAGCGACAGCCAACAGACGCTTGGTTGTTATCATGTGTTTCTCCTCGCAGGTGTGATGAATTCGATTTATTTATAGTTGATAGAACGAATCATATCGATCTACTTATCTTGTATTGTTTACTCGCCCGTTACGATATTGAGCGGCTCGATCGGTGTCAACAAGCTTCAATATTTCAGCAAGTTGTAATATTCACGCCACGTTGATCGTTAATCGTCTGCGCGAACACTCCACCGCCTGAAAAAAACACGCCTGTTTTTCAGGGTTCCCAAGTATCCCCTGTTCTTCTCTATTTCACTTGCAAACAGCGTGTGAGATGGGATTTTTTTGACAGGCAAAAAAAATCCCCCGCAAGCGGGGGATTTTTTCATCACATCAACTGAGGTGATTACATGTAGAGGCAGATATCCGATTCGCCAGCGAATTCGAAGAACTTCGCGGCACCGGCATACTCCATGCCATCGATGAAATCAGCGTGGCTGAAGCCGAACAGTTCCACAGTCATCTGGCAGGCGATGAACTTCACTTCGGCCTCCTGGCTGAGCTCACGCAGCTCCGCGATGGTGGCCACGCCGTTATTGGCGATGGTCTTCTTCATCAGCGCGGTGGCGAGGGACTCGAAACCGGGAATGTTGGCCTGAATGAGGTTCGGAATGTTCCAGTTGATACCACGGAACCATTTCGGGCCAAAGGGCATCTTCATCGGCATACCGGGATTGCCCAGCGGGCTGACCTTGAGGCCACTGAGATCCTTGCGCACCAATTGCAGTCCGTAGAAGGTGAAGAAGATCTGGACTTCGTACCCCAGCGCAGCGGCGGTGGAGGCAAGGATGAACGGTGGGTAGGCCCAGTCGAGGGTCCCCTTGGTCGCGATAATGGCAAGTTTCTTCTGTGACATTCCGGTTTCCCCTCTATTGCTTATAGTTGTTATCAGGCCTTCTTGATCATGAATACGAACTTGCCGCCTTCCTCGCCGGAAGAGAGCAGGGTATTGCCGGTCTGCTTGGCGAAGGCTTCAAAATCCTTAACTGAGCCCGGGTCGGTGGCAACGATACGCAACGTCTGGCCGGAAGCCATGCCGCCCAGGGTCTTCTTGGCACGCAGGATGGGCAGCGGGCAGTTGAGGCCGGATGCGTCGAGTTCTTGGTCGAAGTTTGCCATTTATGTTCTCCTCTGGGCTACGTTTGCTAGATAAAGACCAGACCGTCAATCAGGTCTGGCCGGATAAGAAATGAAGGATGCTCTTATATGCCAAGTGAATCGGGAAAGCAAGCGCCGGGGCAGGCGCCACTGCCCCGGCGGCATGTGTCAGAGGGTGTATTTTCCCTAAGAAAATCAGCTTGCTGAGATAGGAAGTCAGGCAATGGCCAGACCATGCTGTGCCCAGGCGATGATGCCACCGCGCAGGTTGTAGACGTTGCTCTTGCCCTGTGCTTCGACAAAGGCGCACGCCTGCGCGGAGCGGGCGCCGGAGCGGCAGTAGAGCACGACCTTCTTATCGGCAGGGATGCGGTCGAGTTGCAACGGCAGCAGGTGCAGCGGCAGAGGCTCTGCGCCGGGGATGGCTCCCTGGGCGATCTCGGCGGGGCTGCGCACGTCGATGAGGTGGATGTTTTCGCGCTCCTCACTCAGCAGTTGCTGAAGCTCGGCGACATCGATCTCCTTGACATTGAATCCGAACATAATCACTCCTCCAAAGGAATATTAGCATTAACTAATATTCTAGTGGTGAATACTGACCATTTCAATGGGGGCAGGCCTGAAGAGGGATGGTGATAAACTTTCCTGGGTAGACGCTGTCCCATGTAAAACCTTCCCCGCCGGAAGCGGAGTCCTGTTCCCCTATGAGCTCACTCGTCCACTCCTCCTCGCCTCGCGGCAGCCTTTCCAGGCTCAGCTACCGTTTCATCTGTTGCACAGCCCTCCTGTTATTGGCCGGATGGGTAGTGGCTGGCACTGTTAACGTACAGGCAGCAACGGGCGAACTACCCGATATGGGTGACGCCTCCGCCACCTCCCTCACTCCCGAGCAGGAGGCGCGCATCGGCAAGCAGATGATGCGCAGCCTGCGCCGCGCCAACCTGGTCAATGACGATGCAGAACTCAACCAGTACATTCAGTCGCTCGGCTACCGGCTGGCCGCCACCAGTGGCGACGTTCGTCAGCCGTTCACCTTCTTTATCGTCAACGACCCCGCCATCAATGCCTTTGCAATGCCCGGCGGATACATTGGCATCAACGCGGGACTCATCGTTGCCAGTGAGTCGGAAAACGAATTGGCCTCGGTGATGGCCCACGAAATCTCCCACATCACCCAGCGACATCTGGCACGCGGTTATGAGAAGGCCAGCAGCATGAACCTGCCGATGACAGCGGCGGTGATCGCTGCCATCATCCTTGGTGCCCACGACCCACAGGCCGGCCAGGCAGCACTCGCAGCCTCGATTGCTGGTAGCCAGCAGATGCAACTCGACTTTACCCGCGCCAATGAACATGAGGCCGATCGGGTCGGCATCCAGTTGCTGGCCCAGGCTGGCTTCGATCCACGCGGCATGGCGGCCTTTTTCCAGCGCCTGCAGAAGGAGATGCGCTACTACGGCAACGGCCTACCTGAATTTCTCAGCACTCACCCGGTCACCACCACCCGTATCGCCGAGGCAGAGGATCGCGCCTCTCACTATCCGCCCGTAAACCTCCATAATAGCGACAGCTACTACACTACCAGGGCACAGTTACGAGTTCTTCTGAGCCACGATGTCAATGAGCTGACGCCAAAAATCCGTGACAATATCGAGAAGGGCCGTTATGGCAACCTTTCGGAAGAGAGGTTCGCTCTCGCACTGGCCCTCCAGGCGACTGGCAAATACCCCGAGGCGCGCACCCTGTTGCAGTCGCTCCTCAAGCAGTCGCCCGGGCGTATCGCCTATCTACATGCCCTGGCACAGACGGAGATTCGGGCCGGGAAAATCAAGGAGGCACTGGAACTCTATCACGGTGCTCTTGACCTCTATCCCGGCAATATCGAATTGACTCTCTCTTATGCCGCCGCTTTGTTACAGGCCAATCAGCCGGGTAAGGCCGCTGAGCAGATGCTCGCCTTCACTCGCACCCATCCGCAGATGGCCCAAGGATTCCGCTTACTTGCCCAGGCACAAAGCGCGCTCGGAAACGAGGCCGCGAGCCATGAAGCCTACGCCGAACACTACGCCCTGCACGATGAGTATCACAGCGCGATCGATCAGCTGAATCTCGCCCGCCTCGTCAAGGGCAGCGATTTTTATCAGATGTCACGCATCGAGGCACGCCTAACCCAACTCCAACAGCTTGAGCAACAACAGAAGCTTGATGCGATGGAATAAACCACCCCCCTTGCTGCATCATAACTTGGCGTGAAGTAGCAACTGCATTGCGCAGTGCTGAGCAAATTAAGCACACGCTAATATTTTCAACTGACTGGCGTCAGCTTATTTGTTCTTGCCATCGCTGCTCCATTCGGTATGCTTAAGTAGCACATTGGCATACCGTTCTGGAGTAATGGAACAGGTCGAAGAAGGAAACTGCGACCATCATGTGTGCATCCAACAATAATGCAGTTGCAGCGACGCACTCATAATCCCGTAGCACGACCAACCCAGGAGGATGAAATATGCGGATATCCGCAATGTTGACATCTGCGTTCGGATCTGTAATTGCAGTGCTGATCGCGCTTGTCGTGTCCACCCAGCTGGCGAGCGCCGCCGATGCATCAGTTATCGCGGAAGGCAAAAAAATCGCTTTCGATAAGACCAAAGGCAACTGCTTGGCCTGTCACGCGATCGAAGGCGGTGAGCTGCCCGGTAATATCGGTCCACCGCTGGTTGAGATGAAGGCACGCTTTCCCGACAAGGCAAAATTGCATGCCCAGATATGGGACTCGACCAGCAACAATCCCAATTCGATGATGCCCCCCTTCGGCCGTCATGAAATTATGACGGACAGCGAAATAGAGAAGGTCGTCGAGTTCATCTACTCCCTCTAGCTTGCTACCCACCCTTTTGAACTATTTACAGAGGATCGATAACGTGAACATGAAACGAAGAGTCTTCCTTAAAGGCACGCTTGCTGGCAGTGCCGTGGCCGTCGCCCTCAGTGCGGGCCTCCTCTCACCCCGGCAGGTGCTCGCCGCATGGCCCAATGCCGCCTATGAAGCCAAATCGGTACAGGATGCCCTCAAGAACCTGTTTGGTAACGACCTGACCGATGCGAGCAACACCATCGAGATCAAGGCTCCCGATATCGCGGAAAACGGCGCAGTGGTGCCCGTGACCATCGAAACCTCCATGAAAGGCGTCGAGTCTATCTCCATCATCGCTGAAAAGAACCAGACACCGCTCATCGCCTCGTTCACTATCCCGGCCAACACCAGCCCAACCATCTCGACCCGCATCAAGATGGGCCAGACAGGCAATGTAATTGCCGTGGTCAAGGCCAATGGCAAACTCTATAGCGCCCGCAAGGAAGTAAAGGTGACCATCGGCGGCTGCGGCGGCTGATTGCACCTCCTTCACAGACATAGCCAAAACAGTTTAGAGGAATCGAACAATGGGTGATTCAATCAAGATCCGTGCAAGCGAAAAGGGCGGTCTCTGCACCGTCAAGGCCCTCATCAAGCACAAGATGGAGACCGGCCTGCGCAAGGACAAGAAGACCGGACAGACCATTCCCGCCCACTTCATCCAGGAAGTGGTGTGCGAACACAATGGCAAAGTTGTACTCAGTGCCACCTGGGGCACCGCCATCTCCGAAAACCCCTATCTCTCCTTCGAGTTCTCCGGAGCCAAGAAGGGCGACACCATCAAGCTCTCCTGGAAGGACAATAAAAACGAAAGCGACTCTGCCGAGGAACAGATCAAGTAATCGACGATCCCTTCCGATCACCAGCGCACCGCTGCAACCATCCGGATGCAAGGAGTCAGACAATGAAAAAATTCGCTGCAACAGCCACCGCGCTAGCCCTGCTCTGTGCCGCGCCGTTGGCTGCCCAAGCGACTCCCGAAAGCGATCTCAAGTCGTTCCGGGAGTACTACATGAAACAGTTCCCCGGAGTCCCGCTCAATGAGTTCGGCAATGGTGTCTATGCCATCGATGCCGATGCGCGTTCATCCTGGGAGGCCATCGAGGAGTTTCCGCCCTACGATGATGAGTTGGAGAGGGGTAAAAAGCTGTTCGAAACCCCCTTCGCCAACGGGAAAACTTATGCCAGTTGCTTCCCGAATGGCGGCAAGGGTATTCGCCAAAACTACCCCTACTTTGATGCCAAGAGCGGCAACGTGAAGACACTCGAAGCGGAGATCAACGAATGTCGCGTCAAAAATGGCGAACAACCGCTGCCGGGCAAGAAGGGGGATATCGCCCAGATCTCTGCCTACATGGCCTCAACCTCCAAGGGCAAGAAGTTCAACATCAAGGTTCCCAACGATCCACGGGCGCTGGCATGGTACGAGAAGGGCAAAGCACTGTTCTACGCCAAGCGTGGCCAGCTGAACATGGCGTGTGCCGATTGCCATATAAACAACGTAGGGCGACGTGTCCGCACTGAAACACTGGGCCCGGCGCTCGGTCATCCGACCCACTTCCCGGTTTATCGCCTGCAGTGGGGGTATCTGGGAACGCTGCAACATCGCTACGCAGGCTGCAATGAGCAGGTCCGGGCCAAGGCCTTCAAGGACCAGGGACCGGAGTACACGGCCCTGGAATACTTCGAAACCTATATGAGCAACGGCATCGAAGTGAACGGCCCGAGCAGTCGCAAGTAATATTTGCGTAGCGAGGGAGAAAGGACCCGGCCTCGGCCGGGTTTTCTTTTTATGTAGTGAAAAGGTTTGCGAATCCCCCCAAGCCGGTGCTAATCAGGTCGTGATCCTGTTGCCCATTGCCACCGCAGAGAAGAGCAGACTCAAGAAGGCACCAATTGCCACCGTTTCACCAATCGCCATCAACACTGGGATACCGGAAAAGGCTAGCATGCCGAAGGCGATGGTCGTGGACACATTCGCCACCAGCAGTGAAACCATGGTGCGTTTGCGCTCCTCAATGCTCTCGCCCGAGCCGCCCTGACTCTCGAAAAACAGGGTGTAGTTCGAGCCCACGGCCACTGCCAGCAGTAGCCCTACCAGATGAAAAATCACCAGTCGCTCCCCATTTACCAGCACTAGCGCCATCGCGACGACGACGGCACCCGCCAATGGCAACATTACCCTCGCAACACGGCGAGGCGAGCGCAACGTCAAGAACAGCAACAGAACGATAGCCAGCGCGCCGAAGGCCGACAAGGCGACGGCCTCATTTACATAGGTCTGATAGAGAAGATCGCTCTCCTGCTTCATATCGAGCAGCACGATAGACTCATCGTGTTGTGCCAGGGCCTGCTGGATGGCAGCCGCATCCGTCACCCCACGCAGCGGCAGCATCGTCAGCCACCCCGCCTTGCGTTGCACCAGCAGACTCTCGATCTGCAGGCCAATGCCGGTCCCCTTCAAATCGGCAGGTGTCAGTAGCGTGCGATGACGGCTGGTTTCGATATCCTGAAAAAACGGCTCGAATAACTCGGCGCGGAAGGGCAGCCCCTTCAGCGCCTGTTGCAGATTGGCACGCACTTGTTCGGGTGGTGGCAGTGCCGCCTGGCGGGCTTGTTGGGTTTTTTCGCTCGGCAGATAGCGCGCAGGCGAATCGTAGCCACTGAGATGCTCATTTTCGACTTGGCCATCAAGAGTGCGGCCAACGCTCTCAGCACGCTGCAGCACGGTCTCCCTATCTGCTGCACTGATGATGATCATGTAGCGCACATCAGGTGCCCCGAGATCACGCCGCAAAGATTCGTCCAGGCGCTGATCCGACTCGGGAAGCGGGCTGAGACTGGAGAGGCTATCACTCCAGATCGGCTCCTCCCGCAGGGCGATGGCCAACGCGGCAATGATCACGGCCAACATTACCACCGGACGCAAGTGCGGTGCCTGCCGGATCAGTTTCATCAACCCGACAGCAAGGGGGGACGGTGTTTGGGTAGCGAAATTGGCCGGCACGATCTCGGGCAATACCCAGCGCGCCACCAGCACCGCCACAATCAGGCCCACCACAGAAAATAGCCCCAGCTGCGCCAGGCCGGGGAAGTCGGCGAGAAACATCGGGCTGAAACCGCAGACCGTGGTGAGGACACCCAGGCGCAGTGTTGGCCAGATGGCGCCGAGCGATTCCCGCGGAGAGCGGCCGGGCGCGAGGCGTGTAAAAAAGTAGATGGCGTAATCTACTGCCTCGCCGATTAGCGTAATCCCAAATCCCAGGGTGATACCGAACACTACACCATAGCCGAGACTGACCGCGGCAATGCCCGCCAACACACCGCTGAGCACCGGCAGGAATGACAGCGCCAGCACCCGCCAGGAGCGGTAGATCAACAGCAGCATCAGGCTGACCAATAGCGCTGTAATTATGGAAAAGTGCGTGGCCACTCCCTTGATGTTGTCGCGGGCCTGAACCGAGAAGACCCCTGGCCCGCTCAGCAGCAGACGCAGCTGTGAGAAATCCGCACTGCCCGTGAGCTGCGCGAAGTGGCTGCGAATCGTGGCAACAAGTTGCTGTTGTGCATCAATGTCATAACCGGGTGCCGCTGTCTGCAGCAGCAACAGGGCACGCGAGCCATCGGCCGACATCCATACACCATTGACGGTGGCCGGTTGTTGCTGGCCTGTCGCCCCTTCAATTAAATGCAGCAATTCACCACTCGGATCGCGTGGCACGACCCGCTTGAGCATGATGCCAAATGGTGACGCGAGCAGTTGCAGGGCATTGTCGAGCGAGGCATGCAAGCCCTCGGCAGTAAAGCGCCCGGGCGTAACCGCCGAGCTAAGGAGATAGCGGTTCTCGAACAGGAAGTTACGATCCTTCGCCAGACTCTCCTCTTCACCATTGTTGACCAGAGAAAATCCTGGTTCGGCGCGCAACCGCTGCGCCAATGTCTTGCTTGCCTCTGCCAGCGTTTCCGGAGTGCCGCCCTCAATACCGGTGAGAATCAGTCGTGACACCACACCGTCCCGCAACTGTTCGGTGAGAAGCTGTTGTGCCGGAGAAGGCCTGGCCGGCAGGAAGGCACTGATGTCGGCACCTAGTTGGACGCGTGAAACGATGACGATGCAGCAGACGAGGAAAAGTAGCCAGAGGGTGATGGCCCAGAAGCGGAGCGAGCGCATCAGGAGTTGTCCTTGCGAATGGTCATTACCGAATGATCGCCCTCCTTCTCCCACACTTCGATGGTGGCGATATGCGCCTCACTGCCAGCAATGCGGATCTCGCTCACCAGATATTTCATCTTGGGCTCGATCGGCTTGAGGATGAGCAACCACTGCTTTGGCTGCCCCTCCAGCTTCACCTGATAAAAACGATTGAGGGTTTGCACATCGCCGGCCAGGGTGGAGCGGAAACTTTCGACAAAGGCCCAGGCCACCGGGTACTCACGCAACGGGAGAACCCGCCGTTTTCCAGCAGCGCCCCCCTCCACGATCAAAGAATCCTGTTCCAGTACCATGCTTTCGGCCTTGGGCAGTAGCGTATATTTTTCCACGCGCCCCGGTGCCGTATAGAGCAGAGTTCCGGAAGACTCCAGCGGTGCATACATCAAGCTCAGATACTTGCGTTCGACAAAGGTAGCCCGGGAGCTCTTTACCTGCGCGAGGGTATGCATCAGTTCATTGACGCCAAATGTGTCAGCGGCATGCGTTACCGTCGGCGCAACCAATGTCAGACACAACGACAGGGAGCGCAGCCAGGAAAAAAATTTATTGCCAGACAT
>DASWUD010000271.1:0-8517 GCA_036401755.1 Gammaproteobacteria bacterium
ACAGGAATAGAAGATTAAACAGGTCTCGCGGCCAATGATGGCGTGGACCACGCGATCGAGTATCTCAGACCGAAACCGTGCGTGGCCAGCCTCATTCTCGTGAAGTCATTCACAATATCAGCTGGCAGCAGGTCGCAATCCGGCAGATCCATCACCGCCGAAGCACGAAATCCATCGGGTGTTCACCCCACCTCGAACGAGGGTCTCTTGGTATGGTCGCGAAGCTCTGTTGACGTTACAACTAGTGACGAACTGGTTGCTGGCCGCTTGTCGCGCTTAATGGCCATCGTGGTTACCTTGCACAGCGGGAGCGTGCCATGCCCCATCGAATTATTCATCCAAACGCTTCCCCTCTTTTGGGGCCTCTCGCCCTGCTGATCGCCTCGCTGGTGCCGGCCCTCGGGTGGGGTGCAGATGCCCCGCAATCTCCAGACCCTCAGGAGCTGAAGACCCAGTCAGTGCCGGTGCGGGCGCGGGGTTACAACGATGATTACGCCGAGCTGAATGCACAGCGTGAGGGAGTGATAAGCCTGCCGAGCGGTGTGCAGTACGAAATTTTGAAAACGGGAAGTGGCAAACATCGCAAACAGCCCCGTGCCAGCGATTCGGTGACCGTGCACTACCGGGCCATGCTCGCCAACGGCGTCGAATTCGATAACACCTATGAACGAGGCAAGCCGGCCACGCTCCATCTCGATGAATATCTCGTGCCCGGCTTGAAGGAGGCGCTGTTGCTGATGAAGGTGGGTGACGAATGGCGCGTCACCATTCCGGCAAGATTGGGGTTCAGCAACGGCCGGATGTTGCGCAAGCGCGACCTCATCTATGAGATCACCCTGCTGGGCGTCACGGCAAAGACAAAACCGCACAACAGTCGGCAGGCAAAACAGAAGAATTAAATTCCGCTCCTTAGCCTGAAACAGAGGGGCTCTCGCAAAGGCGCCAAGAGCGGCAAGGAACGCCCATAAAAAGGGTTTGGGAAATCACGCACTGACTCTTGGCGAGAGTTACTCACCGCTCTCGTGGTAAGCAGTCAAGATGAAATCACGGCACGATGCGTTCGCTCGCCAACTCCAGTCGGGTTGAGTCGGGTGAGGCATAGCGCAGCAGACCGCCGCCGCGCACCGCCACACGCTGACCCGGGCCGAGACTCATGCGGCCATAGTAGGCCACGTGACTCTCCGAATCGACCCTGCGGCTACCGTCGCTGTACTTGTTGACGATGTTCTCCAACGCCTCGATGAGATGGTCGCGGTTTAACGGCACCGCAGGGCGGCGCCACTCTTCGCTGCTGAGCGCCGAAAGTGCTGAGGTGAAGAGATAACAGGCTGCATAGGCATCGGCCTGCACGCGCAGTGTGCCGCGATCGGGAAGCCCCTGTTGTTTGAGCCAGCGCTGCAGCCTGGCCCTGGCGATCTGCGCCTGCACCCCCACGTCATCGAACAGCGATATCCAGACCACGCGCGCCTTCCACTCAGGCGGAAGATCCAACGCTTCGGGGGGTGCCAGCAACGCCGAGATAAATACCTGTTGCACCGCCGGCCCCTGCGGAGCAGCCGCCACCAGTTGCTGGATCTGCGCCGGTCGCAGCCACAACATCAGGGTGCCATCACGCGGCAGATGCGCAAGAGCCTCCTCCGGCCGCCCGTCATAGCGACGCTCCATCAACTGGGCATCAGCAGCTGTCCAATGGGAACGCACTTGCTGCGCTGCCTGCTCACCGGTGTCATCGGAGAAGAGCTGCACCACTGGGGAGGGAGCGCGGCTGGCCGCAAGATGGGCGGCTAGCAAACGCGCTTCGAGGGAGACGCCGGGTGAATAATAGATCGGGTAGTAACCACCCTCGTTTTCGGGTGCCAGCTCCAGCGAAGGGAGCACGCAAGGCAGGCGGTTCTCTTCGCAGAAGCGGTGCACCGGCGACCAGTGTGCGCCACCCGCCCCCGACAAGAGGGCAAACACCGGCTGCTGGCGGTAATAAGCCTGAAGCTGCTCATGCCAACGCTCGGCAGGCCCGCTGAGCTGCCAAACGTGCAGCTTCCAGTGCTTTGCCACGCCGCGCGCGTGCGCCGACCAGGCCCGCACCACCCCCAGCATGGCATCGGCCTGCTCGGCAGAAACATCGGGGGTGATCACTGTTGCCAGATGCAAGCTGTCGGCCTCCACACCGGGGGCCGCCTGCGAGGCCAACTGCTTCAGGTAGGCTGTCAACACCGAAACCGACTGCTCATCGAGCGCATAGCGCGGCATCGGGATCATCAACCGGTTGCCGTCGGCATCTATACCCTCGCGCAGGGCGCGCGCAAGCGTCTGCTCATTATAGGCACTACGGGTGAGTGATCTGGCCCAGGCTTCGTTGGGTATCCAGTGCCGGCTGCGATCGAAAGATTTTCCATGGAAGCGTGCCGCGCGAAACAGCAGTGGTCCTGCGACGGGTGGCACCAGCACGGTGGTGGCCTCCGATCCTTCGACCGAGCCCAAGCCGCTGCGGCGATGACAGTTGATACAAGCGGCGCTCTTGCTGACAAACAGCACGCCACCTTCGCTATGCATGGCACTTAGCGGCGAGCCGTCCGGCAATATGCCCTGTTCGTAGATGCGCCGCCCCAGCTCAACATCGTTATCCGTCGCGGAGGCGGTGTTGAGTAGAGGGGAGGCTAAGACCAATAGGGCAAACAGCAGTTGGCGCCCATAGGCGGCTGCCCAGGGGCGTGCACCGCCACCGAACGGAGTCACGGCTGGCTAACCTTCCCCGCCGGCGACAAGGCGGCTTCTGCCTTCTTGTCCACCTCCCCCACGGCGATCAGCTCCACATCAAACAGCAGCGTCCGCTTCTCCAGCGGACCACGGTCGTAGGCCAACCCCGGTGGAATGACGAGCTGGATCTTGCCCCCCTCGCGAAGGTGCTGCAGCCCCTCAGTCCAGCCCTTGATCACGCCATCAAGGCGAAAGGTGGCGGGCTCGCCGCGCGCGTAGGAGCTGTCGAACTCCTGACCATTGCTCAGGGCACCGCGATAATGGACCGTCACCTGATCCGTCGCGGTCGGCGCCTGGCCCTTGCCTTTCGCTATGATCTTGTACTGCAAGCCGCTCTTGGTGGTGATCACCCCCGGTTTGCTCGCGTTCTCTTCCAGGAATTTTTTATCCTCCGCGAGATTTTTTATCTCCATCTCCTGCCGCTTGGCCCGTTGCGTAGCCTCGATCTTTTTCTTCAGCTCCATCAAGGTGACATGGATCTCCTCTTGCGACATGCTCGGCTCGGTATCGGAGAGGGCGTCCTCGATCCCCTTGACCACCGCACTGCTGTCCATCGCCACCCCCTGGCGTTTGAAATCGCCGCCAATCTGATAGCCCAGGCTGTAACTTATCCGCGCTGTCTCATTATCGAGTGCAAGCTGTTCGGCAACCGCACTGCTGCCGAGCGGTGCCATCACCAATGCTATTGCCGAAATTGTGTAGAAACGCATAGCTGTTCTCCGTGGTCGTAGCTTTCCGATGAAAAAATGGCCGCCCGCGCGAGGCGGGCGGCTGATCTTTTGGGGAGCAATCTCCCCGGTGATGCACGGCTAGGGAACCGCCTGACACCCCGGTGCCGTCGCCCTGTCTCCCACACAGTAGGGAACCATCATCTCGCTATCCTCATGTTCGAGGATGTGGCAATGCCACAGATAGAGTCCCGGATTGTCGAAGGTGGCATTGACGCGGGTGACTTCGCCTGGGTAGGCGATGACGGTGTCCTTCCACCCCGCCTCGGTAAGCTCCGGTGTGCGTGCCGCACCCAGGCTGCCGGTTAGCGGATCAAACACCTGGCGGTTGACCACCTTGAACTTCACCAGATGCAGGTGGATGGGATGCGCATCAGCCGACCAGTTCCACAACTCCCAGGTCTCCGACTCGCCCAGTGTTGGATTAGTCACCAACGGGTCGCCAAACATGGTCGCGGTACCCCCGGCTGCACCATTGATGCCGAGCACGGCCGCTTTAGGTGCCATCGGCACCGAGCGGGCGAGCTTGCCTGACTTGGTAAGACAGGTGCCGGGTTTGTTGATATCGGGTACCGCATATTTGTCGTAGTTGATGACCCCGTTGGGGAACACATAGACACAGACCAGTGTGGACTCCTCTTCCATCAGTGCCATGTCGCGCGGTGTCTTTGGCACCATTTTCGTCGGGTCGTTTGGATCCGGAATCATGATGGGGTCAGGGCTGTTGGCGGGGTCCGTGGGGTCCGGCAGACTCAACTGGAGCGAGGCAGGCGCGGTGGCCGTTTCACCGGCGGCCGTATCCGCCGTCACCACAAACTCCATCACCTGGCCGGTGGTACCGGGATCGGCGACGGGCATCACCGGAAAGCCACCGAAGGGTGAGTCAGGCCCGGTGTTGATCATCCGCACCCGGGTACCCACGGGTAGTGCGGAAAAATCGACGATGACATCGGCGCGTTCTGCCAGCCCCATGAGCAGCCCCTCATCGGGTGAGGCGGCTGCGGTTGCGGTCGGGATAGAGCCATTGCCCGGCAGCTTGGTCTTGAAGCCGAGCTTCACCTCGACGACCTTGGGCAGCAGCCCCTGATCAGCGCCGATTTGGTAGAAGGGCACTTCGGTCGTCGTCAGTTGACCATTGGCATCGACCACGAACAGGGAGAGGTTGAGAAAGCGTGAATTGCTGCCATTGAGCAGACGGAACCGATAACGATCGGGCTCCACCTCCAATTTGGGCCAGCTGACGCCGTTCACCACCATCACGTTGAAGAAGGCCTCCGGGTTCCAGATGGCGGGGATATCCGACGCATATTTCGGGTCACCGATGAACGGCATGTTCAACTGGTTGTAGCGCAACTCCTGGAAGAAGGCGCGATTGGCGGGATAGAAGAGCGAGCCATCGGCGTTGAAGGAGCGATCCTGGATGACCATCGGGATCTCGCGGACCGCAGCACGCACCGTATTACCCGGCGTGTTGAGATCCGTTACGCTCTGCCCCGCCACGGGTGCCGGCCCCGGCAGCGTGCCGGAGACCAATCCGGTTTCGCCGCTTGTCTGATCACGGATCAGCCAGAAACCGGCCGGCCCGGCATAGACGTTGTTGCGGGTCATACCGATGGTGTGGTCGTGAAACCAGAGCGTGGTGGAGGGCTGGGTGTTGGGGTAACTGAAATTCGCCACCCCGGGTGTGGTGTTGGTCGGGGTAGTGTATTGGTTGACCAGCGAGCCGGTAGTTGCGTAGCCGGCCGGAATATTGTTGGCGTTGGGCAGCCACCAGGCGTCTGGATAACCGTCGCTCTCCGGACCCACGTGGGCACCGTGCAGATGGGGCACGATAGGCACCGGGCCAAGGTAGGGCTGCTGCAGGATGAGGCCATTGCTGCTGGCGGGACGACAATCGGAGTGGGTGGTGCCGTCTGCGCAGGGCAGCATCTCGGGATTGGCCCAGTGCAACGAGCGATCCACCGGCGTGAGCGAGGGCAGATAGTTGCAGGCCACATCAGTGGCCGGGCTGGCACTCGCCTTACACGCATCGGGGTTCGCCACCAGGTCATTGATCCAGTTAACGTTGACCGTAGTGTTAACCGTGGTCTCGATCGTATAGGCCGGATAGTTGAACTGGGAGTTGGCAGCCGGTGCCAGTAGTGGGGTCGGGTCCTGGGCCGGCCCGTAGCTCCAGACCGTGGTGGCGGGTAAAGGGCTGGGCAGAATCTGCTGCTTGAACTGCCGCACCGCGATGTCGTAATTGTTGGGTGTTGCCGTATTCGACGGCTTCATGACCGGCGGGATAACCAGCGGCGTGACATATTTGGGAACAGTGGTTGGGTCGAGTGTGCCGCCCGGCAGAGCGGCGGCATGGAGGACGCTGCCACCGGTGGCAGTGGCGAAGCCCGCCGCCATGAGTACGATCAGTTTGGGTTTCATCGATGTTTCCTCATTCAGGGTGGTGGTTAGATGCATGCTGTCTTGCCGTCCCCAAGAACTCAGATGCTTCGCGCAAGAGTCGACTACCGTACTTTAATACTGTGCTTGTTTGTCCATAGATGAGTCAGGCTAGTGTTGGTCCAGAAACGACACCATGGGCAAAACACCTACCTAGAAGTTGATTAAATGGTTGACCGGGTATTGATAAGGAAGAATTCGGTGTTGGAATTATCGACACCACAATACACGCGACGCGTGGATCAATGGCTGCGAACGCTTGGTTGTAGGAGAAAATCATTCACTCCCTGGCTAGACTTCGTGACAAACGCGCCACGGTATTTGCCAATACCAGGATGCCTGCAATGCACGACGCGACCACTGCCAGCCGCCATTAGCCATGGTGCAATTCGCCAACACCGCACTGCGTTATGGGATCGTAGCCATTGTGTTCCACTGGCTAATGGCAGTGCTGCTTATCTTTCTCATTGGGGTAGGACTCTACATGGTCAGCCTGCCCGACGCCGGTTTCGATACAACCAAGATAGTGCTCATCCTGTACCACAAGGAGAACGGCATTCTTGCCCTCGCGCTCGGCGCACTGCGGCTAGCCTGGCGCGTCGGCAACGTCTTGCCGACACTGGTCGAAACCATTCCTGACTGGCAGAAGGTGGCAGCGCGCTTCGTGCACCTCACTTTTTATGGTTTGATATTTGCCCTGCCGATTAGCGGGTGGTTGATGTCATCTGCCGCGGGCATTCCCGTATATCTGTTCGGTGTTTACACACTGCCCGATTTCATTCCCCACAACGACCACCACTTCCATCTTCTTATCGCCATTCACAAATGGTTGAGCTACGTGTTGATCGCATGTATCGCGCTTCACGCCGGCGCGGCGCTGCGGCACCATTTCCTGCTCAGGGACGAAACCTTGAAAAAAATGCTGCCGGAATCGTGTTCGAAATAATCCCCGGCTCTATTTGATCTTCTCCAGCACAAACGCTGCCACCTTCATCAAGGTATTCGCGGTTGCGGAGTTGATTGCCTCGACTCCTGAATCTGGATTCCTACTACGCATCGGTTCGCGCATCGCAACTTCCTGGGTGGCAATAGTCTGGTTGGTCGCGCCATCAATCAGCTGAAAACGAAAGGACAACTGCGCAACTGGCGGGGCGACGGTGAAATCCTGGCTGAACTCGATAATTTCAGTTCGCAGTGCATAGGTATAATTGCTTGGATAGGGAGGCGTGTGTACCGCGGAGAAATAGCGGGTGCGCTCCAGAGTCCTGACCAGCAATGGCAACAGCATCTGTGCCGGGGTCGCGCCCCACTCGTGTTGTGTGAAGAAATCAACGTGATACGGGCGGATCACATAGGCCATTTGAGGTGTGTCGTAGATGGGATTGGTTTCCGGAGGAAGCACCAGCAGAGTAGCAGTGTGTGGTGTCCGTTGAGGGATCTCACGCGGCAGCTGGCTCAGCACCCCCTTGCTGGTTGCGGTTGGTACCGGAGACAACAAGGTACATGCCACAAGTGGTAGCGTGAACGCCGCAACCGCAACTCTAACCAGGGCGGCGCCCCATACTTTCATTTGGATTCACCAGGCCCCGGCGGGGGCTGCGCGGCACCACGCAAGAGAATGGAAGGTTCGCGATTAATTTTTCCGGCAACGCCATTTAGTGAATCAGATAGCTTATCCAGCTTGTCGAGCGTTCGATAGGCTTCCGGCAGGAGCTGAAATTGCACCGTCCTGACGGTATCCCCGCTTGACTCCAGCAACGTGTTGAACTGGTCGCTCGCCTGTTTGGTATTGAGAATAATCGCATTAAGTTTCTTGGTGTTATCGGCAAGCATGTGGGTCACCTGCTGCAAGCTATCCACCGATTGCTTGAGTGACGCCACGGTATTTTCGTCCAGCACTGAACGCAGGGTATCGGTCACGTACTGCACATTTTCGTTAAGCTGGTTGATCGTTGTGTCCAGATTGACCGAATGGGATGGGGCGGTGCGGATTTGCGGGTAAGGGCTACCGTTTTTGGCCAACAGCGAACGGGTATTGTCCGCGCTATTTTCCATGGCAACATAGACGTACCCGGTAAAGCCCCGTGTGGCGAGCCCCCGCGCGGTAATGGTCGCAATGGTGGCGGTCGTGATCGGCACCTCCTTTCGGATATTCAGCAGGATGGTGACCGAGTTGGGATTGGTTAACTCGACACTAGTGACTTTGCCCACCTCGACGCCATGAAACTCTACCGGGGCATCGACGATTAACCCGGACACGGAATCCTGCGTAACGATCTGATAGGTGGTGTATTGGCTGGCAGTATAGAAATACCAAGCGAGCCCGACCACGATAGCGAGAACGACTACCAGCGCAAAGGCCAACCTCGCCCGGTTCTCTATGCTGACCATCATCGCGGCCCTCCAACCAGCTGGATTAGCCTGAATTCTTCATTGATCAGGAAAGCATAGCCCTAAAAAGGTGCCGGACAACCGCGAGGGCCCCGCGCTTGCAACATTTAACAAAATACGTCTATCCCTCCCGTGAGGAGACGCAGAGCAGCGAGCTTTGCAGTATGGCGCAGTTGCTGAAGTGCGAGTACACAGCCATGAAAGA
>DASWUD010000272.1:0-3850 GCA_036401755.1 Gammaproteobacteria bacterium
TGGCGCGGTATCGGTGTCTCTCCCGGCACGGCCGAGGGGCGCGCGCGGGTGCTTGCCCACCCGGGCGAAGGGGCACGCCTCGGCCAGGGGGAGATCCTGATCGCCGCCACCACCGACACCGGCTGGACGCCGCTCTTCCTGCGTGCCAGTGGCATCGTCACCGAACAGGGGGGGTATCTCTCCCACGGTGCCATTGTGGCGCGCGAGCTCGGGATCCCGGCGGTGGTCAACCTGCCGAACGCCCTCACCGCACTTGGTGATGAACCATGGCTCCGCCTCGATGGCAATAGCGGCACGGTCAGTGTGCAGTCAGCGTCCTCGCCGCTGGGGGGATGAGACAACAACACTTTGTCGCTGCGCTGCTGCACAGCTTCCCGGCAACAAGATGAATGACCTCATAGCTGGTCACCATGCGTTACATTCGGGTACGCGGCGCGCATGGATTGATACAAGCTGCCGGGTTAGCCTCCCAGCGGAACCGCAATACGTAGAGGTTACGAATATGCACTCCACGCTTCTGCTGGTACATCTCGCCTGCGCCGGGATCTGGCTCGGCTGTGTCCTCACCGAAACGCTCTTTGAGCGTGCCTTGCTGGGGCAGGGGCGGCCGCAGGAGCTCATCCTCGTCAAGCTCCACCAGCGCGTCGATCTCTTCATCGAGCTGCCCGCCTTGATTGTGGTCCTCGTTAGCGGTGCCCTGCTGCTCAAAAGCGCCGCCCTCACCCCCCTGCTGCTCGCCAAGATAGGTTTTGGTCTGCTCGCCGTCGCCACCAACCTCTACTGTGTCTGGCTGGTGGTGCGCCGTGCGGCGGTCGCCGAACAGGGCGAGTGGGAGGCGTTTGCGCGCCTTGATCAGCGGCAACATAAATTCGGCGCGCTGGTGCTGCTTTCGCTGCTGCTCGCCCTGCTCCTCGGTGGATACAACATTGCCCAGCCATGAGGCCGAACGATAGTGCCCAGGGCATCAGCTCGGTGTTTCGCAACCACGATGCAATGGCATTGTTAGAACTCTCCGGCGCTAACTCTGCGCGACAAATGCGTACCCCTCATATGGGGGACGGAAAGGTGGCGGCGCTGTGGGATAATCAGCCGGCATCGGTCGGTTCGCCATGTTGGCTGCTGGGCAACATTCATTTACACAATTTGTCGACACGCGTGTCACGGATACATACGGTTACGCGGCTGTCGTGGATCGATACAACCGCCGCGGTTAGCATCACTCCCGCGCACATGTAGGGAGGGAGTGGTTGATGGAGTACGAGCAGCAGACATCGGTACTGTTGCTGGTGGAGGATGATGCCAAGCTGGCGGCGCTGATGCAGGAGTATCTGGGTAAGAACGGTTTCCAGGTGTTGCTCGAAGCGCGAGGCGATCTCGCCCCCGCACGGATCTTTCATGAGTCTCCCGATCTGGTGCTGCTCGATATCATGCTGCCGGGCAAGGATGGTTTCGCCATTTGCCGCGAGATCCGCCCGCACTACAGCGGCCCGGTGATGATGCTCACCGCGCGCGATGACGATCTGGATGAGCTGCTCGGTCTGGAGCTGGGGGCCGACGACTATATCTCCAAGCCGGTTCAACCACGCTTGCTGCTGGCCCGCATCCGTGCCGTGATGCGCCGCCTGGGTGGTGAGCGCAGCGCGTCGGCCCGGGAGCCGGCACGCCTTGTCTTCGAGGATCTCGAAATCGACGCGGCCTCTCGCGAGGCGCGCCTTCAAGGCAATCCGCTGAGCTTAACCACCGCCGAGTTTGACCTGTTGTGGCTGCTCGCCAGCCACGCCGGCGCCGTGCTCTCCCGCGACGACATTCTGCGCAACGTGCGCGGTATCGGTTATGACGGCACCGATCGCTCCATCGATCTGCGCATCTCCCGCCTGCGCAAAAAGCTCGGCGACGATTCGCTGGAGCCGCGCCGCATCAAGACGGTGCGCGGCGCCGGTTATCTCTTCGTCTTGGCGGCATCATGATCCGCCTCTTTTTTCACCTCTATCTGGCGGTATTTTTTCCACTGCTGGTGCTGATGCTGCTGCCGGTCAATCCGTTGATGCCTTTGATCGACCGCTGGGTCGAGGTGCTGACGGAGGAGCAGTATCGCGGCACCTTTTATCTGCTCGAACAGGAGCTGCAGGCACTGCCGCAGCAGCAGTGGGCCGCGCATGTGAAGGTGCTGAACGAAGGGTTCGGTCGCAAGCTTTACCTGGTGCGGCTCGATGACACCAACATTAGTGAGGCGACGCGCCAGGCGTTGCTCAGTTCGGGGCATGCCTATCTCTCCACACCGATCCATCAGGCGTGGAGCCGGGTGGGTCGCAGCGATTATGCCCTGGTGCTTGCCCTGGATGAGACCCTCGAAGAGCGGGGGCACCGTAATGCCGTTGGTACCGCGCAATTGATTCGACACCACCTGCAGCAGTTTGATGATCCGATGGTGGGGATGCGCAAGCTCGCGTCCCATTTTGGCTTTCCACTGCTGCTGCGCCACGAAAGCGAGCTGCACCTCGAAGCGTCGCAATGGTCCCGACTGCATGAGGGGCGCATGGTCCGTGTCGTACCCAAGCCGGGCAGCGAGATGATTTATGGCCTGCTCGGTCGTGCCGATTGGGTGATCGTGGCCGGGCCGCTGGATGATCATGGCCTGAGTGAGCGAGCCCAACTGCTGTTTGCCCTCGCCCCGGCCACACTGCTGGCTTTGGCGGTGCTCTTCTGGTTGCGGCCGCTGTGGCGAGATCTGCAGCGCCTCAACGGTACCGCCAGCCGATTCGGTGCGGGCGAATTGGCGGTACGCAGTCAACTGCCCAGACGCTCGACCCTGACGCTGCTCGCCACCACCTTCAACGGCATGGCCGAGAGCATCCAGCGCCTGATCGAGGGACAGAAAGAGCTCAGCCACGCCGTCTCCCACGAGTTCAAGACGCCGGTGGCGCGGCTGCGCTTTGCCTTGGAGATGTTGCGTGACGCGCCGAGCGAGAGCGAGCGCCAGCGCTACCTGCGCAGCGTTGAAAACGATCTGGACGAACTGGAGACGCTCATCGGTGAGCTGCTCAGCCACGCCCGCTACGACCGCCCCGATCTCGCGCTCAACCTGCGACCGGTTGATCTGACAGAGTGGCTGCTGCGCCGGGTGGCCGATCATCGACGCGGCAATCCACGTCTCAACATCGGTGTGGAAGCCGCGGTGCTACCCCAGCGGGTGGTGATGGACGAGAAGGCGATGGACAAGCTGCTCAACAATCTGCTCAGCAACGCCACCCGCTACGCGCGTTCGCAGATCCAGGTGAGTGTGATGGCCGCTGACGGTGCGGTGATGATGAGTGTTGAGGACGATGGCCCGGGCATTCCCGAGGCGGAGTGGGGAGCGGTGTTCCGCCCCTTCTTCCGGCTTGAGTCCGGCCGGGAACGCAGCGCCGGTAGCTCGGGGCTGGGTCTTGCCATAGTGCAGCGGATCGCCGAGCGCCATGGCGGCAGTGTGATATGCGAGAGATCGCCCTTGGGCGGCGCGCGCCTCTGCGTAACCTGGCCCTACCGGGGTGAAAAAATAATGGAGAGTGATGGATGAAACAGTTGGGGATTATTTTTATGGCGGGGATGAGCATGATGGCCGCTGCATCCTGTGCCCATGCGGAGAGCACACCTGAGCAAATGGAGGCGGTGGTCGTCACTGGTGAGGCCCCCGCGGAAGAGGAGTCGCCGCCTCTCGGCTATGAGCTGGATCACGAAACGTTGACCACGATGCCTGGCGGCGGTGGTGATCCGCTGCGTGCAGTGCAGGCCCTGCCGGGGGTCGCGGTCAATAACGATGCCAGTGCGGCGCCGGCCATTCGCGGGTCACGCCCCGAGGACAATAGCTACT
>DASWUD010000273.1:0-6741 GCA_036401755.1 Gammaproteobacteria bacterium
GGTCCCATCGAGTGCAAGCTGTTCCGTTACAGCGTGCCCGAAGCGTCGGCGCAGGGTGAGGTGATCAATCCCGCCCTCGCCGACAGCTCTGGGGCACAGATGTTCGCCAACCGCCTGCGCAAGAATCTGAAGAACCTCGGCAAGTGGGCACAGCGCGAGGGGATCGACTGCTACCGCCTTTACGATGCCGACCTGCCCGAGTACGCGGTGGCTGTGGACCTCTATCGCGGCGAGAAGTTGTGGGTGCACGTGCAGGAGTACGAAGCCCCCAAGACGGTCGATGCCGACAAGGCGCTGGGGCGGCTGCAGGAGGCGCTGGCGGTGATCCCGCGCGTGCTGGAGATCCCCGTTTCCCAGCTCTTCTACAAGGTGCGCAAAAAACAAAAAGGAACGGCGCAATATGAAAAGGTGGCAAGCGCCGGGCGCTTCCACGAGGTGCGCGAAGGGTCGGTGCGCCTGCTGGTCAACTTTACCGACTACCTCGACACCGGCTTGTTCCTCGACCATCGCCCCACGCGGCTGCTGATTGAGCAGCTGGCCAAGGACAAGTGCTTCCTCAACCTGTTTGCCTACACCGGTGTCGCCACACTGCACGCAGCGGCGGGCGGCGCGCGCGCCACCACCACCGTCGACATGTCGAAGACCTATCTCGACTGGGCGCAGCGCAACATGGCGCTCAATGGCTTCACCGGCGCCGAACATGACTATGTGCAGGACGACGTACTCGCCTGGCTGGAGGATGCGGCACGGCTGCGCAGCCGCCAGTACGACCTCATCTTCCTCGACCCACCCACCTACTCCAACTCCAAGCGCATGGCCGGCGACTTCGACGTGCAGCGCGACCACGTCTGGCTGATCCGCACCGCCCTGCAGCTGCTCACCCCCGGCGGCACCCTCATCTTCTCCAACAACTTCCGCCGCTTCAAACTCGACAACGAGGCGTTGGGCGACCTGCAGATCGAGGAGATCACCGCCAAAACCCTACCACGCGACTTCGAGCGCAACCCCCATATCCATCGCTGCTGGAAGATCTCATCGCCCTTACCCTGAGGGCTCCGCATTACAATTGGCCACACCTGAGATGCAGTTCACATTAGCACCGGGCCGGGGTTTTGCCCGTCTCGCCTTGCTGCTTTGGCGCGCGCCATCTTGGCCAAGATTTAACCCTTGTTAATGACACGCAGCTGCGTCTTCTCCAAACTTTTTTGCTCAATTCCCTGCTTCTATGAGACGTGCCCTGGCGCTGTCTCTCTCCCCTTGCATGGTTCAAGGTTCAATTGGGAGTTAAAACGGAGTTTAGCCATGCCTCATATCATATGGACTGATAATCTCAACACCGGCATTGACGTCATTGACAGCCAGCACAGACAGCTCATCGATTACATAAATCAGCTTCACGACATCAGACTCAGTCACGACAAAAAGGTCGTCGCCACGGTTATCGAGGCCATGGTCGACTACACCATTTCTCATTTCGGATTTGAGGAGGCGCTCATGGAAGACGCCGGATATGAATTTTTTCGTCCCCACAAACGAGTACACGAATTATTCATTAAGCGCATCGAAGCGCTACAGCGCCGCTTCAACAATGGCGAGGATATACTAGAGGAGCTGCACAGCCTGCTGACGCGCTGGTTGTTCAACCACATCAAAAATGATGATGCCAGTTATATCTCCTCGGTCAAACCCAAGGTACAGCTCCATATCCAGGAGGAGGTTCGCACGGGATGGTTAACTCGATCCTTGAGGCGCTTTTTTGTCTCGCCATGACACCTTGATAAACGATGAAACCCCAGCGGACAAGCCCCCTTGCAATCCCTCGCCGCAATAAACATGAAAAAATAAACCACGTCCAAGATAGAGGGAGAGACTCATTCACCTGCGATATATAACCTTCCTATCGCAGGATACCCTGCGCAGTCTGCAAACACATTGTAAAGTTATTCCGCATAGCTAGTTCATCATCCATCCGCCTATGACAACTGTTCCGTTTCGTTCGCTCGCCGTTCGGAGGCACCCAAATGCCCCCTAACCATAGACACGCCCTACCGCCAAGGCAGTCCATCATGTCCACTTTAAGGATAAAGGTTCATGCATCCAGACGATAATCAATTATCGGCGCTTCACCGGATATTTGTACGTTATGTGCCGATGCCAATAGACAGTTGGTCGCTGATTGTTCCGCATCTACAAGCCAACGCTTATTCATCAGGGGAGCACATCCTTCAAGCAGGAGACCCAGTCACCAGTCTCAGTTTCATTATCAAGGGATTGGCAAGACACTATTATCTGAGCAAGCGTGGCAAGGAGTACAACAAGGCATTCACCAATGCGGGCCAATTGCTCAGCAATCTTCCCTCGCTCCTCTGCGGGATCTCCTCCTCCCTTTACATTCAAGCCCTCAGGCCAAGTGTTTGTCTGTCGATCACTTATGCAGAGTTTCTCCATCTTTGTGAATGCCACCCGGAATGGGAAAGAGTAAGAACACGCTTGCTGGAGCAGGCGCTGCTCAATAAAGAACAACGCATTACCGAGCTACTGCTGTTCAATGCCTCGGAGCGTTACGAGCACTTTCTTGCCAGCAGCCCCGATCTGGCAAGCACCATTCCGAACTACCACATTGCATCCTATTTAGGCATCACTGATGTGGCACTTTCGCGTATCCGCAAGCGCCTGGGATTCATTCGCCAACACAGCCGCTACCCGGATGGGCATCGCTAACTTAATCGAGGCAGCGACAATTGCCCGCCTCATGGCCCTCGGGCAAGCCACCGACCTTACGCGTCCCCTTCCCGCAGCACGGCCGATACCCTCCGGCAGCGGCTTTCCACCGCCCCTCTGAAACGGCCGCCAGAGCCCACCTGCTCAGATCGCGGCAAAAGTAGTTGACTGATTTGCTCGGCATTGATTAGAATTGGTCCATCCGTGCTAGGGTCGCCCAGGCCCCCTGGCCGACCAACCATCAAAATATCGAGGAGCAACAACATGCAACTGGAGATCGACGGCAAGACCATTCTTTTGAGCGAAGCTGGCTGGCTGGAAAACCTGAGCGAGTGGAGCGAACAGGTCGCCCACGGTATCGCCGCCAACGAAAAGGTCGAATTGACCCCCGAACACTGGGACATCATTAACACCGCACGCGACTACTTTGTGGAGTACGGCACCGTGGCCGAGCCGCGCGTCTTCTCCAAGCTGATGAAGGAGAAGTTCGGCGCCGACCGCAGCTCACAGCAGTACATCTACTCGCTGTTCCCCTACGGCCTGATCAAGTCCGCCAACAAGGTCGCCGGTCTGCCACGCCCCAAGGGTTGCAGCTGATCTTCAGCCAACGAATAAAAAAGAGGGCTTGATGCCATAAACAATGCCAGTCAGTTAAGCTGACTGGCATTTTTATTTTCGGGTTTCAGATGTGGATACTTTTGCGGTCGTCGCTTCACGGCACGCGGATAACTGCGCTCCCGCCTGTGAGGTAACACAAAGGCTGGGGCCATCTCCATCAGACAGTTAAACACCCGCGGAATATTTCCTGGCGACACGGCTGGCAGCAGCATCAGTTCTTTAATGAGATAGGCTGTGGCCTGGGTAAAACTGAGCTGATTGGGCTCGATGCCCTTGAGCGAATAGGCCATCTGCGCCATCTGAAAGCGCAGCAGGTTGTAGGCCAGCAGCACGCCCCACAGCTCCTGGCGCACCATCTCGGGTAGCTTGCTGCGCAGCGTCAGGCGTTTGTGCAGCAGGTGCTGTTTCATCTCCCGATAGCCCAGTTCGATCTCCCAGCGGTAGGTGTACAGGTCGACGATATCGCTCGACGGGTAGCGCCGGATGTCGGTCATCGAGGTCAGGATCTGTACCGACTTGCCCTTGATGCTCTTGGTCAGCAGCCTGGCCTGGAGCGTTTGTGGCAGCTGTGGCCACTTCTGCCGTGCCTGGGGCGAGGTCGTCAGCTCCACCAGCGCATTGCCGGCGCACAGTTTGTTCACCACCCGATACTGGGTGCCCTTTCGCAGTGGCAGCAGCCAGTGGCGCTCCGTGCCGGTGCTCTGCCATTGATGCAGCAGCCCCAGCGAGTAGAAGCCCTTGTCGAACAGGGTCAGGGAGTGGTCCGGGGTTTTATCGACAAGCTGGGCGGCCAGGGTCATCTCGTTCTCGGCCACGCTGTCGAAGGCGGCGGCGGTAAGCAGATGACTGGTCAGCTCCATCTGGCAGACCATGCGCAGCTGCGGGTAGCTGGCCTCGCCCTGCTTGTTGCGGGTGCGGGCAAAGGCGGCGTCATTTCTCCGGTGTATCCGGCACGCGCCACACCACCCCATCGACCCCCAGCAGCCGCAGACCGCACCAGTGCGGGTGCGGCGTGGCCGCGTGCCACAGGGCCTGCGTCTGCTCAAAGACCTCGCGCACCGGCGCCTCACCCAGGCGCTGGCGGGCCTGCACCACCGCACTGGGAGCGACGAAGGGAGGGTTGCCCGGCAGCAGGATATCCAGTTGATTGACGATCTGGCTCATCGGCAGATGGCGGTAGAGCGCCATCCCCACCACGCTCCAGACCATCATCTCCAGTGGCAGGCGGCGCTTACGAAGTGTGACCGTACCACTTCTTTGCAGGCACTCGCTCAACAGCTCTGGACTGAGCACTTCCGACAGGGAGCCGAACTGTTTGGGGGAGAAGGCGTGGATATGGTCGAGGGCTTGGCTGAGAAACATAAAAAAATCCGGCGATCGAAACGATCGCCGGATTTTGATCCCATTTCTGGGCCAGTCAAGCAAGTTTCTTGTTTAACTGATCGGCATTAGGCTTGATGCCCGCTTTTTTTGTTTCTGCACATATAGGTTTGGGGCTGATAGCTCAGCCGCCCCTGGCACTGTCCCTCTCTAGCTATGGGGTGTAAACGGCTATGGCGACATCACTATCACCAGATGTGACGACTCTACCTGCCGCCACGATCTTTCCGTCGGCTTTGATGGCAATCGCCTGTGCTTCACTCTCTCCCCCAAAGTCAGTGACGACCATACCATCACCGCCGAAGGTTGTGTCGAGCGTGCCATTGGTGTTGTAGCGGGCCAAGGCAAAATCCTGGTTGGTGAGGCTACTCGTTATGCTATCGACATCGCCTACTGACCCTGCCGCAACCAGTTTCCCATCCGACTGGATGGCCAGGTCAAGGGCGAAATTATAGAAAGGCTTTATCGCAGTGGTTACCACGCCGGTATCGCCGAAATTAGAGTCGGGGCTACCGTCGGTGTTATAGCGGGCCAAAACAAAGGCATAACCATTCATTTCAGAATAGCCTGCTACCACTATCTTGTGGTCGGAAGGCTGAATGACAACGCTCATTCCAACATCCAATGCCCCGATGTCGGTGGTCTCGTAGCCGTAGCCGCTTGTTCCAAAGGTGTTATCGAGCGTGCCATCACTGTTATAGCGCAGCAGGACAATATCTAGGTTACCGGTCCCGTTTACCTCGGAAGATCCTGCCACGACAATAGCGCCATCGGGCTGGATGGCGACGGCATAGGCGGCGTCACTGGAGCCCGCTAGTCCAGTAATCACCATGCCGCCCGTACCGAAGGAGGTATCGAGGGCGCCATTCGCATCCAGCCTAGCCAGAGCGATGTCTTCGGCTATGACGCCATTGCCGTCAGGGTTTGTTCCGGTAAAACCCACCACGACAATACCACCATCGGGCTGGATGGTGACGGCAGTAGCAGTATCATAGGCTGTTCCCAAATCGATGCCCTGATAACTACCCAGGCCGAACGACATGTCCGGGTCGCCGTTGGCAGCGAGACGTCCTACGATAAGGTCTCCGCTGTCGCCATAGCCAGCCACCACAATTTTTTGGTCGGAAGGCTGAATAGCGATAGCCGTCACTTTGCCTGCCAGGACACCACTGAAGTCCCTGCTGCCGCTAGAACCAAAGGTGGTGTCGAGCGTGCCGTCGGTGTTGTAGCGTGTCAGGAACGGGCCAGTAGAGTTACCGGCCACGAGAATTTTTCCGTCGGTCTGAACAGCAACGTCACTTGCCGATTTCGATATGTTCGGAGTGAGGTCGACCACCTTGCCATCACCGTCAAAGGTGGGGTCTAGCTGGTTAGCGGTCCACAGTGCGTAGAGGGTGACATTGGCCGTGCCCATAGCAAATGTTTGCGACGCTGCATACGTCGTCCCACTCCCATCGGCCTGAGTATTCCAACCAGCGAAGTCATTGCCGGTCTTAACCAGGCTACCGCTATTATCGAGTACCGATGCCATCTGCCCTGTTTCGTAATGGACCGCATCAGTAGGGATAGTACCACCGGTATTGCCGTTACCATTATAGGTGACGGTATAGGTCGGGTTTGTTGTCCACTTTGCATACAGTGTGACATTGGCAGAACCCATGGCAAAGGTTTGAGCGGGTGTGTATGTCGTACCGTTGCCATCGGCCTGCGTGTTCCAGCCGGCAAATGAGAAACCGGTTTTAGCCAGATTACCGGTATTCCCAAGAACTGTGACCGTTTTTCCTGCCGCGTACTTGTTAGTGTCAGCTGGTACGCTGCCACCGGTGCTGCCGTTACCTTCGTAAGTAACCGTGTAAGTCGGCGCTGTGGAGCTCGCTGCGCCATCACTGCCGCCACCTCCTCCACAACCAGTGAAGTGTGCGGTTACGAGGACCAAAAATGCTAATCGAGTTAACGATTTGAACATGACACAGACCTCCTGTCTTATTACATTAAACGCTATGACATTTCTAGCCTGACCAA
>DASWUD010000274.1:0-4974 GCA_036401755.1 Gammaproteobacteria bacterium
ACGCTGCTGATGATGCCGTCGAACTCCTCGCCCACCTTGTCGAGCATGTACTCGCACTTGAGCCAGTCGAGGGCATCGCGGGTCGCCTCGTCGGCACGCCGCTCGGTCATCGAGCAGTGTTCGCCCAGCACCAGCATATCCTCGACGCCGTAGCGGAAGTGCTCCACCTTCTTCTTGCCGAGTAGATGGCGGATGGCTCGATGCACCAGCAGATCGGGGTAACGGCGGATCGGCGAGGTGAAGTGGGCGTAGGCCTCATAGGCGAGGCCGAAGTGGCCCTTGTTGTCGGGCGAGTAGACCGCCTGCGACAGGCTGCGTAACATCACCGTCTGGATCAGATGGGCATCGGGACGCGCCTGCACCGAGGCCAGCAATTCGGCGTAGTGCTTCGCCTCGGGCTTCTCGCCGCCGCGCAGACTCAACCCCAGTTCACCGAGGAATTCGCGCAGCCCGGCCAGCTTCTCCTGTGAGGGCGGTTCATGCACGCGATAGAGCGCCGGGATCTTGCCCTTGGCGAGGAAATCGGCGGTGGCCACATTGGCCAGCAGCATGCACTCCTCGATGAGACGGTGGGCATCGTTGCGCACCACCGGCACGATGCGCTCGATCTTCTTCCCCTCGCCGAACACCACGCGTGTCTCGGTGGTTTCGAAATCGATGGCACCGCGCTTCGACCGGCGGCCATGCAGCGCCTTGTAGAGCTTGTAGAGGTTCTCGAAGTGGGGCACCAGGGCACGGTACTCTTCGCGCAGAAAAGGATCGTTGTCGACTACAATCGCTGCGACCTTGGTGTAGGTCATGCGCGCATGGGAGCGCATCACCGCCGGATAGAAGAGGTAATCCTTCAGCTCGCCCTTGGTACTCACCTGCATGTCGCACACCATGCACAGGCGATCCACGTCGGGATTGAGCGAACAGAGGATGTTGGAGAGCCCCTCTGGCAACATCGGGATGACGCGCCCCGGGAAATAGACCGAATTGCCGCGCTGGCGCGATTCGGCATCGAGCGCGGTGCCCGGCTGTACGTAGTGGGAGACGTCGGCAATGGCCACCACCAGGCGCCAGCCGTCGCCGTCGGGCTCACAGTAGACGGCATCGTCGAAGTCCATCGAGTCCTCGCCGTCGATGGTGACGAGCGGCATCTTGCGCAGATCCTTGCGCCCCTTCTTGTCCTCCTCCGCCACCTGCATCGGCAGGGTTTCGGTCTCCGCCTCCACCAGCGGCGACCACTCCTGGGGGAGCTGGTAAGCGCGGATGGCGATGTCGATCTCCATGCCGGGTGCCATGTGGTCACCGAGGATCTCGATCACCCGCCCCAGTGCCTGACGGATGGCGGTGGGGTGCTCCATGATCTCGACCAGCACGAACTGGCCGTTGCGCGCGCCGTAGTTCTGCCCGACGGGTACCAGGATCTCCTGGGTAATGCGCTTGTTGTCAGGAGTGACGAAGCCGACACCGGCCTCCTCGGTATAGCGACCCACCACACGCTTGTTGGCGCGCTCCAGGATCTCCACCACCGATCCTTCGCGGCGGCCGCGACGGTCCAGTCCCGAGACGCGCGCCACCACCCGGTCACCATGCATGGCACCGCGCATCTCGCGCGCCGAGAGGAACAGGTCGCCGCCCCCTTCGTCAGGCACCAGGAAGCCAAACCCCTCCGGATGGCCGATGACGCGGCCGCGCACCAGGTCCATCTTGCGTACCAGGCCATAGTCACCGCGCCGGTTATAGATCAGTTGGCCGTCGCGCTCCATCGCCCGCAGGCGGCGGCGCAGCGCTTCGATGGAGACTTCGTCTTCGAGTTTGAGAAGTGCCGTGATCTGCTCACGGTTCAGCGGACGCCCCTCGTGTTCGAGAAGGTCCATGATGAATTCGCGGCTGGGGATAGGATTTTCGTACTTTTCGGATTCGCGCTGTTGAAACGGGTCTTTCTTGGGAAAACGTTTTGACATGCCTGTATGGGTTCCTGGTGCAGTCGCCAGCGTGGCAACCTAAATGAAGCCATATTGTAGCAGTTCGAGAGGGATTTTATTGCCCGACTTCACGACGTCGTTGACAACCCCTTAGGCAGACGGTAAAGTGCGCGGCCTTGGGAGTACATCGCAAGATGTCAACCAACGCCGAGGTGGCGAAATTGGTAGACGCGCTAGTTTCAGGTACTAGTGGGTAACACCGTGGAGGTTCGAGTCCTCTCCTCGGCACCAAACATCAAAGGCCCGCTCAAAGAGTGGGCCTTTTTTATTTCCATCCCGGGGCCAACAAAAAAGCGGGGGCACCCCTTGGGGCACCCTCGCTTTTTTGTTGGCACTAAACCGCCCGGTCAGGCAAACGGATCGCGCAGCACAATGGTGTCGGCACGGTCAGGGCCGGTGGAGATGATATCGACCGGTACGCCAACCACCTCTTCGATCTTCTTGATATAGGCCTGGGCATTGGCAGGCAGCTCCTCATAACGACGCACGCCGACAGTGCTCTCCTTCCAGCCAGCCACTTCGATATATTCCGGTTTGCACTGCTCGTAGGCGTCGGCCCCGATGGGGGGCGCGTCGAGGGACTTGCCATCGCAGCGGTAACCGGTGGCGATGCGCAGGCTCTCCAGACCGTCGAGCACATCCATTTTGGTCAGACAGATGCCGGTGAGGCTGTTGAGCTGCACCGAACGACGCAGCGATACCGCATCGAGCCAACCGCAGCGGCGCGCACGGCCGGTGGTGGAACCGAACTCATGCCCCTGCTTGGCCATGTGGGCGCCGATGGGGTCGTTGAGACCTGCGCCATCGTAGAGTTCGGTCGGGAAGGGGCCGGCGCCGACGCGGGTGGTGTAGGCCTTGGTGATGCCCAGCACGTAGTCGATGTCGCGCGGGCCGACGCCGGTGCCGGTGCAGGCACCGCCCGCGGTCGGATTGGAGCTGGTGACGTAGGGATAGGTGCCGTGGTCGATATCGAGCAGGGTGCCCTGTGCCCCTTCAAACATCACGTGCTTGCCGGCGGCGCGGTATTTGTGCAGCAGCCCGGTGACGTCGGCCACCATCGGGCGGATGCGCTCGGCCATTTGCAAGCCAGTATCGAGCACCTGCTGAAAATCGACGATGTCGGTCTTGAAATAGTGCTTGAGGACGAAGTTGTGGTAATCGAGCACCTCACCGAGACGTGAGGCAAAGCGTTCGCGGTGCAGCATGTCGCCCACCTTGAGGCCACGGCGGGAGATCTTGTCCTCATAGGCGGGGCCGATGCCGCGGCCAGTGGTACCGATGGCCTTCTTGCCGCGCGCCAGTTCACGGGCCTGATCGAGTGCGATGTGATAGGGTAGGATCAGCGTACAGGCCTCACTGATCTTCAGGCGGCTTTCGGCATCGACGCCACTCTGCGCCAGCATTGCGAGCTCCTGAAGCAGCGCCTCGGGAGAGAGCACGACACCATTACCAATCAGGCACTCCACGTCCTTGCGCAGAATGCCCGAGGGGATCAGGTGCAGGACAGTCTTCTTGCCGTCGATGACCAGGGTATGGCCGGCATTGTGCCCCCCCTGAAAGCGCACTACCGCCGCGGCACGATCTGTCAGCAGATCGACCACCTTGCCCTTTCCTTCATCGCCCCACTGAGTACCGATTACGACAACGTTCTTGCCCATGCTCTTCACTCTCTCGATTCAGACGCAGAAAGGCGCAGCACCATCTTAGCGACGGCCGACACGCCTCGAATAATTGGTGGGACTACCCCGTCTCAATGAAACTACTACTGGTCACTCCGGACCAATCTTTTTCTGTGCTGATGGAACCACTTGCCAGCCGCCAGCCTGTTGGGTCAGCTCCCGATCACACCCCATATCGAGCGGGCCACCGGGCTGGCCAGGCAGTGCGCGGATCACCCGCTCGCCCTGTTGGCGCAGAGTGGCGATCATCTGAACCAGAGCCGGGTCGCCATCAACGGGGGCAAAGATACCACGAAGCGCACCACTTTGGGCAGGAACGAGCGAAAGCAGCCGCTTCAAATCTGTGCTGAAGCCGGTAGCAGGGCGGGCGCGGCCAAATACCCGGCCGATGTCATCATAGCGCCCCCCCTGGGCGATTGCCTGCCCCTGCCCTGGCACATAGGCGGCAAACACCGCGCCGGTGTGATAGTGATAACCACGGAGCTCCGCCAAATCAAAGTGGAGCTCAACTTCTGGCAACAGCGCGGCGGCGCGGGCAATGATTGCCAGGTTGTCGAGGGCAGCAGCAACCTCGGCGCCGGCACCTGCCAGAAGTTGTCGTGCATCCTCCAGAACTGACGCATCACCATGCAGATCGGCCAGGGAAGTAACCATGGCACGGTGCTCCGGTGTCAAACTGATCCGTGACAGCCATTCGCTAATCTCAGGCTGGGCCTTGCGCTGCAGGGCATCAAATAGAATGGCTTCATCGGCCTTATTCACATTCAGCCGGCGCATCAAGCCGCGATAGATCCCTACGTGGCCGAGGTCCAGATGGAGTTTGCCCACCCCGACACAGCGCAGCGTCTCCACCATCAGGCTCAGCACCTCGATGTCGCTTTCGATGCCGGCATGACCATAGAGTTCGGCCCCCACCTGCAACGGACTACGTGTGGCGCCGTGTCCCTGAGGGCGGGTATGCAACACTGTGCCCAAATAGCAGAGGCGGCTGGGCACGTCGCGCCGGAGCTGGTGGGCGTCGATACGAGCAACTTGCGGCGTCATGTCGGCACGGACGCCCATCAACCTGCCGGTGATCTGATCGGTGAGTTTGAATGTCTGGAGATCGAGATCGTTACCGGTACCGGTGAGCAGTGACTCCAGATACTCAATGAACGGAGGAATGACCAGCTCGTAGCCCCACACATGGAAAAGATCGAGCAGACGGCGGCGCAACACTTCCAGCTGTTCCGCCTGAGGCGGTAACACCTCTTCGATACCCTCTGGAAGCAGCCAGCGATCATTCTGTAACATGGTCAGTGTCTCATCAGATAGAGAATCAC
>DASWUD010000275.1:0-3385 GCA_036401755.1 Gammaproteobacteria bacterium
CACCGCGACACCATCACCACCGTGATCGTCACCATCCTCCTGATGATCCTCATCGGCATCGCCGTCTCCGTGGTGCTGGCGCGCCGCCTCACCCGCCCCATCGACGATTTGATGGAGATGAGTCGCGAGATCCAGCTAGGCAACTACCGGGTACGCATCGGCGAGCGGCGCAACGACGAGCTCGGCGTGCTGATGCAGTCACTCAACGAGATGAGTGAAGGGCTGCTGCGCAAGGAGCAGGTGGAGCAGGTGTTCAGCCGCTACGTCTCACCGCAGGTGGCAACGCGCGTGCTCAGCGATCTGGAGAAGATGGAGCACGTCAGCCTCGGCGGCCGCCATGTCAACGCCAGCGTCATCTTCGCCGACATCGTCGGTTTCACCGCCGTAACCGAACGGCTCGGCCCACAGGGGACCAGCAATCTGCTCAACATCTACTTCTCGCACCTGGCCCAGGTGGTCACCTTCTGCGGTGGTCACGTGGACAAGTACATGGGCGACTGCGCCATGATCGTCTTTGGCGTACCCGAGGAGCGCGACGACCATTCGGTGATGGCCATCTCCGCCGCCTGGATGATCCTGCAGCTGGTCAAGCAGCTCAACCGCCAACGCCAGCGCGAAGGCAAAGTGACCGTCGAGTTCCGTATCGGCGTCAACAGCGGCATGATGCTCGCCGGCAACATGGGCTCGGCGCAGCGCATGGATTACACCGTTGTCGGAGATGCAGTCAATCTCGCCTCGCGCCTCTCCCATGCGGGCGATCCCGGCGAGGTGATCCTCATCGAGGAGATGCTCGCCCTCCCCCAGCTCTCTCAGCAGTTTGAGTTCAAAAAGCACAGCACCATCCGCTTGCGTGGCAAGGAGCAGCCAGTGGCCACCATGCGCCTGGCCGATGTGCGACATGAATTTCGTCACGCCATGCTCGAGGAGATCCCGCGTATCATCCACGCTATGGAGGGAGTCGCTGCATGACCGTCAAATCGCTCGTTCACCTGCTGTCGGTGACGGTGCTGCTGCTGGTGATGCAGGGATGTACCCTGATGCAACCGCGGGGCGATGAACTTGCGGCCCGACTCGATACCCTGCTTGCCGAAAAGCGTTACGGCGAGGCACTCGATACCCTTGCGCGCGTCCCCCCCGACTCACCCGACTACCTGCGTTTCACCGAAAGGCGCAAGCAGATCGAGGGGATAGCCGCCCAATATGAACACAAGACCATCGACGAGGCCCGCCAGCTGGTGGCCCGTGACCGCTGGGGGGAGGCACTGAACCTCTATGATGAAGCATTGCAGCGCCTGCCCCGGAGCACTTCATTGCGCGATGGCCTGGCCAACCTGCACCGACAGCAGCAATCGCGCCTCTTCGCCATCGAGGACGAATTGGTCATCAACAAAGGCGAGTGGCTGGCTGCAGTGATTCCAGTCTACCGGCGTATGGTCACCGTCGACCCCCGTGACAGCGATCACGATGCACAGCTCAGAAAATATCAGAGTGAAGGGGAGCAGACCGCCGAGGCGCTGTATAAGCTCGGTAACCGGGCCATCGAGTCAGGCAACGATGAGGTCGCCTCGCGCGCTATCCTCCTGGCAGCACGCCTGAGCGAGAAAAAGGAGATCCAACAGCTCGCACAAAAGTATGAGCAGTCACACGACAAACGCGCGCGCGACAACCGTGCAGGACAACCTCTCCCGGAGAAACGCTTGCGTGAACTGGCGCAGCGTGAACAAGAGCGCGCTGAAGCGATCGCCCAGTTGACCGCCGAATACAACAACGCCATGAAACAGAAGGATTACATCACCGCACGCACCACCCTGGGGCGTCTGAACAGCTTCGCACCGGAGGTGGTCAGAGAGCGGGACTATGAGAAGGAGCTCAACGCCAAGATCGTTGAGGAGACCAACCGCAGCTATAACGAAGGGGTGATGTACTACGGCCGTAGCCAGTTCGAAAAGGCCCGCGACAGCTGGAAGAAAACCCTGGAACTGACCCCCAGCCACAGCAAGGCACGCGAGAGCCTCGATCGCGTCGAGAAGGTGCTGGAACGCATCGAGCAACTGCGCAACAAACAGAAGAACCCTTGAAAAACGGGCTACCAGCCAGAGACCGGTAGCGCCGCCTCCTCCGCTATTACTCCACGCTCATGCTATCGACACGCTGGAAGCCACGCGGCAGCTTATTGCCGCGCCGGCCGCGCTCACCGATATAGTGCTCCAGGTCGGACGCCTTGAGGGTGACATGGCGTTTGCCAGAGAGGAGTGTCACGCCGTGGCCCGGTGGGACCAGCGCCACCGCCACCACATACTCCTCACGGGTATTGAGCTTGGCCGGGGTGATGCCGATCATCTTGTTGCCCTTGCCGCGCGCCATCTGCGGTAGCTCGCTCAACGGGAAGAGCAACAGACGACCGTCGTTGGTAACCAGCGCCACCTGTTCCTTCTTGTAATCATTGACACGCTGCGGCGCCAGTACCTTCGCTCCGTCGGAGAGGTTGAGCACCGCCTTGCCCGCCTTGTTGCGCGCGTGCAGCTCGCCCAGGGTGGTGACAAAGCCGTAACCGCCGTCACTCGCCATCAGATAGAGGTCCTCATCGTTACCGATCATCACCCCTTCGAAGGTGGCGCCAGCGATGGGATTGACACGCCCGGAGAGCGGCTCGCCCTGGCTGCGCGCCGAAGGCAATGTATGGGTCGGCAGCGAATAGGTGCGGCCGGTGGAGTCGATGAAGGTGGCGAGCTGGTTGCTCTTGCCGAGCGCGCTGGCCTTGAACTTGTCGCCCGCCTTGTAGCTCAGCGTGCTTGGATCGATCTCGTGTCCCTTGGCGGCGCGCACCCAGCCCATCTCGGAGAGGATCACCGTCATCGGTTCGTTGGCCACCAGCGCGGTCTCGTCGAGGGCCTGGGCCGCGGTGCGCTCGATGATGGGTGAACGGCGTGCGTCGCCGTAGCTGTTGGCGTCCTCGGCCAGCTCCTTGCGGATCAATGTTTTCATGCGCGCCTCGGAGCCGAGGGTCTTCTCCAGCGTGTCGCGTTCCTTGGCGAGCTCATCCTGCTCGCCGCGGATCTTCATCTCCTCCAGCTTGGCCAGGTGACGCAGCTTGAGTTCGAGGATCGATTCGGCCTGCACATCACTGAGACCGAAGGTGCTCATCAGCACCGGCTTGGGCTCCTCCTCGGTGCGGATGATGCGGATCACCTCGTCGATGTTGAGGAAGGCAATGAGCAGGCCGTCGAGGATGTGCAGGCGCGCCAGCACCTTGTCGAGGCGGAACTGCAGGCGGCGGCGCACCGTCTCCTTGCGGAACACCAACCACTCGCTAAGCATGTCGCGCAGGTTCTTCACGCGCGGCCGGCCGTCAAGGCCGATGATGTTCATGTTGACGCGGTAGGTG
>DASWUD010000276.1:0-4763 GCA_036401755.1 Gammaproteobacteria bacterium
GGCTCGATACCGTGCGCGCGCAACCGTTCGGCGCTGGCCTGAGAACGCGCCAGCGCTCGCACCGGCAGGCCGCGCAGCCGCCACTGGCGCGCGACGCGCTGGCCGATGTCGCCGCAGCCGGCGATGAAAATGGTCTTGAACTTCTTTGCAGCTCCACTCATTTACAGGATAATCCGGACTCTTTTGCTCGGTCCCACTCTAAGGAAGCATTGCATGAACTACAAGGTCCGCGTTCTCCCCAGTGGCCATGAATTTGAAATGTCCGGCGACGAGACGATCCTCGACGCCGCCCTGCGAAGCGGACTCGCATTCCCTTACGGTTGCCGCAGCGGCGCCTGCGGCGCCTGCAAGGGCAAGCTCCTCGAAGGCAGCGTCAGTTACGGCGACGAGGAGCCGATGGCGCTGAGCGAGGAGGAGGCTGCACAAGGCATCGCGCTGCTCTGCCTGGCCAAACCCACCAGCGACATCAAGCTGCGCATCAAGGAGGTGGGGGCACTGGAGGAGATCCCGGTGCGCAACCTGCCCACCAAGGTGGCGAAGATGGAGCGCCTCAACGACGACGTGATGAAGCTCTCCCTCAAGCTGCCGGAGAGCGACCGCCTGCAGTTCCTCGCCGGTCAGTACGTGGAGTTCCTACTCAAGGACGGCAAGCGCCGCGCCTTCTCCATCGCCAATGCACCACATGACGACGAATTCCTCACCTTCCATATCCGCCTGATCCGCGGTGGCCAGTTCACCGCCCACGTCTTCGACGACATGCAGGAGGGCGAACTGCTGCGCATCGAGGGGCCACACGGCAGCTTCTTCATGCGCGAGGAGTCGGACCGGCCGATGCTGATGCTCGCCACCGGCACCGGCTTCGGCCCCATCAAGGGGATCATCGAGCACGCCATCGCCGAGAAGAGCCAGCGTCCCATCTACCTCTACTGGGGGGCGCGCCACAAGGATGACCTCTACCTCGACGCGCTGGTGCGCGGCTGGACGGAACATTACCCCCATATCCACTACATCCCGGTGCTGTCGCAACCTCGCCCCGAGGACCACTGGAGTGGCCGCACCGGCCATGTGCAGGAGGCGGTGCTGGCCGACTTCAGCGACCTGCGCGATTACGAGCTCTACGCCTGCGGCCACCCACAGATGGTCCATGCCGCCAAGGCGGCATTGATGACGCGTGGCATCGATCCGGAGCACTGCTTCTCCGACGCCTTCGAATGGGCGAAAGACGCGAAATAATCGCTGGAACAGCCCAATAAAAAGCCGGAAAACTCCGGCTTTTTATTGTCAGACCGGGGTGGGACGGCGACGTGGTTTGGGCCGTCCGACGCTGATGGCGCAACTGACGCGCGCTGCGGACTGCAACCCCTGGCGGTAGAGTTCGCGCGCGCGCTCCTCCTCGCCCAAGTCGTGCAGCAGGTTTGCCAGTTCGCAGTAGGTGTCGGCCTGGGGCACGTTGCCGAGGCTCGCTTCCAGATAGCTGCGCGCCTTGCCCCACAACTGGTTCTGCAGCGCCAGCCGCCCCAAGGTAAGCAGCAGATCGGCATCGCGCGGATGGTGGCGCAGCCACCCCTCTGCCGTGGCAAGCTGGCGCGCCACATCGGCGCCGCGCACCAGCCCGTAGAGTCTGACCAGCTGCGGGTCGAACTCGCGCTTGAGGGCCTCGCGCAGGATCTCTTCACCCTCCCCGTTGCCCTCGCCGCTGGCGATCAGCTGTCGTACGTAGATGGCGATCAGCTCGCTGTGCTGACGCAGTTCACGCGGCACGTGCGCCCAGGTCTCGCGCAGCCGGGCGGCATCCTGGCTCGTGGCAGCGGCGGCGAACAGCTGCTGATGGACCTTTGCCTCCAGCTCATCGGCCTGTTGGCTGTCCAGCGCGCCAGAACGGCGCAACTCGGGCAGCAGTTTGAGCAGCTCGTTCCAGCTCTCCATCCGCTCGTGCACCTTCATCAGCAGATAGAGTACGTAGCCATGTTTGGGGGCGATGGAGCGCAGGTGCATCAGTGTGGCCAGCGCCTCTTCGTACTGTCCCTGCGCATACTGCAACTCACCCTGGGTGATGCCGATCGCCAGCGTGGCGCGCGGCATGCTGTGGTGGGCATCGGCCAGATGGAGATCGCGGCGCATGCTGGCGTTCTGCTTCTGCGCGGCGCGTGCTGCGCCGAGATAGTTGATGAGCGCCAGCTCACTCTCCTTGGCAAAACGGATCAGCAGCTTCTCCGCCTTGGCCCAGTTACCCTCCGCCAGTGCCAGCAGGCCACGGTTGGTGCCGACGGTGGCACGCATCCTGCGCCGCGCCTTTTTCCATTCAGCCATGCGACGCGGCAGCAGCCAGACGTTGCGCAGCAGACGGATCAGCAGATAGAGAAGGATGAACGAGGCGACGAGTGCGCCGATGAGCAGGCTCAGGGTGGTCTCTACCGACCAGTCATGGTAGACGATCAGCACATAGCCCGGCTCCTGCAGAACCAGCACGGCCACGGCGACCGTGGCCACCAGTATCAGCAGCAGGGTGATGAGGAATCTCATGGCCGACTGCCCCGCAGCGCCGCGGCCGGCTTTCTGCCGGTCTGTTTTTCATAGATCCGTTCCAGGGTGTGCAGCGACCCGCCGATCTCGGGCAGCGCGGGGGCAATATTGAGCTTTGCCAGCGCCGCAATGGCATCACGGCTTTGGCGCACCGCCGGATCGCTGCTGTCGTAATAGGCGTCGAGCCAGGCAACGGCAGCGGTGAGGTCCTCCTTGTAGCTTGGCGCGTCGCCGCGCAGCAGCGCCAGGCGCGCCATCTCCAGACGCAGCCGCAGGTTCTGTTCGAGGAAATAGCGCTGTTCGGGCGGCAGCAGCGGCTGAACCTTCTGGTCGAGGCGACGCACCGTGACCAGACCCTTCACCTCGTTCCACATGGCAGTAAAGAAGCGGCCCACCACCGAGCCCTCTTCCGTAGCGGCTTGAGTCTCCGGTGCCAGGGCAGCGGCGATATCGCGGCGCGCAGTGGCCAGGGGCAGGGCGGCAAGCTGGCGCGACAGGCCGCCCAGTTGCAGGGCGATGCCGTCCACGTCGAGTGGCGCGAGCGCCTCCAGTGACTGGATCTCGTTGCGCAGCTGCTCACGCACCGGCAGGTAGAGCGGGTTGGCGCCGTCGGCGAGCAGTGCATCGGTGGAGCGCAGCGCGATCAGGGCACCGCGCACATCACGCTCCAGCAGCAGGCGCCGGTTGGCGTAGCGCAACAGGTAATCGGCCTCCGCGACGACCCACTCCAGGTGCTCGCTCCCCAGCTGGTCACGCAACGCCTGCATCCCCTGTTCGAGCGCCTCCTGGCGTGCTGCCAGTCGCGTGTCGCGCTCCCGCGCCTCGGCCGACAGGGCAGAGCGTTGTTCGCGCTCACGCTGCTCCAGCGCCTGAACATTGGCCTGCAGCTGGCTCTCGATCGCCTGGGTCTGCAGTCGCAGCTTGCGCACCTCAAACCAGAGGGCCAGCGTCAGCGCCGCTACCAACAGCGCGATGGTGATGGCGATCAGCGCTGTGCGATTGCTGCCCGTGGTGTTCTTCGCGGGTTCACGCTTGATCGGGGCAACCTCCACCTCCTGGGGCGCTTGCTGACTCATTTCCGTTTCGCTCATGACCTTCTGTTCTCCGGCGGCTACCCCGCCCTTCGCCTGGCCCAGGAAGCCAGGGATTCCATGATGGCCCGATCGCTGGCGTGACGCGCGATCTGGACCGCTTGCCTGAAACCCAACTGCCGCGCCAGGGCGGCGCAGCGTTCACTGACCACAAACAGCGGCAGGCCGCGCAGCCAATCGCGCCCCGCCTCATCCAGCCCGTCGTGCAGTGTCTGCAGCGCCTCACTGCTGGTGACAGTCACGGCATTGACGGCGCCACTCATCCAGCGTGCCAGGGTGGCACGATCCGGCGCCGGCAGGGGCAAGCGCCGGTAGACCTCGGCGTAATCAACCTGGGCGCCGCGAGCGCGCAGCGTCTCGGCCAGCAGCTCGCGACCGCCGTTGCCGCGAAAGATGACCACGCGGCGGTTTGCTACCTGCTGCAACTGCGGCAGCGCCAGCAGCCCCTCGCTGTCGAAGCGCTCGCCTGGCACCAGATCGACCGCACGACCAAGCCGACTCTCCAGCTCGCGGCGGCTCCCCTCGCCCACGGCGGCCAACAGCAGTGGCGCAGGAACTCCGCCATGGCGGGCCGCCGCCTCGATGCCGAAGCGTACCGCGTTGGGGCTGATGAAGATCGCCAACCAATAATCAGCAAGGTGGTCGAGAAGCCGTGACAAGGCGTCGCTCTCCACCACCGCCTCCACCGCCAGCAGCGGAAAGGGGACGGCCTGGCCGCCGGCCTGCTCAATCAGCTCGCAGAGCGGCCCGGCCTGATGAAAAGGCCGGGTCACCAATACCTTGAGGCCCGTCAGCTCACCCCTGGGCATAGAGGTCGCGAAGGATCACGTCGGCACCGCGCGCCAGCAGATCGTCTGCCAGCACCGTGCCCAGCTCCTCGGCATTTTCCGGATAACCGCTGATGTTGCCGCGAATGATGGTCTTGCCGTCGGGGGTGCCGACCAGACCGTGCAGCACGATGACGCCGTGCTCCAGCTCGGCGAAGCCGGCGATGGGCACCTGACAGCCCCCCTGCAGGCGACGGTTCATGGCGCGCTCGGCCAGCACGCGGGCCTGGGTCTTGGGGTCGTTGAGCCCCATCAGCATCACATTGATGCGGTCGTCATCGGTGCGGCACTCGATGCCGATCGCCCCCTGGCCCACAGCCGG
>DASWUD010000277.1:0-20451 GCA_036401755.1 Gammaproteobacteria bacterium
GAACACCGCCAATGTCGGAAATTAATTCTGTTAAATATTCATCCAATGTCGAGGGTAAATATCCTCTTTCCGTGATCATCGACGCCACTCGTACAGCCTCCGTAAGATTGGAGAGTTCCGTATGGCGGGGCGCAGCCGGGATCTTTTCGATCAAAATCAGTGAATCCGATTGGGTTTCACTTAACTCTGTCTTGACGACACCTGCATTTGCAGCCTTGGAAAACCCCGAGGGGCTACCGCCCGGCACGGGACTAAGAAGCATCACGCTCCGCTTTGCTAAGCAGCGTGAGACAGAGAAGTGGGCGGTTGGTGCTCCTCAAGGCTTCGTTGCGGCCGAAAGGATTTTTCTCAACATCGTCGATAAGGCAATAGCTTATCCCGAGCATGCGATAACCATATCCTCTTTTGATTTTCCCGTTGCCGCTTCGGGAGAGGTCATTCCTTTTTCAGTAACTGTCAAAAATGTGGGAAAAAAAGAGATCCGAATTTCCAATCCGCGCAATGACGTCGGTAATCCTTCAGAGCTAGTGCTCCGCGGAGTGCGAACGGACAAACCCGTTTCGCAGTTCGGTCCCAGTGATTACGAGTTCTGGGACGTTGACGGAGATGCCATTGATGAGATCAAGGCGCTCAGCATGGACAATGAATTTATCAGCTTATCGCCTGGAGACTCCTTAATAGTCAAAATGCACATCCCCTCCGGCCAATTGGCAGGCCGCTGCACGATGACGCTGCGTTTTGCTTTCGATATGCTGGATAAGGATGACAAACGTCTCGGGCGGTTTGAGCTGGTTTCCGAAAAAGAGAAGGTGGTACTCACCACAGAATAAGCTACCTCAGCAAATTCAGCGTTTGGACTGAACGAGCGGGGACGTAATCTGCTGACTCGTCCGCCTATTTCACTGGCGTCATGCATCCGAAAGCAGATGGTCGGCCTGGGCGGGACTAACGGAGTATGCGCCGGGTCAGCCACAGCCCGGGCAGCATGGGCAACCAGAGGGTCAACCCGCGAAGCAGAAGGGTCGCCGTCAAGGCCGCCTCGATCGGTACGCCGAGGGCACCCAGCATGGTGACGCAACTGGCCTCGAAGGTACCAAGGCCGAGCGGGACGGGACCGAGCGTGGCCACTACCGAGGCCAGGATGAAGCTTGGCAGGACCACCCAGAATGAGACCGTTTGGCCGATGGCCTGCAACATGACCCATAGGGTCAAGCTATCGAGCAGAAAGACGGAGCCATGCAGGGCGGTAGCCACGAGCAGCAAGCTCCGTTCATGCACCAGCGCGCCCGAGGTTTGGGCGAGCCCCTGCAGCATGGCTTTCAGCCCAGGAATGCGTAACACCACGCGAGGCAACAGCTGCTTGCCATGTGACTGAAGCCAGAGCGCACCCGCGGGAATGGCCACCGCCACGAGGCCGAACAGCAACGTCACGATGACGATCCAGGGCTGCATGGCGTGATGCAACCAGAGCAGCGCCACGCTGGCTAGCGTGAACAACAGATAGGCCGCGTAGTAGGCGACCAGGCTGAGCAGCGAGATCGCCATGCACAGGTCGACCGCTACCCCACGACGGTGGAGCGCGGCCACCAGAAATGCCGTGCCGCTCATGCCACCGGTGGGCATGGCCTGATCAGAAAAGAGTTTGGCGAGACCGAGAGGGACCAGCGACCTCAGGGGGAGGCGCACGCCTCCTCCCAACAAGAGGGCGCGTTGCCAGAGCACGGCGAGGCTGAAATAGGTGGCCAGTTGCAGCAGCAGGGCAAGCGCGAGCCACTGCGGTTCGGCTTTTTGCATCAATGCGACGAAGTGCTCGATATCACCGAGGTGGGTGACTGCCGCCACCAGGCCGAAAAGGATCAGCAGCCCGAGCCAGATGCGCATGGCGATCGGCACGCGGGGCTTCGAGGCAACGGGCTGAGGCTGGTGGGCCATTAGGGAAAACCTGGGCAGATCGTGTTGTCTCAAATAGTAGCGAATACGCGGTGCGGCCCCCGGCTTGCCTCTTAACCTCGCTTCTTCGCAAGAGCGGCGTTGCGCGCGCTGAAGAAACGATGCTTTGCCGCCTCCGTGGTCAACACATAGCCCAGCACGATTAGGGCCAGGCTTCCCATGAGCGGCCGGGGCAGCGGTATGAAGTCGAAGGCGGCGGAAAAATTCCCGAGGTAGGGGATGAATAGCGCCAGGCTCCCGACCGCCAGCGTCGTTCCCAACAGCAGGCGGCCGGGGGTACTGCGCCAGGCGGGCCGCTGGGTTCGCAATACCAGCACCACCGCCAGTTCGGTCAGGAGCGACACCACGAACCAGGCGGTTTGAAAGGTCGCCTCGTTTGCGTGGAAGACCAGCAGCAGCACCAGAAAGGTCATCACATCGAAGAGGGAGCTGAGCAAGCCGAACACCACCATGAAGCGCCGCACCTCGGCCACCTGCCAACGCTGTGATGTGGTGGTCCGCTCGCTGTCGACGTTGTCGGTGGAGATGGTGATGGACGGCAGATCGGAGAGAAAGTTGTTGAGCAGGATCTGCTTGGCCGCCAGGGGCAGGAAGGGCAGCAGCGGCGTGGCCAGGGCCATGCTCACCATGTTGCCGAAATTGGCGCTGGTGGTGATGGAGATGTACTTGAGGGTGTTGGCGAAGGTGCGCCGGCCATCCTGCACGCCGAGACGCAGCACATCCAGGTCGCTTTGCAGAAGCACCACATCAGCACTCTCCCGCGCCACGTCCACCGCCCCCTCCACTGAAATGCCGACATCGGCGGCGTGCAGGGCAGGGGCATCGTTGATGCCATCGCCGATATAGCCCACCGCGTGTCCAGTGCGCTGCAGGGCCCTGACAATGCGCTCCTTCTGCTGGGGATCGACCTCGACGAACAGATCAGTTCGCTCGGCACGCTGCCACAGCGCCTCATCCTTGAGCATGGCGATCTCTTCGCCGGTGAGCAGGGAGTGCGGGTCGAGGCCGATGGCCGCGGCAACGTGGGCCGTTACGTAGCGGTTGTCACCGCTGATCACCTTGACGCGGATGCCCAGCGCGGCGAGATCGTGGATGGTCTTGCCGGCATCGGCCTTGGGCGGGTCAAAGAACAGCAGGAAGCCGGCAAGGCACATCCCCTCTTCGTCGGTGCGAGCGTAGCGACTCCTGGCCTCGACCCGCTTGGTGGCCAGGGCGAGTACCCGGAAACCGCTCGTGCCCATGGTGCGGTAGTACTCCTGGAGCTGCTCGCGTTGCGCCTCGTCCAGTGGCGTCTCGACGCCGTTCCGGTCGAGGGTTGAACAGACCTCGAGTACCTGGTCGTAGGCGCCCTTGGTGATGATCCAGTGTTGCGCGGTGTTTTCATTTCGGCCAGCGACGATGGTCAGCCGCTTGCGCTGGAAGTCGTAGGGGATCTCATCGACCTTGTGCCACTCGGCGATGCTCAGCCCCTCGCGCTCGCCGGCCGCCACAATGGCGGCGTCCAACGGGTTCTCGATACCGGTCTCCAGCATGGCATTGAGGTAGGCGAGAGTGCGCACCTCCGCCGACGCCTGGCCAGCGGGGTCCACCGTGGCATTGAGCACGACCACTCCCGCGGTGAGGGTGCCGGTCTTGTCGGTGCAGAGCAGGTCCATGCTGCCCAGATTCTCGATCGCCTCCAGGTGGCGGACGATCACGCCGCGGTGTGCCATGGCCCGTGCGCCGTGGGAGAGGGTGACGCTGATGATGGCGGGCAGCAGCTCCGGCGAGAGCCCCACCGCCAGGGCGACGGCATAGAGCAGCGATTCAATCACCGGCCGCCCCAGCAGCTGATTCACTGTGAGGACGAACACCACCATGACCAGCATGATCCGCACCAGCAGGTAACCAAACTGCCGGACGCCACGCGCGAACTCTGTCTCTGGCTCGCGCGCCCGAAGTCGCGCGGCGATGGCGCCGAAGGCCGTATCGCGACCGGTGCTGACCACCAGCACCGTTGCTGTGCCGCTGCGCACCGAGGTGCCCAGGAAGACGCAATTGGTGCGGCCGGCCAAGGGCGTGGTGGACGGCAGGAGGCCCGGCTGTTTCTCCACCGGGAAAGACTCACCGGTCAGAGTCGCCTCGGTCACCAAGAAATCCTCAGCCTCGAGAACCAGGCCATCGGCAGGCACCAGGTTGCCGGCCGCAAGTCGTATCACATCCCCCGGCACGATCGCCGCGCTCGGCACCGTGCGCACCGCTCCGTTGCGCAGCACCTGGACGGTGAGGGCCAGACGCCGGCGCAATTCGGCCACCGCGTCGGAGGCACGGTACTCCTGAAAGAAACTGAGCAGGGCACTGCCCAAGACAATGGTCAGGATGATGGCGGCATCCATCCAGTCCTGCACGATGAGGGAGATCACTGCGCCGAACACCAGGATCAGGACAAGGGGGCTCGCGAACTGGTGCAACAGCAGCCTGGCGGCCGACAAATGGGCCTGTTCATCCAGTGAGTTGGTGCCATGTCGCAGCAGCCTCTGCTCCACTTCGGAGCTTGTCAGCCCCCCGGGCCGACTGCCCAGCTCGGCAATCAGCTGCGCCGCAGGGATGCTCCAATATGCGTTATCCGTAGCCATGCCCTGCACCCGCATTTCAAGTGGTGTGTCACCACTCGTGGAGTGTGGATGATGAATTGGCCAAATACCAAGGCGAGTGACAACAGCGAAGGTGAAGCCAGTCGGGGTTAAGCCGATGCGAGGGCACTAACCCTATTGCCCGCGTCCCGGGCGAAAATAGAGGTGATTGTCGTAGAAGAGTTCGTGTTTGTTTGCCGCATGCCAATCAGGCATGCCCAGGATGGGGAAAGGGTGGAGATCCCTCGGCTTGGTGTAGCAAGTTCCTTCACGCAGAAGCGCCACAAGCTGCGCATCGACGTGTTTAACCCTTTCGGCAAGCGGCAGCTCAAAATAGTGGGGCGCCACTTCGAGCAGGATGGTATTGGCCGTCATCCCCACATAGGGGGTTAGCCCTTTTTCGTAAAGGGCATGACCAAAGGTGATGCAATGCAGCGTTTGCGCCAGCTCCGCACGCCGCTGCCAGAACAGCTCCTTCCAGCGAAATTCACGAATCAACTGCAGCAGCGAGGGATCGCTTGCGGCGATCACCGCGCCGCCTTCGTCAAATAGCGACAGCATGTTCTCCAGCGGCGTGCGTCTTCCGGTCTCACCCATGTCGAGGCGTTGGCGCGCCAGCGGCAGGTGCAGGGCGTTGATCTGCGCCTTGGTGCGCGGAAAGAGGAACCAGGTGAGAAACTGGAAGAAGTCGTGCCAGTTTTTGCTGCGGGTCTGCAGCTCGCCGCTCAGGTAGATGCGCGGCGCATAGTGGTCGGCAAAGCTGTGCGGCTTGCCGGCCTGCGCAACGATGCGCAGCGGCTTGCCACTCATAAGCTTGATCGGCTCGGCCAGTGCATCGAGCAGGTGCTGATAATCGGCGAGTGCCGGCCAGTGGGAAAAGTCGCAGAAGTGGGCGGCCGTTTCGGCGAGCGGTTCGAACAGGGGTGAGCGTCGATAAAAATCGGCGTGCCAACCTACCTGGGCATCGACGTTCAGGCGCATTTGAAGCCATGCAACTCTTTCGTAACGATCAGCATGATAATTCCTTGCAGGGTTGGCGCCTGGGCGAGAGTCATTGCCTAATAAACTCCTTCGCCACCCCGGCAGTTACGAATGTACTTCTGGCAGCGGTGTCGCCTGTCCGGCGCGATACGCCTCGAACAGCGCCTGTTTGAGTAGCGGTTGTGCCGCAAGCTCGGTGATGCCCAGCACGCGCCGGGCGATCTCGGCAATCAGCTGGTTGCTCCGCTCTTCGCGCCAGCGCGCGGCAAACCCCTCGCCATCAAAGACACCCGCGTGGATGTACTCGGCGGCAAACCCCTCCACCTGGAAAAATTGCAGTTCCTCGGAGGCCAGCACTTCGTACTGATAGGAGTAGGCGTCGATGCCATAGCGTCGGGCGAGGAGATCGTGCAGGTCTGGAATTGTACTCAACTTCGCCATGCACTCGTCCAGATCGAGTTCGGCCTCGCATTGGAAGTTCTCGCCTTTGTAGGAGAATTCGACGCCGACAATGAAACGGTTGTGCATCTATCTAATCCTGATCTTAAAATGACGGGGACATTCTCAGCCGCGGGTGAAGACCCAGATGGTGGCGGTGGAGAGTTTGCCGTTAAAGGTGTAGCCATCGACATCGAACCTTTTCAGCCCTTGCGGATCGGTGAGTCTGTTGTCGATGACGAAGCGGCTCATCAGGCCGCGCGCCTTTTTCGCATAAACGCCGACCATTTTGTACTCGCCATTTTTCTTCTCCTTGAACTCGGGGGTGATGAGCGTGCCACTGAGCAGTTTTGGCTTCACCGCCTTGAAATATTCAGCGGAGGCGAGATTGATCAGATACGCGGAGTTTATCGCCTTGAGCTGGGCGTTGAGTCCTTCGGTGAGCAGTGTGCCCCAGAATTCGTAAAGATTTCTACCGAGCGCAGTAGCGACGGGCCGCCCCATCTCCAGACGATAGGGCTGCATCAGGTCGAGCGGACGCAACAGACCGTAGAGCCCGGAGAGGATGCGCAGGTGTTGCTGGGCAAAGAGCAGGGCGGGCTCGTCGAGGGTCTCGGCGCGCAGGCCGTGGTAGACCTCGCCTTTGAAGGCGAACAGCGCCTGTTTGGCATTCTGCGGGGTGAACGGGGTGTGCCAGGCGGCGAAGCGTGCCACGTTCAGTTCGGCGATGGCCATGCTCACCTCCATCAACTCCACCAGGTCGTGGGCCGAGTAGTGGCGCGCCCGTTCGATCAACTGTTGTGAGCGATCCAGATAGGTGGGGATGGTGTAGTGCGTGGTGGTTGGCGGCGTTTGGTAGTCGAGGGTCTTGGCTGGAGAGATCACTAGCAGCATGGCGGTCTCGATCATAAGTCGTGGGCGCTTATGTTCGGTCTTTTCGCCGCCATGGGCAAACGGTTGTTGGCCCTGCACTGGTTGGGGAATTTCACCCGAAAAGGGGATGGTAGCCCGTTATGGCCTGCACTAGACTGAGCAATCGATCTGTTGACCAGCCATGACTCAGTAGAGCTCATGGCGCGCGACTGCCGCACATGCCGATGCCAGATTACCTCCTCGCGCTTTTTTCCGCAGGCCGCAGTAATTCATTGACGTTATCCCGATGGAGCCAAAACATGAACAAGGGCAGTACCCTCGCCATCTCTTCACTATTTGTACTGCTGGCGGCCTGTGGCAACGGTGACAAGCAGGCACCCGGTGCGGGGGCGGGCGGTGCTCCTGCCATGCCACCGCCCGAGGTGGATGTGATCACCGTGACGCCAGGCAGCGTCACCCTTACCCAGGACCTGCCGGGGCGGCTGCTGGCGGTGCGCTCCGCCGAGGTGCGGGCACGCGTCGAAGGGGTGGTGGAGAAACGCCTCTATCGTGAGGGAAGCGATGTAGCGGCGGGCACCCCGCTGTTCCGTATCGATGCGCGCACCTATCAGGCGGCCGCGACGGCGGCCGAGGCCGATCTGGCTGCGGCGAGCGCCCAATTCGATCGCTACAAGCAGCTGCTGCAGGATCAGATGGTGAGTCAACAGGAGTTCGACACAGCCCACGCCCGCTACAAGCAGGCACAGGCGACGCTGGCCAAGGCGCGGCTCGACCTGGAAAATGCCGTGCCGCGCGCCCCCATCGCCGGACGCGCTGGACGCGCCCTGGTTACCGAGGGGGCACTGGTGGGCAGGGAGGAGGCGACCCATCTGCTCACCATCGAGCAGCTCGATCCGATCCGCGTCGAGTTCACCCAGAGCTACTCCGATGTGCTGCGCCTGCAGCAGGCGGAGAAGGCCGGCAAGGAGCGGCCCGCCGCCACCGCGCAGGTAGAGCTGCTGCTGGAGGATGGCTCTCTCTATCCTGAACCGGGGCACCTGCAATTTGCCGATCTGGCAGTTGATCCGGGCAGCGGTTCGGTGGTGATGCGCGCCGAATTTCCCAATCCTCGTCGCGAGCTGCTGCCAGGCACCTTCGTGCGCGTGCGCTTTCCGCAGGCCCAGCTCGACAACGCCATTCGCGTGCCGCAGCGCGCGGTGACCACCACCCCGCAGGGGATGGTGGTGATGCTGGTCGATGGCGAGGGCAAGGTGGCACCGCAGCCGATCCGTACCGGTGCCATGGCCGGCAGCGATTTCATCGTGACCGATGGTCTCAAGGGCGGGGAGCAAGTGATCGTCAACGGCCTGATGAAGGCGCGCCCGGGCAGCGTGGTGAAAGCGGTGGAGTGGAATCCGCAGGCACCGCTGCTGGCGGCGCCGCCCGCGCCGGCCCAGCCCGTCCCGGGTGGTGCGCAAAGCGACGGGAAGAAATAGGCCATGCTCTCCAAATTCTTCATCGACCGGCCCATCTTCGCCTGGGTCATCGCCCTCATCATCCTGCTCGGGGGCGCCCTCTCCCTGAGTCGCCTGCCCATCGCCAGCTATCCGACGGTGGCGCCGCCGGCCCTCTCCATCACCGTCAACGCTCCCGGCGCCTCGGCACAGGTGATCGAGGAGACGGCGGTGGCACTCATCGAGCAGGAGATGAACGGCATCGAGCATCTGCTCTACATGGAGTCGGCCTCGGAGCTCGGCACCGGCACCATCACCCTCACCTTCACGGCGGGTACCAACCTCGACCTCGCCTCGGTGGAGGCGCAAAACCGCATCAAGCGCGCTGAAAACCGTCTGCCCGAAGAGGTGCGTCGCCTCGGTGTCACCGTCAACAAGGCGGCGCGCAACTTCCTGATGATCATTGCGCTCATCTCCCCCGACAAATCGAAGGACAACGTGGCGCTCGGCAGCTACGCCGCCGCCAACGTGCTGGACAGTATCCGTCGCGTGCCGGGGGTCGGCGAGGTGCTGCTGTTCGGCACCGAATATTCGATGCGCCTGTGGCTCAAGCCCGAGCGGCTGCGCGCCTACGGCCTGACTCCCACCGACGTGGCCAACGCGGTGCGCGCGCAGAACAACCAGCTGGCGGTGGGTGAGCTGGGCCAGCTGCCCGCCGCGCCCGGCCAGGAGCTGAACGCGGTGATCGTCACGCGCAGCCGCCTCGCCACCCCGGAAGAGTTCGGCGAGGTGATCATCCGCGGCAACCCGGGCGGCGCGGTGGTGCGCGTCAAGGATGTGGCGCGCGTCGAGCTGGGCGCGCAGGACTACGCGGTGGCCGCGCGCATCGACGGCCAGCCCGCCGCCGGCATGGCGGTGCGCCTCTCGCCGGGCGCCAACGCCCTCGACACCGCCACGGCGGTGCGCGCCAAGATGGGCGAGCTGGCGCACTACTTCCCGCAGGGGGTCGACTGGATCATCCCCTACGACTCCTCCACCTTCATCGACATCTCCATCAAGGAGGTGGTGAAGACGCTGGGCGAGGCGATGGTGCTGGTGGTGCTGGTGATGTTCCTGTTTATGGGCAACCTGCGCGCCACCTTCATTCCGGCCATCGTGGTGCCGGTGGCACTGGTGGGCGCTACCATCGGCCTCTACCTGCTCGGCTACTCCATCAACATCCTCACCCTGTTCGCCATGGTGCTGGCCATCGGCATCGTGGTGGACGACGCCATCGTGGTGGTGGAGAACGTGGAGCGCATCATGAGCGAAGAGGGGCTGGCGCCGCGCGAGGCGACGCGCAAGGCGATGGGGCAGATCATCGGCGCCATCATCGCCATCACCCTGGTGCTCTCGGCGGTGTTCGTGCCGATGACCTTCTTCGGCGGTTCGGTGGGGGCCATCTATCGCCAGTTCGCGGTGACACTGCTGCTGGCCATGAGCTTCTCGGCGCTGATGGCGCTGACCCTCACCCCGGCGCTGTGCGCCACCATCCTCAAGCACGAGCCGGGCAAGAATGATGTGGTGCCCACCACTGGCTTCCTCGGCTGGTTCAACCGCACCTTCGTGGCGACTACCCACCATTACGTGAACCTCACGCGCCGACTGCTCGGCCGTCCGGGGCGCTGGCTGATCGTCTACGGGGTGATCGTCGTGGTGACCGCGGGACTGTTCATCCGCCTGCCCGGCAGCTTCCTGCCCGACGAGGATCAGGGCTACTTCGTCAATCTGGTGCAGCTGCCGCCGGGCGCGACGCGCGAACGCACCCTGGAGGTGCTCAAGTCGGTCGAGCAGTACTATCTCGGTCAGCAGGAGGTGGAGCATGTGATCGGCGTGCTCGGCTTCTCCTTCGTCAGCCGCGGCCAGAATTCGGCGATGGCCTTCGTGCGTCTCAAGGACTGGGATGAGCGCAAGGCCCCGGAGAGTGGAGTGGCGGCGCTGGTGCAACGCGCCAACATGACCTTCTTCCGCATCAAGCAGGCGATGGTGTTCGCCATCAACGTGCCGCCCATCCCCGAGTTGGCGGCCACCGGCGGCTTCGACTTCCGCCTGCAGGACCGCGCCGGGCTGGGGCGCGACGCGCTGCTCGATGCGCGCAACATGACCCTGGGCCTGGCGATGCAGAACCCGGTGTTCGCCATGGTGCGTCCCGAAGGGCAGGATGCCGGCCCGCAGCTCTTCATCGACATCGACCGCCACAAGGCGCGTGCCCTCGGCATCGATCCCGCGGAGCTGAACAACGCGCTGCAGGCCTCGCTCGGCACCGCCTACATCAACGACTTCGTGCGCCAGGGGCGCATCCTGCGCGTGCAGATGCAGGCCGAACCCGCGACGCGCAGCACGCCGCAGGAGATCCTGCGCATGCCGATCCGCAACGGCAGTGGCCAGATGGTCACCCTGGCCGAGGTGGCCTCCGCCAGGTGGATCGCCGGCAGTCCCAAGCTGGATCGCTACAACGGCCTGCCGTCGATGAAGATCTCCGGTGCGCCCGCCCCGGGCCGCTCCACCGGCGAGGCGATGGCGGCGATGCAACAGATCGCTGCGCAACTGCCGCCGGGCATCGGCTTCGAATGGTCGGGCACCTCGTTCGAGGAGCGCCTCTCTGGCAGTCAGGCACCACTGCTGTTCGGCATCTCGCTCATCGTAGTGTTCCTCTGTCTGGCGGCCCTCTACGAGAGCTGGTCGATCCCATTTGCGGTGATGCTGGTGGTGCCGCTCGGTGTGTTCGGCGCGGTACTGGCGGTGACCATGCGTGGTTTGCCCGACGACGTCTACTTCAAGGTGGGACTGATCGCCATCATCGGTCTGTCGGCGAAGAACGCCATCCTGATCATCCAGTTCGCCCGCGAACTGCAGGATGAGGGCATGGCCTTGCTCGACGCGATCCTGGAGGCGATCCGGCTGCGCTTCCGCCCCATCCTGATGACCTCGATCGCATTCATCTTCGGTGTGTTGCCGCTCGCCATCTCCACCGGTGCCGGCGCCAACAGTCGCCACGCCATTGGTACCGGTGTGATGGGCGGCATGATCACCGCGACACTGTTGGCCGTGTTCCTGGTGCCGATCTTCTATCTGGTGGTGCGCCGCATCTTCCCGGGGCATGCGCGTCGCCATCTGGATGATATCGGCTGAGAAAGGTGAGATCGACAGGTTGGGTGACGCCCCGGGTGAACCCAACCTGCGATCGGCATCTCAGCAGAGGTGGCGTTGCAGCGACCTGCTGAACGTCAAATGCCTTTTACCCTCCCATCGGCGCCCAGCGAAATACTATGCGCGGCCGGCTCGCGCGGCAGCCCCGGCATGGTGACGATCTCACCGGTGATGGCGAGCAGGTAGCCGGCGCCGGCATTAATGCGCAACGACTCCACCGGTAGCACAAAGCCATTGGTGGCACCGACGCGGCGCGGGTCGGCGGAAAGCGAAAGGTGGGTCTTGGCGATGCAGATGGGCAGCCGGTCGTAACCTAGCGCCACAATGCGCTCCAGTTCCTGTTGCGCGCTGCGGCTGAAGGCGACACTGCCGGCGCCGTAGATGGTCTGCGCCACCGCGCTGATCTTCTCCTGCACCGACTGCTGCAACGAGTAGAGAAAGCGTGGTGCCGGCGTGGGTTGCTGGGTGGCATCGAGCACCTGTTGCGCCAATGCCTCGGCACCCGCACCCCCTTCGGTGAAGCCGCTGAAGCGTGCATATTTCAGACCGCGTCCCTCGCAACCGGCCTCGATAGTGTGTAGCTCTTCTTCAGAGTCGTGATCAAATACATTGATGGCAATCACCGGCTCGAAGCCGAAGGCGCGCACGCTGTGCACATGGTGATCGAGGTGGTCGAGACCGCGCGTCACGGCATCGAGCGAAGACTCGGTCGCACTGCCTCCGCCGTGGATGCGCAGGGCGCGTGTCGTCACCACCAGCACCACCGCGCTCGGCCACAACCCCGAGCTGCGGCACTTGATGTCGAAGAACTTCTCCGCACCGAGGTCAAAGCCGAACCCCGCCTCGGTCACCACGTAATCGGTGCGGCTCGCGGCGGTGCGCGTCGCCACCACCGAGTTGCAGCCGTGGGCGATGTTGCCGAATGGTCCACCGTGGACGAAGGCAGGCACCCCTTCGCTCGACTGCACCAGGTTGGGCAGCAGCGCATCGTGCAACAGCGCCGCCATGGCGCCGGTCCCCTGCAGGGTGTCGGCTGTCACCGCGTTGCCGTCGCGATCGAAGCCGACCAGAATTTTTCCGAGCCGCGCCTGGAGGTCGTCGATCCCCTCGTGCAGCGCGAGGATCGCCATCACCTCAGAGGCGGCGGTGATATCGAACGCCGCCTCGCGCGGCACGCCGTGGGCGCGACCACCCAGGCCGATCACCATGTGGCGCAGTGCGCGGTCATTGACATCGAGCACGCGCCGCCAGAACAGCTGGCGGTGCTCCAGGTCGATGCTGCTGTGGTGGTGGATGGCGTTGTCGATGAGCGCCGCGAGCAGGTTGTGCGCCGCCCCCACCGCGTGGATGTCGCCGGTGAAGTGCATGTTGATACGCGTGCTCGGCTCCAGTGTGCATTGGCCGCCGCCGGTGCCGCCTCCCTTCATGCCGAAGATGGGACCGAGCGACGGCTCGCGCAGTGCCAGCGCGGTGCGCTGGCCGAGGCGGCGCAGCCCCTGCGCGAGACCGATGGAGAGGGTGGTCTTGCCTTCACCGGCCGGGGTGGGATTGATGGCCGACACCAGCACGATCTTGCCGTTGACCGGTTGCTGTGGCGCCGGCAGCGCAGCCAGTCGTACCTTGGCCATGCCATCGCCGCAGACCATCACCTCGTGCGGGGCGAGTCCCAGATCGGCGGCAACATCGAGAATGGGGCGCATGGCCATCTCCATGGGGTGCATTTGAAGTTGAGATGATCTACTCATCGCTTGTCGTGTGCCAGAGGGGGCATGCTGGCAGGTACTACCGCACGGCATTATATGCAGAGTAGTTGACCCGGGCGACTGCGCAGGAGGAGTGTGCTACCTTAACCGCCACCAAGGAACCGAGAGACTTAGCAATGAAGCGGCTGCGCGATTGTCTTCTGCTTATCCTGTTGTGCGGCACGGCACCTGCCTTTGCCGAGCAGCCTTCGCAAGCGGTAGAGCTGAGCCTCTTTCCGGATTATCGGGCACAGGTGCAACTGGCCGATGCCACGGAAAGCGGATCACTAACACAGGCACCACCCCAGTCGACCATCGACGCAGAGGTCGGTGAGTTTCGCGAGCCGCTCTTCACTCCGAACAAGATGCACCAGTATCTGGGATTCGGCTCGATCGCGCTGGCCACCCTCGCGCTGCTCTCCCCCAAGGAGGAAGAGGGTCCCCACAGCGCCTTCGCCACCGGGGCAGCCGTGCTGGGTGGTGCTGCGGTGGCTTCGGGTCTGATCGTGCATGGCGAGGATGTCGGGCCCAGTTATGGTGTGTGGGATCCCGATAACCAGCATGCGGTGCTGGCCACCCTGGGGGCGCTGGGCTTTATCGCCGCCGTGGCGCAGGGGGGCGAGGAGAACCATGCCGTCTATGGTGTAGCCGGTTATGTGGCAATGGCGATCGGCATCCGCCTCAACTGGTAACGGCACAATGTCGAACCTCCCCCTTTCCATCCAAACGATCCGGTGCGGCCTGCGTCGCAGAGAGAGTGCAATGATTCATTCCCTGGGACGCTGCTTGTTGTTGGGCATGCTGCTGGCACTGCCTTTCTCCTCCAATGCCGGCTCCGGCGACCTCACGGAGTGGCTGAGCCTCAAGCGTCTGGGCGAGGTGGAGCCGGTCGCCAATGCCCGCTACGCGCAGGAGTGCAGCGCCTGCCACTTTGCCTATCAGCCCGGTCTGCTGACCGCGCGCTCCTGGCGAAAACTCCTCGATGCCAAGGCGCTGGCCGATCACTTCGGCGACAACGCAGAGCTGGATGAGGCGGTGCGCCAGGAGATCGAAACCTACGCGCTGGCCCACGCGGCAGATCACTCCAACTACAAACGCTCGCGCAAGATCGCGGCCGCCACGCCCGCCGACGCGGCCCCGCTGCGCATCACCGAAAACAGCTATATCAAACGCAAGCACGCCGCCATTCCAGCCGAGCTGGTGACAGGTAACCCCCAGGTCAAATCGTTGAGCAACTGCAGCGCCTGTCACACCCGTGCGGCAGAGGGGGTCTACGATGACGATACCGTCTTCATCAAGGGCCATGGCCGCTGGCACGACTAACCGGGCGCAGTGCTTGTGCCGCACAGTTAAGACCAAGCATTCACTCCACAATTTTCATCCTCTCCCGCCGCTTCGCGCCGCTGCCCCGTGTCGGTGACAGGGGCGTCGTTACATTGGGAAACAATTTGTTACTTCCCTGAAAAGCAGCAAGCCGTGTCGCGTCATACCCTCTACCAGGTCAATTTCTCAGAGGGAGACGAAGATGAAACATGCCATGAAAGTGACACTGGCCGTGCTGGGGCTCGCTGCCTCAGTTGCATTAATCGGTGCTTGCTCCGCCCACTACCGCGGTGCCGAGGCACAGGCCGGGCATATCGAGCGGCTGAGTGAGCGGCTGGCCGACGATCTGGCGTTGAACGAAGTGCAGCGCTCCCATCTCGACACGCTACGCACAACACTGCAGAGCGTAACGCGGGAGATGCACGATGCACGCGACAGCAGTCGCGCCACACTGCTTGACCTGCTGCAACAACCCACCATCGATCGCAGCCGCGCACTCGCCTTGGTCCAGGAGCGGACGCAGGAGGTCGCGGAGCGCGCGCCGACAGTGGTGGTGGCCTTCGCTGACTTTTATGACAGCCTCGACGTCAAGCAGCAGGCCGAGTTGCGTGCGCGGATCGAGAAGCGGTGGCAGCGGCGGGATCGTTGTTGGAAATGACGCGTGAGGTGCTGAGCGCGCCACACAAGGGAAATGAAAATGTATCGCACCTTAAAGCTGTTTCATCTGGGCGGGCTGACGCTGTTTCTTGGCAGCATCCTCACCTATGTCCTCATCTCTGCCCAGATCGAGGGGGCCACGCTGGAGCAGATCGCCTTTGGTCGAGCGATCATCAGCATGGGCACGCGTGACCTGACGCTTCCGGGTTTGTGGCTGCTCATCATCAGTGGTATCGGCTTGGGTTATCTCCGCGAGGGACAGCAGCGGCCATATCTGAAACTTAAATTGCTACTGGCCGCCCTCATCATCAGCAATGCCTATCTCCTGGTGGTGCCGGCGGCAACCAGCGCCACGGTTCTGGCGGAGCACTCGGTGATGATGGGGCAACTGTCTGCCGGGTATCAACCCGCCTACCTGCGCGAGACCATCTTTGGTGCGCTGAATGTGGTGCTGACCTGTGTGCTCGCTGTGCTTGGCGTCTGGAAGATGGGAGCCAACACGGAGAAATAGTGCGCCGTCCGCCGCAAGAGGCGGCGCTGTTTTTCCCTCGGCAAACATGTTTTCATATCCACATGCACCGACTCTTGATGATTGACGACGATGAACGGCTCGCCGAGCTGCTCGGTCGTTATTTTGCCCGCTACGAGCTGCAACTGGAGTGCGCCACGCGGCCGAGTGATGGTCTGGCTAAGCTGGCGCAGCGCGCCTACGATTTGGTGATTCTCGACGTGATGCTGCCGGAGATGGATGGCTTCGATGTGTGTCGCACCATTCGCACCGAAAGTGACATTCCGGTTCTGATGCTCACCGCCCGCGGTGAGGTGATGGACCGTGTTATTGGCCTGGAACTGGGTGCCGATGACTACCTGCCCAAACCCTTCGAACCGCGCGAGCTGGTGGCGCGCATTCAGCGCATTCTCAAGCGCACCACGCGCCACGCTGAGGGACAGCTGTTGAGGTTCGGGCCGCTGCAGCTCGATCTCGAACTGCAGGAGGTACAGCTGCACAACCAGCCGCTGGCGCTCACCTCCATGGAGTATCGCCTGTTGCAGCTGTTCGCCCGTCACCCGGGTCGGACCTTCAGCCGTGATGAGATCCTCAACTACCTCAAGGGAGCGGAGGTGGAGCTCTTCACCCGCGCGGTCGATATTCTGGTGAGCCGCTTGCGCCAGAAGTTGCGCCCGGAAGAGTTTATTCGCACCCGACGCAGCGCCGGCTACTGTTTCGTGGGGCGCGCCTCGTGAGCGTGCGCCGCCCGTTCTACCACTCGCTCTCGGGGCGGCTGCTGCTGCTCTTCCTCGCCACCGCGGTAGTGTTCGTGGCGCTGGTGGGGGTGAGCATCGGTTGGGCCTATCGCACCCATTTCAAGACTACCCTGCAGCCCCACCTGATCCAATATCTCGACTACATCCGCACCGACATCGGCACCCCACCCAACCTGCAACGCGCCGCCGCGTTGAGTCGCGAGGTGCCGCTGCAGATCCGTATCGATGGTCCCTCTGTTGCGTGGTCCTCTACAGAGCTGCCGGAGTTTGCCGCGAGCTCGGCTGTCCACAGCTATGAACAGCAGGGACGCCTTTATCGCTATGGCCATCAGGGTGATCACGAGGTGCTGCAGGTGCAGGATGGCGCGTGGCGCTACAGTTTCGCCGTGCCGCGCATGGACGACGGGCTGCGTCCCTGGCTGCCGCTTGGCACGCTGTTGCTGGTGCTGGTGCTGCTCTATCTTGCCACGCGGCACTTGCTCGCCCCCATCGCGCTGCTGCGTGCCGGGGTGCAGCGTATCGGTGGCGGTGAGCTGGAACAGCCGATCCAGCTGCAGCGCCGCGATGAGCTGGGCGAGCTGGCCGACACCATCAACCGCATGGCGCAGGAGATCCACGCGATGCTCGAGGCCAAACGGCAACTGCTGCTCGCCATGAGCCATGAACTGCGCTCACCGTTGACGCGTGTCCGGGTGGCCACCGAACTGCTCGATGATGCGCAGCAACGCGAGACGATCGCGCACGAGCTGCACGAGCTGGAACGGCTCATCGATGAGCTGCTGGAGACCGAACGACTTGCCCATCGCCATCAGGCCTTGCATCGCCAGAGGAGCGATCTCACTGCCCTGGTGAATGAAGTGGTGGCGGGTTTCGAGCCGGCGGTGTGCGTGCGCGCACCCGCCGCGCCCCTGTTTGCCGCGGTCGATGCGGTGCGCCTCAAACTGCTGCTGCGCAATCTGCTGCAAAACGCCCTGCGTTACACCCCGCCCGCGGCACCACCCCCCGAGCTCGACCTGACACAACAGGCGCAGACGCTTCTGTTGCGGTTGCACGACCACGGCCCGGGCATCGCCCCCGAGCATCTGCCCCACGTCACCGAACCCTTCTATCGCGTCGACGCCGCCCGCCAGCGCCAGACCGGTGGTTACGGGCTGGGCCTCTACCTGTGCCGGCGCATCGCCGAAGCCCATGGCGGCACGTTGCAGATCGAAAGTCAGGCGGGGCAGGGGACCACGGTCATCGTGCAGTTGCCGCTCCATCCAACACTAACGTGACGTGATCCCCGCTACGGACGCAAGTCGGTGGCACCCCTCCTTGTTTCCGTAGCCCGTCACCGCACACGCGGTTCATCGCATATATCGACGTTTCACCCCACCCATTCGCACTTCGTCGCTTCACCGTTGCCGCTGCCTGGCCGCCTCCACTAGTTTGTCGCCAAGTTACCTGGATGGAGGAGTACTTCAATGACAGCGTTAATTGAGATTGCCGGTGTGACGAAGCGCTATCGGCTGGGCGAGGTGAATGTAGCGGCGCTCAAGGGAGTGGACCTCACGGTGCGCCAGGGAGAGTTTGTCGCCTTGAGCGGGCCGTCGGGTAGCGGCAAGAGTACCTTGCTGAATATCTGTGGCCTCATCGACCTCCACGATGAGGGGGATTTTCGCTTTGGAGGTGAGGAGGTAAAAGAACAGGAGATAGATGTGCTGACCTGCTGGCGGCGTGAGCGGATCGGTTTTGTCTTCCAGGGATTCAATCTGGTTCCGGTGATGACCGCGTACGAGAACATTGAATACCCGCTGCTCCTGAACGGTACCGGTGACGCCGAACGTCGCACCCTGGTCGAAGCGGCCTTGCTGGAGGTGGGGCTGCAGCGCTTTGCGCACCATCTGCCCGACAACCTTTCCGGTGGGCAACGCCAGCGGGTGGCCATCGCACGCGCACTGATCAAGCGCCCCTTGCTGGTAGTGGCGGATGAACCGACCGCCAACCTCGACACCGAATCGGCCACCCAGGTGATCGATTTGATGCATACCCTCGGCCAGTCACTCGGTACCACCTTTCTCATCGCCACCCACGACGAGCGCATGACCATGCGCTGTGAACGAACCGTGCATCTGGTGGATGGCGTGATCCATGCGCAGCAGCCGACCCGCAAACTGATGGCCGGTAAGGCCGCTGCCGCTACAGGAGTCTACCTATGAAATGGCTGCACTTTGCATGGAAAAACGTGCTGCGCAATCGGCGCCGCGCCCTGATTACTATTGTGCTGGCCACCATCGGCACTGCCGCGGTGTTACTGGCGAGTGGCTTTGCTCTGGCGACCTACGCGGCGCTCAAAGAGAATTCGGCCCGCCAGATCGGCCATGTGGTCATCGCACATCATGATTACTTCGATAACGACGAGGAGACGCCGCTCGGGCACGGCTTGACCGACGCCCAGAATCTGCGGACTACGCTGCGGCAAGATCCGCGCATCGCCGCCGCGCTGCCGCGCATCAACTACTCAGGGCTAATCTCCAACGGCGAGAAGTCGGCCATCTTCATCGGCACCGGCATCGATGTGGCCGGAGAGCTTGGCGTTGATGCCAACGCACTGAAGGTAGAGCAGGGACGTGCGCTGGCGGAGCGCACCGCGGTTGATGCCCTGCCGGAGGTGATGGTCGCCAAGGACCTTGCCCGCAATCTCAAGGTCCACCCCGGCGATGTGCTTACGCTCCTCTCCACCACCAGCGATGGTGCCCTGAACGGCATTGATGTGCAGGTGGCGGGCATCTATGCCACCGGCACCCCGGAAATGGACGAGCGTGCCATCACCACCAACCTGGATAGTGCACAGCTGTTATTGCGCAGCAGTAAGGTCAGCACCTTGAGTCTCTATCTCAAGAATCTCGATGAGGCACCGTTCATCAAGGAGCAGCTGGCACAGCGCTATCCCGAGCTGGCCCTGCGTACCTGGAACGATCTCGCCGATTTTTATACCAAGGTGCACGACCTCTATGACCGCATCTTTGGTGTGCTCGGCATCATCATCGTCTTGATGGTCTTCTTCGCCGTGGGTAACACGATGTCCATGAGCATTACCGAGCGCACACGCGAAATCGGCACGCTGGCGGCGCTGGGTACTGCGCGGTGGCGCATCGTGACCAACTTCACCATGGAGTCGGGAATCATTGGACTGCTCGGCGGCGCGCTGGGTGCGTTGTTGGCGGGAACGGTGGCGCAACTGGTGCGTACCTTTCCGGTGATGATGCCGCCACCGCCGGGACAGACCGAAGGTTATCCGCTGCTGTTCGACGTCACGCTGCCACTCAATATCAAAGTGATGTCGGTGATTTTTGTGCTCGCCGTCGTGGCGGCGCTCATCGCCGCGCAGCGTGGTGTCAAGAAACCCATCGTTGAGGCACTGCAACATGTGTAACGGCATGCGGAATTTAACTTGCGTGGCGCGCGGCCTGGCACTGCTGCTCCTGGTGTGTGGCTCAACGGCCCAGGCTGAAGATGTCACCACCATGCTGAAGCGTGCCGATGCTTTGCGCCTGCCCGACAGCGAGGCCAAGGTAGAGACACGCGTACGCCTCTACGAAGACGACACCATCGACAAAGAGCGTCTTTATACCGTCTACATGCGGCCGGGGCATCGTTCGCTGGTGCTCTTCAAGAGTGCCGGCGAGGCGGGCCAGAAGGTGTTGATGCTGGATGATGCCTATTGGATGTTCATGCCAAACACGCGGCGCCCGCTGCGCATCACCCCCATGCAGAAGCTGTTGGGCGAGGCCTCGACGGGTGACATCGCCACCCTCACCTGGAGCGAGGATTACAGCGGCAAGCTGCTCGCCGAAGAGGTACGCGATGCCCCCTGCTCAATTGAGCGCCCCTGCCGGCAGCTTGAACTCACCTCGGTGCGTACCGGTACCACCTATGAGCGTATTGAGCTGTGGCTGGACCAGGCAGACGTGCCGCTGTTCGCGCGCCTCTATCTCGCCTCCGGCA
>DASWUD010000278.1:0-3855 GCA_036401755.1 Gammaproteobacteria bacterium
GCCTCGGTGGCGGCGCCGCTGGAGCGGCAGTTCTCCACCATCGCCGGCCTCGACAACATGACCTCGTCGTCGGCGCTCGGCACCACTTCCATCACCCTGCAGTTTACCCTCGATCGCGACATCGATGCCGCGGCCCAGGATGTGCAGGCCGCCATCGCCGCGACGCTGCGCCGGCTCCCGGCGGAAATGCCGGCGCCGCCCTCCTATCGCAAGGTCAATCCCGCCGACAGCCCCATCTTCTATCTGGTGCTGAAGTCGCCGGTATTGCCGCTCTCGCAGGTGAACGAATATGCGGAGACGATGATCGGCCAGCGCCTCTCCACGGTGCGCGGCGTGGCGCAGGTGTCGGTATTCGGCTCGCAGAAATATGCGGTGCGCATCTACGTCGCGCCGGAGGCGCTGGCGGCGCGCAACCTCACCCTCGACGAGGTGGCGCGAGCGGTGGCGCAGGGCAACTCCACCATCGCCAAGGGGGCGCTGGATGGTCCGCGCCAGAGCTACACCATCCAGTCCAACAGCGCGCTCAGCGACGCCGCCGGCTTCAAGCCGCTGGTGGTGGCGTGGCGCAACGGCGCCCCGGTACGCCTCGACCAGATCGGTCATGTGGTCGACTCGGTAGAGAATGACAAGGTAGCCAGCTGGTTCCGCGACACCCGCGCCATCATCCTGGCGGTGCAGCGCCAGCCGGGCACCAACACCGTCGAAATCATCGACGACATCCGCCAGCTGCTCCCTGCCTTCCGTGCCCAGATCCCGGCCTCGGTGGAGTTGGAGGTGCTGTTCGACCGCTCGCAGAGTATCCGCCACTCCATCAACGACGTGCAGTTCACCCTGGTGCTGGCCACCGCGCTGGTGTTGCTGGTGATCTTCCTGTTTCTGCGCAACACCACGGCGACCCTCATCCCCAGCCTGGCGATGCCGCTTGCCATCGTCAGCACCTTCGCCGGCATGTATATGCTCGGTTACAGCCTCAACAACCTGAGCCTGATGGCGCTCACCCTCTCGGTCGGCTTCGTGGTGGACGATGCCATCGTGATGCTGGAGAACATCGTGCGCCACATGGAGAAGGGCGAGTCGCCCCTGCAGGCGGCAATCAGGGGCTCGCGCGAGATCGGCTTCACCATCATCTCCATGACCCTGTCACTGGTGGCGGTCTTCATTCCGGTGCTGTTCATGGGCGGCGTGCTCGGCCGCCTGCTGCACGAGTTCGCCGTGACCATCACCCTGGCAGTGCTGGTCTCGGGGCTCGTCTCTCTGACCCTGACGCCGATGATGGCGTCGCGCTTCATCAAGCCGCCGCAGCTGGTGCAGCACGGCCGTTTCTACACCTGGTCCGAGCAGTTCTTCAACGGCTGGCTGGCCCTCTACGAACGCTCGCTGCAGTGGGTGCTGCATCACCGTTTCATTACGCTGATGGTGGCGCTGGCCACCCTGCTGCTGGCGATGGTGTTGTTTGTGGTGACGCCGAAGGGATTTCTGCCGGCGGAGGATACCGGCATCATCTTCGGCTCTACCGAGGCCAATCCCGACATCTCCTTCGCCGCCATGGCCGAACGGCAACAGCAGGTGGCGGCGATCGTCGCGGCCGATCCCGATGTGGAGGGGTTCATGTCGGCGGTGGGGGCGGGCGGTCCGACCAGCACCAGCAATGCCGGCCGCCTCTTCATCCATCTCAAGGAGAAGCCGCAGCGCCAGCGCAGCGTCGAGCAGATCATCCAATCATTGCGGCCGAAGCTGGCTGAGGTGCCGGGCATCCGCGTATTCCTGCAAAATCCCCCCTCGATCCGCCTGGGCGGGCGGCTTACCAAGAGTCTCTACCAGTACACCCTGCAGGGGCAGGACCTGCAGGAGCTTTACCACTGGGTGCCGCTGCTGGAGGAGAAGCTGAAGACCCTGCCGGAGCTGCAGGAGGTGACCAGCGACCTGCAGATCACCAGCCTGCAGGCGGTGGTGAATATCGATCGTGAGCGCGCTTCGGCGCTCGGCATCACCGCGCAGCAGATCGACGAGGCGCTCTCCTACGCCTATGGCACGCGCCAGGTCTCCACCATCTATACACCGAGCGATGATTACAAGGTGATCCTCGGCGTTGCCGCGCGCTACCAGCAGGAGCCGGGCGAGATCGCGCTGCTCCATCTGCGCGCCGCCAACGGCCAGCTGGTGCCACTGCAGGCGGTGGTGAAGATCACCCGCGGCACCGGGCCGCTCACCGTCAACCATCAGGGGCAGCTGCCGGCGGTCACGCTCTCCTTCAATCTGAGTCCGGGCACCGCGCTGAGCGAGGCGGTGGCGGTGATCGACGCAGCACAGGCGGAGATTGGCCTGCCGGTGACCATCAACGGCAGTTTCCAGGGGACTGCCCAGGTGTTCCAGCAGTCGATGCAGGGATTGGGGATTCTGCTGCTGGTGGCGATCGTGGTGATCTACATCGTGCTGGGTGTGCTCTACGAGAGTTTCATCCACCCCATCACCATCCTGTCGGGGCTCCCCTCCGCGGCGGTGGGCGCGCTGCTCACCCTGATGCTGTTCGGCCTGGAGCTGTCGGTGACCGCCTTCGTCGGCGTCATCATGCTCATCGGTATCGTCAAGAAGAACGCCATCATGATGATCGACTTCGCGCTCAACGCCGAACGCAGCGAGGGCAAGGCGCCCCATGACGCCATCGTCGAGGCGTGCCGGCTGCGCTTCCGTCCCATCATGATGACCACCATGGCCGCGCTGATGGGCACCCTGCCCATCGCCTTGGGGATCGGCGCCGGGGCGGAGACGCGCCAGCCGCTCGGCCTGGCGGTGGTGGGTGGGCTGCTGCTCTCCCAGTTGCTCACCCTCTACATCACCCCTGTGATCTATCTCTATCTGGAGCGGTTGGCCGGAGAGAAGCGACGCCTGGCGGCAGACGGCTGAGGGATTTGCGCGGTCGGCACCGCTGCCGGTGCCTTCCCTTGTTATAATCGGGCAAACTCCATTTCCGGCCCGACAATCACACCAAGATCCGATGACAGACTCGATAGAAATGAACTACGAAGGGGTGGAGCAGCTGCCCCTCAAGTCCTTCACCGAGAAGGCCTACCTCAACTACTCCATGTACGTGATCATGGACCGCGCGCTGCCGCATATCGGCGACGGCCTGAAGCCGGTGCAGCGGCGCATCGTCTATGCCATGAGCGAGCTGGGGCTGAAGGCCGGCTCCAAGCACAAGAAGTCGGCACGCACCGTCGGTGACGTGCTCGGCAAGTTCCACCCCCATGGCGACTCCGCTTGTTACGAGGCGATGGTGCTGATGGCGCAGCCCTTCTCCTACCGCTATCCGCTGGTGGACGGGCAGGGCAACTGGGGTTCCCCCGACGATCCCAAGTCGTTCGCCGCGATGCGCTACACCGAGGCGCGCCTCGGCAAGTTCTCCGAACTGCTTTTGAATGAAGTGGCGATGGGCACCGTCGACTGGGTGCCCAACTTCGACGGTACCCTCGAAGAGCCCAAGGTGCTGCCGTCGCGCGTCCCGCATGTGCTGCTCAACGGTACCACCGGCATCGCGGTGGGCATGGCCACCGACATCCCGCCGCACAACCTGCGCGAGGTGGCCACCGCCTGTATCCGCCTGCTCGATGAACCCAAATCAACGGTGGAGCAGCTGTGCGAACATGTGCAGGGCCCCGACTACCCTACCGACGCCGAGATCATCACGCCGCGCCGCGAGCTGCTGAAGATGTACGAAACCGGCAACGGCTCGGTGCGCATGCGCGCGCGCTGGGAGCAGGAGGAGGGCGAGGTGGTGATCACCGCGCTGCCCTACCAGACCTCCGGTGCCAAGGTGCTGGAGCAGATCGCCCAGCAGATGCAGCAGAAGAAGCTGCC
>DASWUD010000279.1:0-2845 GCA_036401755.1 Gammaproteobacteria bacterium
GGCCTGGGTCGAGGCGATCCTGAATTTGGCACAAAATGAACCACTCCGGGCCTCGATGTTGCATAATGCACGGGAGAAACAGATAACCCTTTTGGGTAGGGCGAGGGATAGTTACGCCGGTCTATTCGAACAAGATTAACGAGTGGTATGTACTAACAGGTTGATCATCTGACCCTCCTCCTCAGGGATTTATGCCCGTAGGGTAGAAGGTCAGGATGGTGGAACAATAATCTGAGTTACAGCGATTATCTCCCCTCTCCCCACCCTCTCCCTGAGGGAGAGGGTGACCGCCTGCTGCGGCAACTGGCTCCCACTTCCCACTCTCTGAGGTAGAGGGAGTTTCCCAGCAACCTGTTAAGACAGAACCAGCCTTTTTATATTTTAGGTGTATTGATGGAATCGAAGAAAAACTCGACCAACGTCGTCTGGCATCACGCCACGGTGACCCGTGCTCATCGTGAGGCACAGGGTGGCCACAAGAGTGTGCTGTTGTGGTTCACGGGGTTGTCGGGCGCGGGTAAGTCGACCCTTGCCCATGCGGTAGAAGATCGCCTGTATCAGATGGGTTGCCGCACCTTCGTGCTGGATGGAGATAACGTGCGCCATGGCTTATGTGGCGACCTCGGATTTGGCGAGGCCGATCGCGTCGAAAATATCCGCCGTGTGGGGGAGGCCTCCAAGCTGATGGTGGAGGCGGGTGTGATCACCTTAACAGCCTTCATTTCACCGTTTCGCAAGGAGCGGGAACGGGTGCGCTCGTTATATCCCCACGGCGACTTCCTCGAGATCTTTTGCAGCAGTCCGGTCGAGGTCTGTGAAACGCGTGATGTGAAAGGGCTCTACAAGCGCGCGCGGGCCGGCGAGATCAAGGATTTTACCGGGATCTCCTCGCCCTATGAGGCGCCGACTTCTCCCGAGTTGGTGGTGGAGACCGACAAGCTCAATCTGGCGGAGTCGGTGGAGAAGGTTCTGGGGTTGCTGCGCGAACGCGGGATCATCCAGGAGTGATCAATGCGGGGCGGCGTGTTGGGTTAGGCCTCGCCAGATCTGACCGGCACTTCGCGCCCCTGCCACAAGGCAATAATTGACTCTAACAATGTCTGCAGCCCGCATTCCCTTCAGCAGTTACGGCCTGCGGCGACTGCCGTTGCTGGGCGAGTTTCTGCAACGGGAGGTGGAAACCGTGCTGTTGCCGCCGGGGCGTCTGGCCGGTGGTGACTGGCTGGGGTGGGGGGCCAAACAGAGCGCACGGCGTGCACAGTGGTATGCCCGCCAGAGTGGCGGGCGGGCCATTCAGTTGGAGGATGGCTTCCTGCGTTCCTACGGCACCGGTGAGTTTCCGCCACTCTCCCTGGTCGTTGATGAGTTGGGGATCTACTACGACAGTACGCGCCCCTCCTCGCTGGAGCAGTTGCTGGCGTCAGATACCGATCTGCTGGCTGGGATCGCGGCCGATGTGGCGCGGGCCAAACAGCTGCTGTTGAGCGAGCGGCTCAGCAAATACAACCATGCACCGTTGTTGGATCGACAGCTGCTGCGCGAAGGTGATCGACAACGGGTGCTGGTCATCGATCAGACCGCGGGCGATCTGAGCGTGTCACTCGGGGCGGCCAGTGGTGAGACATTTGCGGCGATGCTTGCTGCCGCGCGTCGTGAGAATCCCGAGGCGACCATCTACGTCAAAACCCATCCCGAAGTGACATCAGGTCACAAGGGTGGCTACCTGACCCAGGTGCAGGACGATGCGCGCACGGTGGTGCTGCGCCAGGCCATCAATCCGCTCAGCCTCATCGAGCAGATGGAGCGCATTTATGTGGTCACCTCGACCATGGGCTTCGAGGCGCTGCTGGCCGGCAAGCCGGTCTCGGTGTTCGGTCTCCCTTGGTATGCCGGTTGGGGGGTGACCGACGATCGTCAACGCTGCCCAAGGCGTACCCGCCAGCGCAGCGTGACGGAGCTGTTCGCCGCCGCCTATTTTCATTACGCACGTTACTTGAACCCGCTCACCCATCGGCGTGGGACAATTTTTGATGTAATCGATTGGCTGGTTCATCAGCGCGAGGTGACGCGGCGCTTTCCCGGCCGCATGGTGGCGGTGGGTTTTCCCCGCTGGCGCGCATTCAATCTGGCGCCGCTGCTCTCTTTGACCAGGCAGCAGCTCTCATTTGTGCGCGATGCACGGCAGGCGGCAGGTCTGTCGCCTACCCCCCACGATGCGCTGCTGGTGTGGGGGCGCGATGCACCTGCTGAGGTGGCCGTGGTGCAGCAACGCAGCGGGGCACGCCTGTTGCGCGTGGAGGATGGTTTTATCCGTTCGGTCGGACTCGGCTCCGATCTGATACGGCCGCAATCGCTGGTGCTCGATGCACAGGGGATCTACTTCGACCCTTCAACGCCTTCGGAGCTTGAAGAGATCCTCAATACCGTGAAGTTTGGCGAGGATGAATTGGTGCGTGCACGTCAGCTGCGCACCTATATCGTGGAGCACGCCCTGACCAAATATAACCTGGAGCCGCGCCAGCGCGCGCCATGGAACAGCGATGGGCGAAAAGTGATTCTGGTGCCGGGGCAGGTCGAGGATGATGCCTCAATCCGTTACGGCTGTGGCGAGGTCAACACCAATCTGGGGCTGCTACAGGCAGCGCGCAGCGCAGAGCCAGAGGCCTTCATTGTTTACAAGCCACACCCCGATGTGGTTTCGGGTAATCGAACCGGGCGGCTGGCCTTGGCTCGGGCGCGTGAGTTTGCCGATCATATCGAGACCCAGCTCTCCGTGGTGAGCTGCATAGAGGCGTGTGACATGGTGCACACAATGAGCTCGCTGACGGGGTATGATGCGCTGCTG
>DASWUD010000280.1:0-30587 GCA_036401755.1 Gammaproteobacteria bacterium
TCGGTGGGCTACCGCGCGCCGGCGATTCAGGAGATCCTCGGCGCCTACATGGCCGACATCCTCGCCTGCGAAGATCCCGAATTGTTTTACACCGATCCCGATCTCAAGCTACAGAAATATCCGGGCGAGATCAGCCAGCGCGCACGGCGCGTGATCCGCGAGATCATCCACTCCATTCCGCGCACGGATGAGGAGATCGACCGCTGGTTCGGCCACTTCATCACCGATGTGAAGCCCGGTCACGACGTGCCGGTGCCGGAAGAGGCCATTGATAAAGCAACTTTCCTGGCGCAGTTGCAGGAATATGGCGAGGTATGGCGCAGCGAATATTGCCGCTTCGCCTACTTCATCGACGACACGAACAACACCCTGCTGTTCGTTGCTGGCGATGAGTATCCGTTGCCCAAAGCGATCGCCTTCGCCGCCGCGCTCATCAGCGGGCAGCGCGTGTTCACTCTCGAAGATCTACAGCCCTATCTGGATAAACCGGAGTTCGTCGAACTGCTGACCAAGCTCTACAACGAAGGGGCGCTCTACTTTCCCGCCTATGACGATGAAGCGTGACTTCACCATCACTGCCGCCACCTGGCTGAGCGATCAGCGCGAGCTGCGCTACGTGCGCGAACAAGTCTTCATGATCGAGCAGAAGGTGTCCAAGGAGCTGGAGTGGGATGGCCTCGACAGCCACGCGGTCCATCTGCTGGCGCGCGACCAGGCGGGCAATCCCATCGGCACGGTGCGCATGCTCGGCGATGGCCATGTGGGGCGCATGGCGGTGCTCAAGCCATGGCGTACACGCGGCGTCGGCTCATCTCTGTTAAAAACCATCATCGCCACAGCGCGCAGCGTCGGCATGGAGCGGGTCTTTCTCGATGCACAGATACAGGCCATCGGCTTCTACGAACGCTTCGGTTTCGTCGCCGAAGGTCCCGAGTTTATGGATGCTGGAATTCCTCACCGCCATATGACCCTGTCATTGCATGGATGAAGTTGCCGGGAACTTTGGTTATCCTTTTGGTATGCCCAACCTGAGTGACACCCATGGAAAGTGACTATCTCCTTGGCATTACCAGCGGCGATATCGCGCTGCGCACCATCGAACAGAACCGCACCACAGCACTGGCGTTGGCACAGCAGGCGAATCACTACCTCCAGATCGCCACGCGCGATATGGACGCCCTGCTCTACGATAACGAGCCGTTCATCGAAGCGCTTACCACTTTGGCAAGGCGTCATGCCAAATCGCACATCGATATTCTGGTGTGGGATTCCATGGCGGCCGTGAAACAGGGGCATCGACTGATCAATCTTGCGCAGCGCCTCAGTAGTTATGTGCAGATCCGCAAGCCGGCAGAGGAACACGCCAAATTTACCGAGGCCTTTCTGGTTGCCGATGGTGTCGGCTACATGAGCCGCAACCTCGCCGAACGTTACGAAGGGATTGCCAGCTTCAATGCCCCGCTGCAGGCGCGCAACCTTTCTCAGCTCTTCACCACCATGTGGGAGAAGGCGCTTCCCGATCCACAACTGCGCAGGCTTCACATCTAATCATGCGTAACCTGTTTTTTATACTCACCCTGCTATCCGCCTGGCCCGTCCAGGCCGGCGATCTCAACTTTGTTCAACTGACCAATCGCCAGGCCGATGAGCTGATCCCCGTGATTCAACCACTGCTCGAAGCCGACGACGCCATCAGCGGCAGTGGCTATCAGCTCATCGTGCGCACCTCACCGCAGCGCTTCACCCAAATCGAGTCGCTAGTGCGTCAGCTCGATACGGCGCCGCAACAGCTGGTGATCAGCGTGCGCCAGAACGGCAGCAGCGGTGGCTCCGATGAAAATTATTCGGCCCGCGGTTCGATCGGCAGCGGCACTATCCGCCTGGGTGTCGATGGCCCCTCCTCGTCACGCGGCGGCTCGATTACCACCTATGGCAGCAACGGTTCTGGCTCGATTCGCGCCTACCACTCAGATAGCGAGCAGAGCAGCAACCTCGCGCAGCGGCTGATGGTGCTGGAGGGGCGCTGGGCCACCATTAATGCCGGGCAGGTCGTACCGCTACAGCGGCAAACCATCACCCAGACACCCTACGGCAGCCAGGCACAGCAGACCACCGAATACGCCAACGCCACCAGCGGCTTCGATGTGCGCCCGCGCCTCAACGGAGACGAAGTGATCCTGGAAATCGCCCCCTACCGTCGTAAACTCTCAGACAGCAGCGGCGCCATCGACACCCAGAGCATCAGCAGTAGCGTGCGCGGCAAGCTCGGTGAGTGGATCGAGATCGGTGGCATGAACGAAACGAGCGGCGGCAGTGAAGGCGGGATCGGTTACTCGGGAAGTTCGGAGCGGCGAGATGTGCGGAGTGTGTGGTTGAAGGTGGAATTGGCGCATTAATGCGCTCATTCATGAAGTGCTTACCCACCATGCATCTAAACAATTTGCCACGGCCTGATCTGATGCGGGGTTTCGCCCCCGCGCGGCGAGTTCCTTTTCTTGCGCGGCCAAGAAAAGGAACCAAAAGAAGGCCGCCCCAATGCCGCTTCTCTCCTGCGCGTCTCTCTCCGCTCGGGTCCTGCAGACAGGCCATCCATGGCCTGACTGCAGGATGGCGCGCGTCCTCGACTGCTTGTTCCCGACACAGTCTACCGAGTACATCCATGTACTCCTGCGCGCGACCCTTCGGGCTGTTCCTCCCTCCGCTGCGATGCTCGGCGCGGCATAAGGGGATGTCGTACACTCCAGCCTCGTAGCAAAACGAACAACACAGTGTGTGAAATCATATGAACTCGATTCATTACGAAATCATTCCCGTCAACCCAAGCGCCCATCTCTTCGAGGTGACGCTGACCATTGCCAAGCCCGATCCCAACGGCCAGGTGGTGAGCCTGCCGGCCTGGATCCCCGGCAGCTACATGATTCGCGACTTCGCCAAGAATATCGTGGAGATCGCGGCTTCGAGTGATGGCAAGAGCGTGGCGCTGACCAAGCTCGACAAGCAGAGCTGGCGGTGCGCGCCGTGCCGCGGTGCACTGACGCTGCGCTACAGCGTCTACGCCTGGGACCTCTCGGTGCGCAGTGCCCACCTCGACACCACCCACGGCTACTTCAACGGCACCAGCGTCTTTTTGCGCGTGCATGGTCAGGATCACCTCCCCTGCTCCGTAGAGATCGTGCGGCCAGAAGGCCCCTTTGCCGAGGCGTGGCGCGTGGCGACCACGCTGCCGCGAGATGGCGCGCACAAATGGGAGTTCGGCAGCTACCGCGCCGCCGATTACGATGAGCTGCTCGACCATCCGGTGGAGATGGGCGACTTCACGCTGATCGAATTCACGGCGTGTGGGGTGCCCCATGCTATTGCACTCACCGGCCGTCATCGCGCCGATGCCGAGCGGCTGGCACATGATCTCCAGGCGCTCTGCGAATACGAGATCAAATTCTTTGGTGAGCCGGCGCCGATGCAGGAGTACCTGTTTCAGGTAATGGTGGTGGATGACGGCTACGGCGGGTTGGAGCATCGCAGCTCCACCAGCCTCCTCTGCAGCCGTAGTGATCTGCCGCGCAAGGGCGATAGTGAGATGAGCGATGGCTACCGCAGCTTCCTCGGCCTGTGCAGCCACGAATATTTCCACACCTGGAACGTCAAGCGCATCAAGCCCGCCGCCTTCATCCCCTACGATCTGAGCCGCGAGGTGCATACCCCGCTGCTGTGGCTGTTCGAGGGGTTCACCGCCTACTACGACGATCTGATCCTGCGCCGTTGCGGCCTTATCGATGACCAGAGCTACCTGGAACTGCTCGGCCAGAACATCACCCGCGTGCTGCGCGGCACCGGGCGCCTCAAACAGCCACTGGCAGAATCGAGCTTTGATGCCTGGACCAAATACTACAAGCAGGATGAGAACGCCCCCAACGCCATCATCAGCTACTACACCAAGGGGGCTTTAGTCGCCCTCGCCCTCGACCTGCTGATCCGCCGCGACAGCGATGGTGCGCGCTCTCTGGATGATGTGATGCGCACGCTATGGCAGCGGCATGGTCTGGCCAACCGCGGCGTGACCGAGGAAGGAATCGAAGCGCTGATCAATGAAATCGCCGGGGTCGACCTGGGGAGCTTCTTCAACAGCGTGCTGCGCTCCACCGACGAGCTCGATCTGGCGCCGCTGTTTGGGGCATTCGGTATCACCTATCTGTTGCGCCATGCCGACGCGCAGAGCGACAAGGGGGGCAAGGCCGGCAAGAAGAAGGCACCACCAGCGGTACTCGGCATGCGCAGCGGCGAGCACAGCCTCGGCGCCAAGCTGCTCAACGTCTATGAAGGTGGCGCGGCGCAACTGGCCGGCCTGTCGGCGGGCGACATCGTCATCGCCGTGGACGAGCTGCGCGCCACCCATGGCACTCTCGAAGCGACCATCGCGCAGCGCGCGGCCGGCGATGTGGTCACGCTACACGCCTTCCGTCGTGACGAACTGATGCTATTCGATGTCACGCTGCAGACCGCACCGGCCGATACCGCATTCCTGACACTGGACACAGCCGCAGAAGAGCAGGCGCTGCAACAGCGTCAGCGCTGGCTTGACGGCCATTCGTCGGCGACCTCATGATCGCTCCATGACCGACAATATTCTCTATCTCCACCCACGCGATCCCCAGCAGACCTTCGACACCGCAGCGTTCGTCGATGCACTGCACAAGATCGGTTTTATCGGCGATCGTTTTGAATTCCGCGGCGCACAGCACTACAAGCCGGGCGAGGAGTTTCTTCACCTGCTCACTTTTCTCGGTTGTTCGCCGGTGGTGGCCCTCGGTGAGCCAGGTCTGACTGGAGAGGAGTTCTGCCATATCGAATTCACCCCGTCCACCGCTCAACCGCGCTTCGTGGCCGGCGACAACCTCAAGGTGCCACGCTGCCGCCACTGCAACCAGCGCATCGACAACTGGGCCGGCATGATTGAAGAGTGGCAAAACGGACAGCTTGTTGAGTGGCACTGCCCCACATGTGGCTACACCACCCCACTGCACCGCCTCAAATGGAAACAGTGTGCCGGCTTTGGCCGCCAGTTCCTCAAGGTGTGGGGAATATTCGAAGGAGAAGCCGTGCCTGGTGAAGAACTGATGAACCTGCTGCGCGCACTCAGTGGCAGCGATTGGGATGAGTTTTATTGCCGCACCGGATAACCCGTGAGAACCACCTCGTTAAGAGTGGTTTAAGACTCGTGGGATAGAAGTGACACAACAATACGAACGACAGCTCAACAATAAAAGGGAGAAACCATGAAACACCCAGCGCTCCGCTTGCCACACCACCTTCTTGTTACCCTTGTAATCGTGCTCATAGGCTGGTCATCCTCCTCCCAGGCGATCCCGGTCTTTGCCCGGCAGTACGACATGAGCTGCTCGGCCTGTCATGCAGCCTACCCGCGCCTCAACGAGTTTGGCGTCATGTTCCGCGACAACAACTACCGCCTGCCCAACTGGAAAGAGAAGATTGGCGTCGAGACCGGTGACGATATGCTGGTGCTGCCCAAGATGCCGCAGCTGGCGATCCGCGCCCAGGCCTACGTGCAGAGCCATCAGGCGCGCGAGGTCAACAGCGACTACACCGGCTTTACGGACAACGACAGCTCCAAGCTCGATTTCCAGTCGCCCTATCTGATCAAGCTGCTCTCCAGCGCCCCCCTCTCCGACCACATGACCTATTACTTCTACGGCATCTTCGCCGAGAAGGGGGAGAACGGCACCACCGCCATCGAGGATGCCTGGTTCCGTCATGATGATGCCTTCGGCACCGGGGTGGGCACCATGCTCGGCCAGTTCCAGGTCTCCGATCTGATGTTCCCGCGCGAAACCCGCTTGCCGTTCCAGGATTTCATGGCCTACCGCTTCGCCGCCATCACCTATGAACGTGGCGTGATCTTCGATCGCGCCGTTGGCCCCTTCGCGATCGCGGTCGGTGCCGTCAATGGCAATGGCAACAACGCCAACGCCAGCCTCAACAGCCCCGGCTACAAGCGTCCCGATCGGATGTTCGATAACAACGACAGCAAGGATCTCTTCGGCCGTGTCGGCAGCGACATCGGTCCGGTGAAGATGGGCCTGTTTGGACTGCTGGGCAAACAGAGCAGTATTGACAACGTCACCGTCCCCACCGGCACCGAGGCGGGTTCGCGTGAGGTGAAAAAACGCATCGGCGGCCTCGACCTCTCCGGTACGATGGCAGGCAATGTTCACTGGTATGCGCAGGGCCTGTGGACCCGCTGGGCCGATTTCCTCGACAGCGATCCACTCCAGGATTACAACTGGTTCGCGGGCTTTGCCGGCATCGACTACATTCACAGCCCGCGCTGGAGTTATTCGCTGCTCTACAACTATGGTAATGCCGGGGATCTCAACGGCAGTGGCACCCTCTATGAAGGGATCAACATGAAGACGTTGACCCTCACGACCTCCTACTACTTCGCGCGCAACGCGAAGGGGATCATCGAACTCAACGGTGACCTGCAGAAGGCCGATGCCGACAACTATGTCGGTCACGCCAGCAAGGAGGGGTATGTGCTGATGGGCTTTGACGCGGCGTTCTAAACTGGCGCCACCTGCAAAATAAAAAGAGGCTGCCTGCGCAGCCTCTTTTTTTAGGGGCATCGCAAAAAAAATGACGCCTCACAGGCGCCGACGCACCATCTCGGCGATCTCCTCGTCGTGCAACAGCACCGGATTGCTCTTCATGCTGTTGTTGCGTGAGGCAGCGACGATGGCGGGGATGTCGCGCTCACTGACGCCGTAGTTGCCGAGGCGCGGCAGGGCCAGCTCGGCACACCACTGCTCCAGTACCTTCACCAGTTGATCACAGGCCATTTGGTCGGAGAGCGCGGCATCGCCGCTTAGCAATCGGCCGGTGCGTGCATATTTGGCCAGAGCGGAGCTCTCCGGCTGATGCTGGCGCAGTGCTGCGAGGTTGGTGGCCGTGGCCTGCGCCACCATGGTGCCGCAGGCGATGCCGTGGGGGACGGCGAACAGCGAACCGAGCGGCTGCGCCAGCCCATGCACCGAGCCGAGCCCCACCTGGGCCAGGGTGATCCCCGAGAGCAGCGCGCCATAGGCCATCGCCGCGCGTCCGTGTTGCGCCTCGGCGGAGCTGCCGCCACGCCACGCCGCCATGAACCCCTCGGCCACCGCCTCCAGGCCACTCCAGGCCAGCGCGTCGGTAAAGGGGTTGGCGCGCAGCGAGACGTAGGACTCCAACAGCTGGGTGAAGGCGTCCATTCCCTGCGCCGCCATCAGGTGGGGCGGACAGCTCTCCAACAGCTGCGGATCGACGATGGCGATCTTTGCCACCATCCGCTCGTGACGAAACGACTTCTTGTAACCCGCCTCGCCGTGCAGGGTGAGTACCGCATTTTTGGTCGCCTCGCTGCCGGTACCTGCCGTTGTCGGCACGGCGATGAAGGGCAGCGAGGGACCCGGGTAGCTCAGGCCCCGCCCCACATCTTCCAGATACTCCATTACCGAATGGCCAAGGGGCAGCAGCGCAGCGATCGCCTTGGCGGCATCGAGCACGCTGCCGCCGCCAATCCCCACCACTGCATCGATGGGCTGGTCATGCCAGCGCCCGACACATTCATCGATGAGCGATGGCGAGGGCTCGCCGTGGACGGTGAGATGATGGACAGTGATGCCGGCCTCCTGCAGCCGCGCCTGAAGCTCTCCCCAGCGGGGGGTCGCAATGAACGACCCACTGCCCGTGACGATGAGAATTTCATGGCCGAACTCGCGGATAAAGCCGGGCAACTGTGCCAACGCACCGGCACCAAAGTGAATGCGGGGAAGAGTGGCGATCTGAAAGGGGGGGAATTCCATGATTAGTTACAGGGTTTATTGAAAAGGCTTGGATGGTTTCCTATAGATCTAGGTCCATGAATCTGAAAGGCAGTGATCATGTTTGGCAAGAGAAAGGTCCAACCGGCTGGCCCTGTGCTCCATGCCGTCTCCACCTTCCGCGAAGGGGCGTCGCGTGGTTTACGCTACTATTGGCCGCTGCTGCTCTTCATCCTGCTCAGCGCATTGAGCCAAATCGTGGGCGGCCCCTTCTCCGCTTGAGGGTTTTGCCACCACTGCCGCCGAATACTTCTACTCCCACTCCATTTCGCTGTAGACCTGCTGGGCGTTTCGCCCCTTGATCTCATCGTAGACCAACAGATGGCTGAAGGCGGTTTGGTCGATCTCCCCCGCACGCTCCATGCCGGCCCCCGTGGCGATGAGTTCACCGGCCTGTTTGCGCAGCATCGCAAGATAATCGAAGGTTTCGGCCTTGGCCTTGGCCAGCGTTGTGACATGGCCATGACCGGGCACCAGGTGGAGCGGTTTCAGGCTGGTGATCGTCTCGAAGGCCTCCTGCCAGTGGCGGCTGCTGGAGTAAGGCATTACGCCGAGCAGCCTGTCCACGTAGACCACATCGCCGGTGTAGACCACCTGTTCAGCCGGCAGCCAGACGAGGGTATCTCCCGGGGTGTGGGCCGGCCCGACGTGGATGAGTCGCAGCGTGGTACCACCCAGGGTGATCTCCAGCGTGCCGTCGAATCCTTCATCGGCCTGCAGCGGCACGGTCTCGGCCATGCCGCTCTCCCCCACCAGGGATGCCAGCGCAGTGAGCTGCTCGGCGGCGCGCTTGCGCTGGTCCTCGATGGCCGCATTGCTGGCAATGATGCGCGCCCCCTTCGCCTTGAAGTAACCGTTGCCGAGCCAGCGGTGATCCTGGCCACCGCTGTTGATCACCACCTTCACCGGCTGATCGGTGATGGTGTGGATGGCCTCTTCGATGCGTTGTGCCCCCTTCCAGCTCGCCCCCGGATCAATGAGAACCACGCCATCGGAGGTGACCACCACACCGAAGGTGGCATTGTTGCCGAGATTCTCCGCGCTGCGCTGCCCCATGTCGCCCACCAGCGCATAGAGTTTGTCGCTGATCTTTTCGATCTCGAGGGCGTGGGCCACCGCGGCAACCTGCCACAACAGCAACGCGACCATCACTCTGTACAAAACGCGCCGCATGATCAGGTATGACAGAGGGGGCGGTTATCGGGATTTTCCACCCCGGCGGCGATCAGTTGCACCATGTCGCGAAACTCCTCCATCGTGACACAGTTGAGGATGCGCGCCACCAGATCGGGGTCGAGGCGTACCGTGCACGGCGTGCCATCGGCAAGCTGGAACGTCACCCCGGCTACATTCTTCTCCATGGCATCCTCCCCCTGCTCCATCAACGCCGCCGTCTCCTGCAGCAGGACTTCGTAACAGGCATCGATCTCTTCCGCCAGCTCATCGTCGAGATCCTCGGGAATTGCCGCGATACACCCCTCTTCGTCACCGCATTCGACCTCGACGCCGCGCTCGCGCAGGAAGGTCACAAACTTGTCCCGGATTGTTACATCAAAGAAGACATACTCAAGCATTATCGATTCCTTTTTCTCATTAACACACTCAGGGCACGCGTTTCATCAAGGTGACAAAGGCTACGGCCATGTCGCGCTCATCGGCCAGGGAGATGAAGGCATCACCGATGGCGAGTTCTTCCACCAGGCGCAGCCCCTGCTCATGAAATTCGAGCACCGGTTTGCCCAGCGCGTCGTGCACCACACAAATATGTTTCAGGGAGAGTCCGTTGCGAAACCCCAGTCCCATCGCCTTGGCGGTCGCCTCCTTGGCGGCAAAACGCTTGGCGAGAAAGTGGGCCGGATGGGCCGCCTTGAGAAACTCCAGGTATTCACCCTCGCCAAGGATTCTTTCGGCAAATTGATCGCCATGGCGTTCCAGCGCCTGTTGCATACGCAACACACTGACGATATCGGTGCCAATGCCGTAGATCACCGGCGCGCCTCGACCATCAGCCGCTTCATTTCGGCCACCGCCTCATGCAGCCCGCTGAAGATGGCACGCGCGATGATGGCGTGTCCGATATTCAGCTCACGAATCTCGGCGATGCGCGCGATCGCCTGCACATTGTGGTAATGGAGACCGTGGCCGGCGTTGACCTGCAGGCCGGCGGTGTGGCCGAGCCGCGCCGCGTCGCTGATGCGCTGCAGTTCGCGCGCCACCGCCTCCGCGCCATGCAGGTCGGCATAATGACCGGTATGGATCTCGATGGCCGGGGCGCCACAGGCGGCGGCCGCCTCGATCTGGCGCGGCTCGGCATCGATGAACAGCGAGACGCGGATGCCGGCATCGGCGAGGCGTTTGCAGGCGTCGCGCACCTTCGGCAGTTGTCCCGCCACATCGAGCCCCCCCTCGGTGGTCAGCTCCTCGCGCCGCTCCGGCACCAGGCAACAATCTTCAGGGTGGATACGTTCTGCAATGGCGAGCATCTCCTGCGTGACCGCCATCTCCAGGTTCATGCGCGTCTCCAGAATGTCCTTGAGCAGCTCCACATCACGCTCCTGGATATGACGCCGATCTTCACGCAGATGGAGCGTGATGCTGTCGGCCCCGGCCTGCTCGGAGACGATGGCGGCCTGCACCGGATCGGGATAGCGTGTGCCACGCGCCTGGCGCAGCGTCGCCACGTGATCGATGTTGACGCCCAGCAGAATGTCGTTATTCATTGTTACTCCTCAAAATCCGAATCGGCAGGGGGGTGGAGTCCCGCGGCCAGCCCCTGGCTGAAGAGCTCGCGACTCTGCAGCGGCTTGTTACCCAGGTAGAGTCCCAGCGCCGCGCGCATCAGCCGTTTCGCATCGCGGCGCGCCTGCTCACTAGGCATTTCGCCCGAGGCGAGTGCCAGCAGTGTCGCCCCGCTCACCTGCAGGCAGCGCTCCTGCGCACCGACTGGCGCAGGACCATGCTCCAGATGATAACAGTAGTTCACGTGGGGTTGGATCGGCTGCCCCTCCACACTTCGTTCCAGCAGCAGACCATAGCCGAGGCTCTCCAGCAGATCGCGCTCGAACAGCCGCAACGACCACTCGGCCAATGGTCCGTTTCCCAACAATTGCAGTGTTGTCTCGTAGCGTTCGAACAGTTCGGGATGGGGGTCGTTTCGCGCCAGCAGCCGCATCAATAGTTCGTTGAGATAGAAACCGCTGAACACGGCGGTGCCGTTCAATGTCACCCTCGGCTCACGCGGTTCCACGGCCGTGAGGGTGCCCACCTCGCCGCGCAAAGTCCAGGAGATGAGCAGTGGCTGAAACGGCTGCAGAATAGCCGTCTGCCCCTTGCGTCCGGCGCGGGCTCCTTTGGCAATCAGCGCGATACGTCCAGCAGTGGCGGTGAAAGCCTCGATGAGCAGACTGGTTTCGCTATAGGGTCGGCGATGCAGCAGGTAGGCGTGTTGCAGTACCGAGGGCGCGGAATGGGAGGACATAGCGTGCGCCGATCTCAACGCGGGAGTGGTGCGTTACTCTTCCCGATACCCCAGACTATTGAGCAGCCGTTCATTGTCCGACCACCCCTCCTTGACCTTCACCCATAGTTGGAGAAATACCTTATTGTCGAACAGCTTTTCCATGTCGATGCGCGCCTGGCGGCCGATCTCCTTAAGCTGTTCGCCCTTCTTGCCAATGACGATACGTTTCTGGCTATCGCGCTCCACCCAGATCAGGGCACTGATGCGCAGCAAGCCTTCCTCTTCCTTGAACTGCTCGATCTCGACGGTAACGGCGTAGGGCAACTCCTGCCCCAACTCACGCATCAGTTTCTCGCGCACGATCTCGGCGGCGAGAAAACGCTCGCTGCGATCGGTGATCTGATCGGCGGGGAACATCGGCGCCGCCTCGGGCAGGTAGCGCACCACGGTGCGCTCCAGCTCGGCGACGTTGCTGCCGTTCTGCGCCGACAGCGGCACGATCTCGATGAAGGACATCTTGTCCGCCAGCGACTGCATCAGCGGCAACAAAGCCTCCTTATCGGCGAGACGATCGATCTTGTTGACCACCAGCATCACCGGCACCTTGGCGTTTTTCAGGCGCTGCAGGACGTTTTCATCCTCCTCGTTCCACTCCCCCGCCTCGATGACAAACAAGATCAGATCCACATCGTCGAGGGTGGTGGTCACCGCCTTGTTCATGAAGCGGTTCATCGCCTTCTTGGCGTTGAGGTGCAGGCCCGGGGTGTCGACGTAGACCGCCTGGCTCACCTCGTCGGTCTTGATGCCGAGGATGCGGTGACGGGTGGTCTGCGGCTTGCGCGAGGTGATGCTGATCTTCTGGCCGAGAATGCGGTTCAGCAAGGTCGACTTGCCCACATTGGGCCGCCCGACGATGGCGACGAAGCCGCTACGAAAGGGGGATTCACTCATGTCCAAGTATTTTCAACGCCTCCTCGGCGGCCATCTGTTCTGCCTTGCGGCGGCTGTTGCCCACGCCCTGCAGCGGTTCGCTGATCCCCTCCACATGGCACTCCACGCGGAAGGTTTGGGCGTGCTCTACCCCTTCCACCGAGACGACTGCGTAGCTCGGCAGTGGGCGGCGGCGTGATTGGAGAAATTCCTGCAGGCGGGTTTTGGGGTCCTTGAGGCTGCTGGCGCTGTCGACCTCGGCCAGGCGCGGTTCGAGATGGCGCAGGATGAAAGCCCGCGCCGGCTCAATTCCAGCGTCCAGAAAGATCGCGCCGATGATCGCCTCGAAGGCGTCGGCCAGGATCGAGTCGCGGCGGAAACCACCACTCTTCATTTCGCCGCTGCCCAGATGGAGATAGTCGCCGAGCTCCAGGTCGCGGGCGATGGCGGCAAGGGTATCACCGCGCACCAGTCGCGCACGTAACCGGCTGAGGTGCCCCTCGTCGGCGCGCGGATAACGTCGGAAGAGTTCATCGGAGATGACAAAGCTCAGAATGGCATCACCGAGAAATTCGAGTCGCTCGTTGTTGTCGCGCCCAACGCTCCGATGGGTGAGCGCCACATGCAGCGCCCCTTCATCGCTAAAGTGGTAACCCAGTTTGCGCTGGAGTCGTTCGACAGGAGGGTTCAAATGGCCGGAACCTCTCCCGTGTTGGAAAAATTGGTTACGATGGAGATGTTATAAAAGAGCGGCACACGCACCTCGTATTCGATGGTGACATTATAGAAAGTGCCTTCCCGCTCGACCATGATCTCATCGCGGCCGACATGCTTTACATCGTTGATGTCGAGGCGTTTGAGCAGTGTATCCATCACCTGCTTGGGGGTGGTATAGGTTTCGGTGCGCTCACCGGCTACCCCCTGCAACACCGATTTGACCGCGGCGTTCTCCACATAGACAGGCAACAGCTTGATCACCACCAGAATGAATACACCGACCAGCGGCGCCAGCAACATCACCGTGGCGAAACTCACCCCCTGCTGCGATTTTCTCAACATGACATCATCTCCCGTGTGTGTTGTCGTCAATGAACCTGCGTGCCAATGCGCCGCCAGGCGATCGCCGATGAGGCATCCCAATCCCAATTCATCCAGATCATGAAGGCCTTGCCTACCAGATTGCGATCGGGAACGGTTCCCCAGTATCGGCTATCGAGACTGTTGTCGCGGTTGTCACCCATCACAAAATATTCGCCCTCACGCACGAAATATTCGAAATCCCGTGTTGGTTTGTCGGACTCCACCAGAATTTCATGGGTCACCCCGCCCAGATTTTCGAGGCGTTTGCTGGCGCCGTTCATCCCGGCCCCACCACCTTCACCCATGTAGACCCCGTTCAGCTGCTGGGGGACCTCCTGGCCATTGATGTAGAGGACCTTGTTGCGATATTCGATGCGATCACCGGGCACCCCTACCACACGCTTGATGTAATCGACGCGCGGGTCTTCCGGATAACGGAATACCACCACATCGCCCGTCTTGGGGGAGCCGAGATCCAGCACCTTGGTGTTGAGCACCGGCAGGCGCAATCCATAACTGAATTTGTTGACCAGGATGAAGTCCCCCACCAGCAGGGTCGGCATCATTGACCCCGAGGGGATGCGGAACGGCTCGGCCAGGAAGGAGCGGATCACCAGCACCAACAGGATGATGGGAAAGAAGGAGCGGGAATACTCCACCAGCAGCGGCTCCTCTTTGATAGCGCCTTCTGCCGCCCCCTTCTTGCCACGGTTCATCAGCGCATAACCGCCCCAAATCAGGCCCGTGATAAAGGTCGCCAAAACCAGAAATGTCGGAAAATCGAAATGCATCACTTCTTCCCTACGTGGAGGACCGCGAAGAAGGCCTCTTGCGGGACCTCCACCGAGCCGATCTGTTTCATACGCTTCTTGCCCGCCTTCTGCTTCTCCAGCAGCTTGCGTTTGCGGGTGATATCGCCACCGTAGCACTTGGCCAGCACGTTTTTGCGTAACGCCTTCACCGTGGTACGGGCAATGATGTGCGCGCCGATGGCCGCCTGGATCGCCACATCGAACATCTGGCGCGGGATCAGTTCGCTCATCTTCTCCGCCAGCTCGCGGCCGCGCACCTGCGCCTGATCGCGGTGCACGATGATCGCCAGCGCATCGACCTTGTCGCCATTGATGAGGATGTCGAGCTTCACCAGCTTGGCCGACTGGAAGCGGTTGAACTGGTAGTCCATCGAGGCGAAGCCGCGGCTCACCGACTTGAGGCGGTCGAAGAAATCGAGCACCACTTCGTTGAGCGGCAGTTCATAGGTGACCGACACCTGGTTGCCGGCGAACTGCAGGTTTTTCTGCACACCGCGCTTCTCGGTGCAGAGGGTCAACACGTTGCCCAGATACTCCTTCGGCACCAGGATGTTGGCGGTGATGATCGGTTCGCGGATGTCGGCGATGTAATTGGACTCGGGCAGGTCGGCAGGATTGTCGACCTTGATCACCTCGCCCTTGGTGGTCTCCACCTCGTAGACCACGGTCGGTGCGGTGGTGATGAGGTCGAGATCGTATTCACGCTCCAGACGCTCCTGGATAATCTCCATGTGCAGCATGCCGAGGAAGCCGCAACGAAAACCGAAACCGAGCGCCTGCGAGGTCTCCGGCTCGTAGAAGAGCGCCGCGTCGTTGAGGCGCAGCTTGGCTAAAGCCTCGCGCAGATCCTCGTAGTTCTCGGCGCTGATGGGAAACAGGCCGGCGAAGACGCGCGGCTGCACCGGGCGGAAACCGGGCAGCCCCGCCTCGGCCGGCTTGTCGGCCAGGGTCAGCGTATCGCCCACCGGCGCACCATCGATCTCCTTGATGTTGGCGATGACAAAGCCCACCTCGCCCGCCTCCAGCGACTCGCTGTCCTTCATCTTCGGCGTGAAGACGCCGACGCGATCCACCTGGTAGCTGCGCCCGGTGGACATCACCAGCATCTTCTGTTTGAGCTTGAGCGAGCCCTGCATCACGCGCACCAGCGACACGACCCCCAGGTAGTTGTCGAACCAGGAGTCGATGATCAGCGCCTGCAGCGGCTTGTCGCGCTCCCCCTTCGGCGGCGGCACCTTGACGATGAGCTGTTCCAGCAGGTCGTTGATGCCGAGGCCGGTCTTGGCACTCACCCGCACCGCATCGTGCGCCTCGATGCCGATAATCTCTTCGATTTCGTTGATAACACGGTCGGGGTCGGCGGCCGGCAGGTCGATCTTGTTGAGCACCGGCACCACCTCCAGCCCCTGCTCGATGGCGGTGTAGCAGTTGGCCACGGTCTGTGCCTCGACGCCCTGCGAGGCATCGACCACCAGCAGCGCCCCTTCGCAGGCCGCCAGCGAGCGGGAGACCTCGTAGGAGAAGTCGACATGGCCCGGGGTGTCGATGAAGTTGAGCAGATAGCTCTCGCCGTTGCGCGCCTTGTACTCCAGCGACACGCTCTGTGCCTTGATGGTAATGCCGCGCTCGCGCTCCAGATCCATCGAGTCGAGTACCTGCGCCTCCATCTCGCGGTCGGAGAGGCCGCCGCAGATCTGGATGAAACGATCGGCGATAGTCGACTTGCCATGGTCGATGTGAGCGATGATGGAGAAGTTACGGATATGGTTGGGATCGATCACGACGGGTTTCTTTAGGTCTCAAGCCGAGTGGGGTTGCCATAAAACAAGAGGGGCGACTTTGGCCCCTCACGAGTCCACCACGCCGGTGCTTACCTACAGCGTGTGGCATAACCTGTTAATTATTAATAATTTTACCCAATATCAACGGGCGGCGAAATAGGCATCCAATGTATTGGTGTCGATAAAGTAGTGAAACAGCTCTTTTCCATCGGGTCCGCAGACCACCGGCACGAGCGCCCCATAGCTCTGCTCCAGCACAGGATCGCTATCCACATCGACCACCACCAACTCGAAGCCAAGGCGCGCCCGCTGCATCTCCAGGGCGCGCCACATCTCTTCACAAAGACTGCAGTAGCTGCGGAAATAGAGGGTCAGCGTGGTCATTTACCCTCAGGTACGCGCAGCGCCAGGAAGATCGGTCCGTTGCGCCGCTGCACCAGCACCGGCACCGATTTACCGGCGGGCAGCCCCTCCACCAGCTTGCGTAGCTGGGCGACATTATCCACATCATTGCCGTTGATCTTGAGGATCACATCGCCACGACGAATTCCCGCCTCGGCCGCGGCCCCCTCTTCAATCTCCTGCACCAGCACGCCGTTGCGCTCGATCTCCAGAGCCTTACGCTGTTCGGCATTCAAATCTGCCACGGTCAGGCCGAGCCGATCGGCTTTCCCCTTCTTCTCGGTGGTGCTGGCCTCGGCCAGTTTCTCTTCGGAGGGGAGTTCGGCCACCTTCACCTGCACCGTCTGGGTCTTCCCGTTGCGCAGGATCTTCAGCTTGACGGTGGATCCGATGGGGGCATGGCCTGCCAGCGGCGGCAGATCGGAGGAGCGGTTGATCGCCTTGCCGTCGAACTCGAGGATCACATCCCCCGTCTTGAGACCCGCCTTGGCGGCCGGCGATTCATCAAGCACCTTCGATACCAGCGCACCTGAGGGGGTCTTCATGCCGAACGACTCGGCGAGATCGCGGGTGACATCCTGAATCAGCACACCGAGCCAGCCGCGCGCCACATACCCTTTGCTCTTGAGCTGTGCCACCACCTCCATTGCCACATCTATCGGAATGGCGAAGGAGAGCCCCATGAAGCCGCCGGTACGGCTGTAGATCTGTGAATTGATGCCAACCACTTCGCCATCCAGGTTGAACAGGGGGCCGCCCGAATTGCCAGGATTGATCGCCACGTCGGTCTGGATGAAGGGGACATAGTTTTCGCTCGGTAGATTGCGCCCCAACGCACTCACCACTCCGACCGAAACGGAGTGATCGAAGCCGAACGGGGAGCCGATGGCCATCACCCATTCACCCACTTTGAGCTTTTCTGACTTGCCGATCTTCACCACCGGCAGGTTGCGCGCATCGACCTTGAGCAGTGCGATATCGCTGCGCTTGTCGGAACCGATCAGTTTCGCTTTCAGTTCACGGCGGTCGGAGAGCAGCACCAGGATCTCCTCGGCATCCTCCACCACGTGGTTGTTGGTGAGGACGTAACCGTCGGTATCGATGATGAAACCCGACCCGAGCGATTGCGCCTCCTCAGGCCCCGGCCCTTCACCTTCATCACCGAAGAAGTGGCGGAACAGATCGTCCCAAGGGGTGCCTTGCGGAAGGCCTGGCATATCCTTCTGCGCGAAGGGGGGGCGCTGTTTTGGTTTCTGGGTGGTGCTGATGTTGACCACGGCGGCGCTGTTCTGCTCGACCAGCACGGTGAAATCGGGTAATTCGCGCGCCTGCGCTACGGTGAGGAGAGTTAGCAGAATGAATCCACTCAGCAGCTGATAGACAGGCACCAACACTTTCCTTTTCATAACGACTCCAGCAGTTGAAATCAATGGCTCCGCCATGTCACCGGAATGGCCTGCAGCCGGCCCTCATCAGCACGGCGCAATATCACCGCCATGAAACGGTGATCGCTGGCCATGCGACGGCCAAAACGGCGCACCCAGAGGAACCCGGCCGTCAAACCGGCAAACGCGGCGGGTAACGAGAGATATTCCGAAGCAACATCCAGCGCCAGCGATGGGGCCATGGCCTCACCTATCAAGCCTCCGCCTATCATCGTCAGGAGCGGCACCATGTAGACAGCCAGTGAGCCACGCAGCAAAGCGCCCTCTTCGAGGCCGAGGACCACCTGCTCACCGACCCGTGCATCGATCGGGTTGAGGACCTTCATCGCCTGGCTGCGGGCGGCAAACAGTTCGCTGAGTGCGCCGGTACCGCAGCCCTTGGTGGAGCAGCTGCCACAACTGCTGCGGCGTTGCGTCACCACCTGGGCATAGGGTGGCTCGACCGCTGTCACTTCGCCGCGCTCTTCAATCACGGTTTCTGCTCCTCTGCACGGGGGCGCATCGCTCCGGCAATGCGCTCCACGGTAACAGCGGGCACCTCGCCCACCACCACGATGCGTGATTGTCCGGTAAGTCGTGCAAAGGCGTTGACAGCCCCCATACGCGAGTGGCCGATAAATTGCTGCTCACCCCCGCCCGGCGGTTCGATAAATACCGAAACCGAGGCCAGGCCATCTCTGAAGACATGGTGTTCCACCAGTCCCGACTTGCCCGGCATGGTGAGATGGCGCATCAGCTCCAGCGAAAATCCTGGTGGCAGCGACTCCGCTTCCCAGTGTGCCGCCTCCGGATTCGATGGTTGTGATTCGCTGGCGCCTAGGCTGAGCACGACAAAGTCCTTGGCGGAATTCTCCGGAACCAGACTTTTGCTTGGAATAGTGTCGAGAATCTGGATAGAGGTGAACATCATCTTTTCGACGACGTGCCCCCGATCATCGATCAAATCGGTGCGCAGCAGCACACCGGTCGCGTCATCGATCCAGTAGCCGCGGCCATAACGGTAGTTATCGCGCGGTATCACTGCCACATGGACCGTATCGCGCCCGGCAACGCGGTCATGCCCCTCCAAGGCTAATTGGTAGATATTGCTGATCTGCTCCACTTGGGGTGGCTTGAACATCGGCACCTGGTTGTTATGTCCACCCCGCTCCACCTGGAGAGTGCGATCATCGGGCAGGAAACATCTGACTTCATCGTTGTCACGGACCACTTCATGCGGTCTGCCACTCAGGGTGATCAGCCGCTCATGCTCTCCCTTGGCGTCGACACCATGGACAATACGAACGCTCTGCACATGCCCGCTGTGGAGGTAGACAAAGGAACCTTCATAGTTAAGGGAGTGAGCGGCTTGCGACATCCGCTCCAGCTGTTGCAGCGCCTCATTCTCGGCAGAGAGGGCGGGTAGTGCCAGGAAGAGTGACGCCATGGCCACTCCGCCACGGAACAACGGCATCATGTGCCGGTTACTCCTGCGACTCATGACTCACCAGTCGCGCATAGGGCAGCACACCATACATGCCGGTGCTTCCCGAATATTCATTGTGGTTGACCACATAGGAGTCGAGATTGCGGATCCAGACCTGCTCGGCGAGCTGTTGCCCCTGTGCCGGCCGACTCTCCACCTGCTGTCCCTCCGCCAGTTGTGCTACCACTGGCGCTGGCTGTCCGTTTGCCGGGGATTCCAATGCCACCAGCTCAACGCGGGAACCCTCCGGTGTCGCGATACTCGCCACAGAGGGCATTGCCGTCTCAGGGAAATCCCGGTTCACCCACTGGGCGCCAAGAATGGCCACAGCGGTTACCGAAGCGGCCATCGCCACGCTGGCGGCCTGTTTGACCATGCGACGGGTGGGCATCGCGCGCTGCCAAAGGGGAGCGAAGATCACCGGCTCCTGCTCGAGGGCGGCACTGACACGCCGGGAGATGTCGAGCTGGACGTTGCGCGTCAAATTGTTGTGCAGGGCATCGCTGATGAGGTGATAGCGGGCCCAGCGGGCACGCAGGGCATCACCCTCGCGCATGCGCGCCAGCAGGGCGTCGAGCTGATGGGAATCGAGTTCACCATCGGCCAGCGCCGATACTCTCTCTTCCTGTTCATTGGCCATCGTGGTTTCCTCTGCCGTGCTGCAATTGTCGTTCACTGTTTCAAGGACCGATCAACGGTTTCAACTTGCTATCGATCGCCTCACGTGCCCGGAAGATGCGCGAACGCACCGTGCCGACCGGGCAGGACATCGCTTCCGCGATCTCCTCATAACTCAGCCCCTCCAGCTCCCGCAGGGTGATGGCGGTGCGCAGCTCCTCGGGAAGCGCCTCGATCGCTGCGAGGATCACCCGCTCGATCTCGTCGGTCAGCGCCAGCCCCTCGGGGGTATCCACGTCACTCAGGGCGGCCGCCCCCTCCTCCGTGATCAGGGCATCCTCCAACTCCACATCACTGCCGGGCGGACGGCGCCCCTGCGCCATCAGGTGGTTCTTGGAGGTGTTGATCGCGATGCGGTAGAGCCAGGTGTAGAAGGCACTCTCGCCGCGAAAGTTGGCCAAGGCGCGATAAGCCTTGATGAAGGCCTCCTGTGCCACATCCTGCACTTCGTCCGGGTCACGGATATAGCGGGATATCAACTTGGCGATTTTATGCTGATACTTGAGCACCAGCAGATCAAAGGCCCGTTTGTCGCCCTTCTGAACCCGCCGCACCAGCTCCTGGTCGGTCTCCTGCTCGCTCACGCCTGATCACTCCATGCCTGAGACGCAAACCGGCGCGTGTTCACTGGGTAAGACACTGGCCATGGACGAGAGTTCGCAAAAAGGGAGGAAGTTTGAGTATATTGTCCATAGAGGATTACGCATGATGCGATTATATCCGTAGCATGGCCGCAAACACCAATCCCGCGCGGCCTGTCGGCTCGTGGCGTACAAAGAGAAAACCAATTGAAGCGCAACCTCACCAGCCAGCCCCACCACACCACCGATATCCTGGTCATCGGCTCCGGTGCCGCCGGCCTCACCTTCGCCCTGCAGGCCGCCAGTTACGCCAAGGTAACGGTACTCGCCAAGGGCCCTCTCACCGAGGGCAATACCCTCTATGCCCAAGGGGGGGTTGCCGCGGTACTCGACGATACCGAGGATTCCATCGAATCCCACATCGAGGACACGTTGGTGGCCGGTGCCGGGCTATGCGACCCGGACGTAGTGCGCTTCACCGCCGAGCATGGACGCGAGGCGATCCAGTGGCTCATTGACATCGGCGTCCCCTTTACCAACCAGACACATGCCGACGGCTCCAGCGCCCCCCACCTTACCCGCGAGGGGGGCCACAGCCACCGCCGCATCATCCACGCCGCCGATGCCACCGGCCGCGCCATCGAAACCAGTCTGGTCGACCTGGCCGAAGCCCATCCCAATATCGAACTGTTCGAGAACTATCTGGCTGTAGACCTCATCACCAAACGCAAGCAAGGAGGGGCCGACAACCGTGTGCTCGGCGCCTACGTCTTCAACCGCACCCTGGATCGGGTCGAGGTGTTCGGCGCCCGCTTCGTGGTGCTCGCCAGCGGCGGCGCCAGCAAGGTCTACCTCTACACCACCAATCCCGACCTCGCCACCGGCGACGGCATCGCCATGGCGTGGCGCGCCGGCTGTCGGATCGCCAACATGGAGTTCAACCAGTTCCACCCCACCTGCCTCTACCACCCCAAGGCCAAGGGCTTCCTGATCAGTGAGGCGGTGCGCGGCGAAGGGGGCTACCTGCGCCTGCCCGACGGCGATCGCTTCATGGCACGATTCGATGCGCGCATGGAGCTGGCCCCGCGCGACATCGTCGCGCGCGCCATCGACCACGAGATGAAGCGGCTCGGCCTCGACTGCGTCTACCTGGACATCAGCCACAAGCCAGCAGACTTCATCCAACAGCACTTCCCCACCATCTACAATCAATGCCTGCGCTTTGGCCTGGACATGACCAGGGAGTCGCTGCCGGTGGTCCCCGCTGCCCACTACACCTGCGGTGGGGTGATGACCGATACGCGCGGCCGCACCGACCTCGACGGCCTCTACGCCGTCGGCGAAGTGACCTGTACCGGCCTGCACGGCGCCAACCGCCTGGCCAGCAACTCGCTGCTGGAGTGCCTGGTGTTCGGCCGCTCCGCCTCCGAGGACATTCGCACCAGTATTAAATCTACCGAGCTGCCCGGCCCGCTCCCTGCCTGGGACGAAAGCCGTGTCACCGACTCCGACGAAGAGGTGGTGGTCTCCCACAACTGGGATGAACTGCGCCGCTTCATGTGGGACTACGTCGGCATCGTGCGCACCGACAAGCGGCTGCAGCGCGCCAAGCACCGCGTCGACCTGCTCAGCCGCGAGATCGACGAGTACTATGGCAACTTCCGCGTCACCAACGACCTACTGGAGCTGCGCAACTTGGTGCAGGTCGCCGACCTCATCATCCAGTCCGCCCTGCTGCGCAAAGAGAGCCGCGGCCTCCACTACACCCGCGACTACCCCGCACCCGACAACAGCAAACCGCCGCAGAATACTGTGCTGACGCCGTCAAACTACGTCGCCGCGAAATCAGAAAAAAAGTAGCACGAGGGCGCCCTCAAACGGTGCGCCACTCCCCCGTGCTGAGCTGTCTGGGTAATCTCACTCATGTGTGATTGAGGGGGAAACTTCATACCAGAGACCACCCTTCGGGCATTTGTGGTGAAGGCCGCCTGAGATCAGCACGTGCATGGTCTTGTCTGCTGAGGCTCCCTGAGACTGGAACCGAGGGAAAAAATTGGATTAGGAGCGTACGCACGACACGGCGGTATTGCATCATTCGTCGTGCACAGGGTGAGTGGTGCCCGGGACCGGAATCGAACCGGTACGGCCGTTGCCAGCCGAGGGATTTTAAGTCCCTTGCGTCTACCAATTTCGCCACCCGGGCAGGTGAGGCCGATCTTAACATGCGAGGTTTATGCACCTCACATTTGCTTGGATGGTCATCAAAAAAAAAGCGCTCATGGTGACATGGGCGCTTTTGGGTTTGGAGGCCGAGGCCGGAGTCGAACCGGCCTAGATGGATTTGCAATCCACTGCATAACCGCTTTGCTACCCGGCCAATCGGGTTATCCGGGGTTGGTGCCCAGATAAAAAAACCCCGGTGTTGCTTCCGAGGTTTTGTAATTTGGAGCGGGAAACGAGACTCGAACTCGCGACCCCAACCTTGGCAAGGTTGTGCTCTACCAACTGAGCTATTCCCGCTTCACGAGAAGCGCATATTCTATTCAGCGCGCTTTGGATGTCAAGCATTTCATCCGATTTTGCTGCGCTCGTTTTTGGTCAGAAACGGCAGTGCCGCCTTGAGGTACAACACCATCGACCAGAGCGTCAGCGCGGCGGCAATATACAGCATAATGATACCGATGGAAACAGTCGGCACTGTTCCGATCGGCATTTGATAGATTAATAGTAGCAAGGCGATCATCTGCGCGTTGGTCTTGACCTTGCCCATCATGCTCACTGCCACCTTTGCCCGTGCTCCGAGTTCGGCCATATGTTCGCGCAGCGCAGATACCGCAATTTCACGACCGATGATCACGGCAGCCGGCAAGGCCAACCAGACCCCCGACCAGTGGGTGGGGTTGGTGTCGACGATGAGTACCAATGCGGTAGCCACCATCAGTTTGTCGGCAACCGGGTCGAGAAATGCTCCGAAGGCTGAGGTCTCACCAAGACGGCGCGCCAGATAACCGTCGAGCCAGTCGGTGACCGCTGCCAATGCAAAGACCACGGCAGCCGCCAGGTAGCTCCACGTGTAGGGCAGGTAGTAGAGCAGCACAAAGACCGGGATCAGGGCGATGCGCAGGAGCGTCAGAATGTTGGGGGCGTTCATCGTCACGGTGTTGTTCTACCTTTCTTCCGTGTGGAATGCATCATAGATACGCTGTGCCAGCTGACGGCTGATGCCAGTGACACGCGCCAGGTCCTCCACGCCCGCCCGCGCAACCTCCTGCAACCCGCCAAACTGTCTGAGCAGTTGCTGGCGCCGTTTGGGGCCAAGTCCGGCAATCCCTTCCAGGGACGAGGTTTTGCGTGCCTTGGCGCGCCGCTGACGGTGGCCGGTAATGGCAAAACGGTGTGCCTCGTCGCGGATCTGTTGGATTAGATGCAGCGCCATGGAGTCAGCCGGCAGTATAAGGGGGTGCTCCTGTCCCGACAATATGAGCTGCTCCAACCCGGGCTTGCGTGTCGTTCCCTTGGCCACCCCCACCAGCGTCACACCCGCCAGCTGCATCTCTTCCAGTACTCGTTCGGCTTGGCGCAACTGTCCTGCACCTCCATCGATAAAGAGGATGTCGGGTGCCTTGCCCTCGCCCTCTTTAAGGCGGCGAAAACGGCGTGTCAGCGCCTGCTGCATGGCCGCATAGTCATCGCCTGGGGTGATCCCTTCGATGTTGAAGCGGCGGTAGTCGCTCTTAAGTGGCCCATTGGTGTCGAACACCACACAGGAGGCGACGGTCGCCTCGCCCATGGTGTGGCTGATGTCAAAACACTCCAGCCGCTGCGGCAGGTTGTCGAGACCGAGCGCCTCCTGCAGTGCCTCGAAACGCCCCAACAGCGTCGCCTTGCTGGCCAGATGTGCGGCAAGCGCCTGGTCAGCATTGGTTCTGGCCAATTCTACCCAGCGGGCCCGCTCGCCGCGCAGTCGAGAGCTGATAGTGACACGACGACCGGCCTGTTCGCTGAGCACGGCACCGAGTGTCTCAGCACCCGCCAGCTCCTCACTGACCAGTATCTCCGCAGGAATCATCTGTTCACCGCCGGCGACCGCCAGATAGTGCTGGGCGATAAAGGCTTCTGCTATCTCGTGGTTGTCGGCCTCGCGGGTGTGGCGTGGAAAGAATGCCTTGTTGCCCAGGTTCTGGCCGCCGCGAATCAAAAAGAGCTGTACGCAGGCAGTGCCATTGCGACTGGCGATCGCCACTACATCGAGATCGCCCCCCTCGCCCACCACATATTGGCGCTCTTGAACGCGACGCAGCTGGGCGATCTGATCGCGGTAGCGCGCCGCCAGTTCGAAATTGAGTTTTTCCGCTGCCCGCTCCATCTTTGCCACCAGTTCGTCGATGATGGCCGAGCTGCGCCCTTCCAGGAACATCACCGCGTGGCGCACATCGTCTTGATAGTTTTGTTCGTTGATGAGTCCGACACAGGGGGCGGTGCAGCGTTTGATCTGGAACTGCAGACAGGGACGACCGCGGTTGCGGAAGAAAGCATCCTCGCACTGGCGTACCGGAAAGAGCTTCTGCATGGTGTTGAGGCTCTCGCGCACCGCCGCCGAACTGGGATAGGGACCGAAATAGCGCCCCTTTCCCGACTTGCGGCCACGATGAAAACTGAGGCGTGGATACGCCTCGTCGGAGAGATAGATGTAGGGATAACTCTTGTCGTCACGCAGCAGGATGTTGTAACGCGGTTGATATTCCTTGATGAGGGTGTTTTCGAGGATCAGTGCCTCGTTCTCGGTATGGGTGATGGTGACCTCGATGCGCCGGATCTGCGCCACCAGCGCCAGGGTTTTGGCGCTGCCGTCATTGCGCTGGAAGTAGCTGGAGACACGCCGCTTCAGATTACGCGCCTTGCCCACATAGAGCACTTCGCCATCGGCGCCGATCATCCGGTAGACACCGGGGCGTATCGTGAGATTCTTGAGAAAATTCTGGATGTCGAACTCCCCCGTGGCGGAGTCCTCTACCTGCTGATGAGAAATCATGAAGTCTGGATAAAAAGGAGAGGCAATGGCACAAGTGTAGCCATTAACACCCAGAATGGGAAAAGAGAAATCTCGGACCGAACTTTCTAGTGATGTAAAAAAATATCTTTAATCGTAACTATATGATTTATATATCGCCTTCGATCATGCCATGGCGTATCGCCAAGCGAGTAAGATCCGCATCCCCCTTCACATTGAGCTTGCTGAAGAGCCGGTAGCGATAGGTGCTGACCGTCTTCGGGCTAAGGTGGAGTTTGTCGGCCACCTCCTGCACCTTGTGCCCCTGCACCATCATCAGCATCACCTGCAGCTCCCGTTGCGAGAGCTCGTCGAACGGTGATCCCTCATTACCGGGCAGCAGCGACAAAGCCAGGCTCTGGGCGATAGAGCTGCAGATGTAGCGTTTGCCCCGGTGCACGTCGTGAATCGCCTGAACGATCTCATCCACCGAACACCCCTTATGGAGGTAGCCCGAGGCACCGGCCTTCAGCAACCGGCTTGGGAACGGATCATCGGTATGCACGGTCAGGATGATGATTGGCAGATCCGGGAAGGTGTGATTGAGCTTGCGTGTCGCCTCAAGCCCGCCGATCCCCGGCATGCTTACATCCATCAGTACCACATCGGGACGTTTGCGACGCACCGACGCCAGGGCAGCCTCTCCGCTATCTGCCTCCTCGATAACACGGATGCCGGGCACATCGTCAAGCAAACGGCGGATGGCAATCCTTACCAGTTCATGGTCATCGACCAGTAGAATCGTGATCATTCCCTATATCCTGATGACAAGTAGCGCGAAAGATAACGCAATCCGCGCGGAATGAATAGCGCCAGGAGGACCAAAAGTGGGGGAATGAGCTAGGTTATTGGCGGAGAGGGTGGGATTCGAACCCACGGTAGACTCGCATCTACAACGGTTTTCAAGACCGTCGCTTTCAACCGCTCAGCCACCTCTCCGTGAAGCGCGGCAGAGGATACCCGAAATTCCCCGGCGTTGCCAGATTGCATTCCCGCGGCTACCCCTTATCCTTGAGGCAGCCCTCTCTGAGCAGGCCAAGACCACCGATCACCAGGAGCCCCGCATGCCTCAACAGTTCCAGACCATTCCCAACACGGCGGAAAGCGTCATCACCACCAACAAGGTGATTCGCAACACCTACCTGCTACTTTCCCTGACGCTGCTGTTCAGTGCGCTGACAGCAGGGCTCTCGATGGCCTTCAAGCTCCCCTATTTCGGCCCCCTCCTCACCCTGGCCGGTTACTTCGTCCTGCTGTTCCTGACCACCAAGTTTCGCAACAGCGCATTGGGGCTGCTCTTCGTCTTCGCCCTCACCGGTTTCATGGGGGTGACCCTGGGCCCCCTCCTCAACGCCTACCTGCGGCTACCCAACGGCAGTGAACTGGTGATGACCGCCCTGGGGATGACCGGCGCCATATTCATCGGTCTCTCCGCCTATGCGCTGACCACCCGCAAGGATTTCAGCTTCATGGGCAGCTTCCTGATGGTAGGTATCCTGGTAGCCTTCCTGGGTGGCCTGGCGGCCCTGTTCTTTGAGATACCGATGCTCAGCCTGGCGATCTCCGCCATGTTCGTCCTGTTGATGAGCGGCCTGATCCTGTTCGAGACCAGCAGCATCATCCATGGAGGCGAAACCAACTACATCATGGCCACTGTCACCCTCTATGTCAGCATCTACAACCTCTTCACCAGCCTGCTCCACCTGTTGGGTGTCTTCAACAGCAATGAGTGAGCTGTGATCTATGCTTCCGAAATGAAAAAGCCCCGCGAGGGGCTTTTTCTTGGATTGATCACTTGTTACGACGCTTGAGTTGGTACTGTTTGACGGCGTGCTCGTGCTCTTCATAGGTTGCCGAAAAATAGTGGCTGCCATCTCCGCGGGCTACAAAATAGAGCTCTTTGCCTGGCGCGGGATGAACTGCAGCATGCAGTGCAGACTGCCCCGGCATGGCGATGGGAGTGGGCGGCAGCCCCTTGATGCGATAGGTGTTGTAGGCCCCCTCCGCTTCCAGATCCCGCCGACGCAGGTTGCCATCGAATCCTTCACCAATACCATAGATAACCGTTGGATCGGTCTGGAGGCGCATGCCGAGTTCCAGACGACGGGTAAATACGCCTGCAATAAGGGGACGCTCACTGGCTTGTCCCGTCTCCTTTTCAACAATGGAGGCAAGGATCAAGGCCTCATCGGGGCTCTTTAACGGGAGGTTGGGGGCACGCTGCTCCCACTCCTGTGCCAACCGTTCAGCCATGGCGCGGAAAGCTCGGCGCAGGAACTCTACATCGCTCAGACCGCGTGGGAAGTGGTAGGTGTCGGGCAGGAAGCGCCCTTCCGGATGGACACCATGTTGCCCGATGGCAGTCATGATCTCGTTGTCGCTCATTCCTGACAGGGTATGACCGAGATGGGGATTCTCTTCCAGGGCGCGCATCACCTGGCGAAAATTCCACCCTTCGATCAGCGTCATGGTGTATTGGCGGACGCGGCCCTCCACCATCTGCTGAAGCAGCTGCCCAGGCGTAGTACCCGGAGTGATGTAGTATTCACCCGCCTTGAGCTGTCCGCCCTTGCCGTGCAGCCGCACCATCAGGCGGAACATGCGCATATCACTAAGCATGCCCTCGTCATGCAGCTGTCTGGCCACTGCAGTGACGCCGGCACCGGGGGGCACCAGTAAAGTTGCCCCATCGGCAGGAATGGCCAGCGGGGTTTTGACAAAGGCATTGTATTGAAGCAGCCACCCGCCACCCGCGGCGACTCCGACCAGCAGCACCGCACCGACTAGGATGAATATTAACTTGTTACGCATCCCCAGACTCCAGTGTTGTAGCGAGCAGTGCTTGCAGGCGGCCTGTGACTGGTCCGACGGTAAAGCGAAGCTCTCCACAGCGGTTCACGGGCCAGATACCGATAAGGGCATTGGATACAAACACCTCCTCGGCTCTCGCCAGCATTACAACTTTTATCGGCGCGATTCGCAGAGGTATGCCCTGCTGCTGTGCAAGATCAATGAGGGTGGCACGTACCACACCCTCTACCCCGCAGCGGGAGAGCTCGGGTGTGCAGAGCACACCGTCAATCACCAGGAACAAGTTACTCATGGTGCCATCGACGAGGTGCCCTTCGCTATCGAGCATGATGCCCTCCACCACCCTCTCGTCATCCCATTCACTGCGGGCCAGCACCTGCTCCAGACGGTTGAGATGTTTAATGCCTGCCAGGCGCGGGTTGCACCCCAACGGGGTATCGCACACTCGAAGCTCGATGCCTTCGGTCGCGCGCGACAGCGGATAGTCAGGAAAGGGATAACGCATGACCAGCCGGGTCGGTTCCACTACGGCAGGTGGACGATAACCACGCCCACCACTGCCTCTGCTGACAATAATCTTTACGACGCAGGCCGCTTCGTTGCAGGCGATCTGCCCCACCTCTTCTCGCAGCAGAGTACGGTCTGGCAAGGGAATTCCCAGCCGCTCGCAACCACGATGAAGGCGTGAGATGTGACGTTCCCAAAACCGAGGTGAACCGTTAATGACGGCGATGGTTTCAAAGAGACCATCGCCATAATGAAGTGCGCGATCTGTGACGGCGATCCGTTCACCAGGCTGGCCATTGATGAGGATGTTATGCATCAGCCGGCGTCTTGGGCTATGAGATGAGTCCGAGATGAGCCGTGCCCCCCTTGGCACGGCTCATCGCGTTTACTTCAGGCGGGCAAATACCAGCGTGCCGTTGGTACCGCCGAAACCGAAGGAGTTGGAGAGTGCGACATCGATCTTCATCGGCTGTGCGGTGTTGGCCGCATAGTTGAGATCGCATCCCTCATCGGGGTTGAACAGATTGATGGTGGGCGGGGCCACCTGATCGCGGATCGCCAGCGTAGTGAAGATCGCTTCGATGCCACCGGCGGCACCCAGTAGGTGACCGGTCATCGACTTGGTGGAGCTCATCACCAGCTTGTAGGCGTGATCGCCAAAGGCGGCCTTGCAGGCATCGGTCTCGGCCTTGTCTCCGGCCGGGGTCGAGGTGCCATGAGCATTGATGTAGTCGATCTGATCAGGATTGACGTGCGCGTTGCGCATCGCATTAACCATGCAACGGCGCGCACCATCACCACCTGCGGCAGGTAGGGTCATGTGGTAGGCATCGCCACTCATGCCGTAGCCGATCACTTCAGCGTAGATAGTGGCACCACGCTTCTTGGCGTGCTCATACTCTTCGAGCACCACCACGCCAGCACCATCGCTCAGCACGAAGCCGTCGCGATCCTTGTCCCAGGGCCGGCTGGCCGTCTGGGGATCGTCGTTGCGGGTGGAGAGTGCGCGCGCCGCACAGAACCCCCCCAGGCCGCAGGGCGAGGTGGCCATTTCTGCTCCGCCAGCGATCATTACGTCGGCGTCACCATATTCGATGATGCGCGCGGCATCGCCGATGCTGTGGGTAGCAGTAGCACAGGCGGTGACCAGGGCGATGTTCGGTCCCTTCATGCCGTACATGATCGACAGGTTGCCGGAGATCATGTTGATGATGTTGCTCGGCACGAAGAAGGGAGAGATCTTGCGCGGGCCACCTTTGGTATAGGCCTCATGGCCTTTTTCGATACCGGGCAGGCCACCGATACCGGAACCAATGGCCACACCGATACGATCGGCGTTGGCATCGGTCACTTCGATACCGGAATCCTTGATGGCCTCTACCGCGGCAGCGATGCCGTAGTGGATAAAGGGATCCATCTTCTTGGCTTCTTTGGTCGACAGATAGTTTTCGACGTTGAATCCCCAGACGGAACCACCGAAGCGGGTCGCGAAATCGGTGGTGTCGAAATGGGTGAGCATGCCGATACCGCTCTTGCCCGCCAGAATGTTGTCCCAGCTATCCTTCACGTTCAGGCCGACCGGTGAAACCATGCCCATGCCCGTGATTACTACGCGTCTCTTAGCCAAGAGATAAATCCTCTATTTCAGTCCTGCTAAACAAAAGGCCGCGCGCCACGCGAGTGGCGGCGGCCTTGGGTGATTCAGATCAGA
>DASWUD010000281.1:0-3148 GCA_036401755.1 Gammaproteobacteria bacterium
AGGTCTATGTCAATGGCGACATGGAGCAGCGCGTCCCGCACAATCTCAACATCAGCTTCAACTACGTGGAGGGGGAGTCGCTGATGATGGCCCTCAACGAGCTGGCGGTCTCCTCCGGTTCGGCCTGCACCTCGGCCAGCCTGGAGCCCTCCTACGTGCTGCGCGCCCTGGGCCGCAGTGACGAACTGGCCCACAGCTCGATCCGCTTCACCATCGGCCGCTTCACCACCGAGGCAGATGTGGACCGCGCCATCGAGCTGTGTCACCAGAAGATTGCCAAACTGCGCGAACTGTCGCCCCTGTGGGACATGTACAAGGAGGGGATCGACCTCTCCACCGTGCAGTGGACCGCCCACTAAATTCGCTGAAAGGCGCGCTGGCTGTACTGGAATTGAACCCAAAGTGCTCATTCTGCCTTGCCATCATCGCCTTGATCGAATTTATAGAGGCGACCGTAGTATGATCGGCGCCCCGCCGTTGATGTTGTTGTAGTTCGAGGAGTGTGAGATGGCCTATAGCGAAAAGGTAATGGACCATTACGAAAACCCGCGTAATGTCGGAACGTTCGGCAAGGACGACGCCAATGTGGGCACCGGCATGGTGGGGGCTCCCGCCTGCGGTGATGTGATGCGTCTGCAGATCAAGGTCAACGAGCAGGGGGTGATCGAAGATGCCTGCTTCAAGACCTACGGCTGCGGCTCGGCCATCGCCTCCAGCTCGCTGGTGACCGAGTGGGTCAAGGGCAAGACCCTCGACGAGGCGGCGCAGCTGAAGAACAGCCAGATCGCTGAAGAGCTGGCGCTGCCTCCCGTAAAGATCCACTGCTCGGTGCTCGCCGAGGATGCCATCAAGGCCGCCATCGCCGACTACAAGAGCAAGCAACACCCTGCTGACAAGTCCTGAGCGGCGAGCTGCAGGAAGGAGAAATCATGAGCATTACACTGACCGAAATTGCCGCTGAACGTGTCAAGGGTTTCCTCGCCAACCGTGGCAAGGGTGCTGGCCTGCGCTTGGGTGTGCGCACCTCCGGCTGCTCCGGCATGGCGTACGTCATCGAGTTCGCCGACAAGGTGGAAGCCGAAGACAACGTCTTCGAGAGCCATGGTGTGAAGGTGATCGTCGATCCCAAGAGCCTGGCCTTCCTCGACGGCACCGAAGTCGATTTCGCCCGCGAAGGGTTGAACGAAGGCTTCAAGTTCAATAACCCCAATGTCAAGAACTCCTGCGGTTGCGGCGAAAGCTTCAACGTCTGATTAAACACTCGACATGCGCCTCAATCTCAACCAGAACCACTTCGAACTGTTCGGCCTTTCAGCCGGCTTCGAAGTGGATGGCGAGACGCTGGCGCTGCGCTATCGCGACCTGCAGAAAGAGACCCACCCGGACCGTTTCGCCAACGCCAGTGATCAGGAACGCCGCCTCTCCGTGCAGCTGGCCGCGCAGATCAACGAGGCATATCGCGTGTTGAAGAACCCGCTGGCGCGGGCGCGTTATCTGCTCGAACTGAACGGCGTCAACCTCGACGATACCGATACCCGCATGGATCCCGAATTTCTCATGGAGCAGATGGAGCTGCGCGAGGCGCTGGCGGAGATTCCCCAGGCCAAGGCACCCTTCGATGCGCTGGACGAGCTGCGCGATCAGCTGGAGGCGCGCGAGCGCGACTTGATCGAGGACTTGCGGCGCGATTTCGATGATGGATCAACACCGGCACTCGCGCGTGCGCGCGACGTGGTGCGCAAGATGCAATTCATTCAGCGCCTGCTCGAAGAGGCAGAGACGCTCGAAGAAAATCTGGTCCATCAGGAACATTGAGGGTGTGCGCCCAGCGCCGCCCGGTGACAGTAGAACATGGCACTTCTCCAAATCAGCGAACCTGGACAATCGACCGCTCCCCATCAGCATCGGCTGGCAGCGGGCATCGATCTCGGCACCACCAACTCCCTGGTCGCCACGGTGCGCAGCGGCTTGGCCGAAGCCCTGCCCGACGAAAACGGCAACTGCCTGCTCCCCTCGGTGGTGCGCTATCTGGCCAGCGGCGAGCGTATCGTCGGCAAGAGCGCCAAGGACGAGGCGGCACGCGATCCGCTCAACACCATCATCTCCGCCAAGCGTTTCATGGGGCGCGGTGTTGCCGACGTAAAGAGCCTCGGCTCGCGCCTCCCCTATGAATTCGTCGAGAGCGACTCCGGGATGCCGCGTCTGCGCACTGTGGGCGGCGACTTCAGCCCGGTGGAGGTCTCCGCCGATATCCTCAAGACACTAAAAAAGCGCGCCGAGGAGTCGCTCGGCGGCGATCTGAGCGGCGTGGTGATCACCGTGCCTGCCTACTTTGATGACGCGCAGCGCCAAGCCACCAAGGATGCCGCCAAGCTGGCGGGGCTCAACGTGCTGCGCCTGCTCAACGAGCCGACTGCAGCGGCGGTGGCCTATGGTCTCGATCGCGGCTCCGAGGGGGTGATCGCCGTCTACGATTTGGGCGGCGGTACCTTCGACATCTCCATCCTGCGTCTGCATAAAGGGGTCTTTGAAGTGCTGGCCACAGCGGGTGATTCGGCCCTGGGCGGCGACGACATGGACCGTGCGGTGGCTGAGTGGATCATGGCGCAGGCGGGCATCGCCCACGATGCCGACCATGCGCAGATGCGGCGCTTGATGCGCGATGCCTGCGATGCCAAGGAGCTGCTCACCGATGTGCCCGGCACCACTATCCGGTTGGAGCGCTCCGACGGCACCTTCTGGGAAGGGGTGCTGACACGCGAAAAATTCAACGAGCTGGTCGACCCGCTCATCCAGAAGACCCTCGCGCCGTGTCGGCGCGCCCTGCGCGATGCCGGTGTGTCGCGCGAGGAGATCCACGACGTGGTGATGGTGGGCGGCTCGACCCGCGTGCCGCGCGTGCGCGAAAAGGTGGCGGAGTTCTTCGGTGCCGAGCTGCGTGTCGACATCGACCCCGACAAGGTGGTGGCGGTCGGCGCGGCGATGCAGGCCGACGTGCTGGTGGGCAACAAGCCCGAAGATGAGATGCTGCTGCTCGATGTTATCCCCCTCTCGCTGGGGCTGGAGACGATGGGCGGCCTGGTGGAGAAGATCATCCCGCGCAACACCACCATCCCGGTGGCGCGCGCCCAGGACTTCACCACCTTCA
>DASWUD010000282.1:0-41219 GCA_036401755.1 Gammaproteobacteria bacterium
TCGGCGGCATCGTTGTAGGTGTTGCCGTACAGTTCGATGGCGGCGCCGTAGGCCGCCACCGACTGCACCTTGATCTGCGGCGTGGTCAGCGGCATCACGATCAGCGCCTTGAGACCCAATTTCTGTGCCGACAGCGCCACCCCCTGGGCATGGTTGCCGGCCGAGGCGGCGATCACGCCGCGTGCCCGCTCCTCGCCGCTCAGTTGCACCATCTTGTTATAGGCGCCACGCAGCTTGAAAGAGAAGACCGATTGCAGATCCTCGCGTTTCAGCCAGATATGGTTGTTGAGGCGGGCCGACAGGGTGCGCGCCGGCTCCAGGGGGGTCTCCTGGGCCACGTCATAAACACGCGCGGTGAGAATGCGTTTGAGATAGTCGTTGAACATCACTATACCTTATCAGCAAAACGTCATGCCGGGCAGGGGCCACTACAGGGAGCGCCATTTGTCCCGTATAATCGGCGCCACTTTGCACAGACGCTGCGTGCCTGAACTATAAAAATGACCGAGGAAAGACCCATGACCCAGGATGAAATGAAAAAAGCAGTAGCCAAGGCGGCTCTTGAGTATGTGGTGCCCAACACCATCATCGGCATCGGTACTGGCTCCACCGCCAACCACTTCATCGACTTCCTCGCTGCCATGAAGGGGAAGATCGAAGGGACCGTCGCCAGCTCCGAAGCGAGTGCCAAGCGCCTCAAGGGCCATGGCATCGAGGTGTTCGACCTCAACAGCGTCGATAGCATCTCGGTCTACGTGGATGGTGCCGACGAGACCAACCACTATCGCCACCTGATCAAGGGGGGCGGCGGTGCACTGACCCGCGAAAAGATCGTCGCGGCGGCCAGCAAGCAGTTTGTCTGCATCGTCGACGAAAGCAAGGTGGTCGATGTGATGGGCAAATTCCCGCTGCCGGTGGAGGTGATCCCGATGGCACGCAGCTACGTGGCGCGCGAGCTGGCCAAGCTGGGTGGCATGCCGGTCTACCGGGAAGGGTTTGTCACCGACAACGGCAACGTTATCCTCGACGTGCATGGTCTGGAGATCATGGAGCCAGTGAAGCTGGAGCAGACCCTCAACAACATTACCGGCGTGGTCACCAACGGCCTGTTCGCCATGCGCCCGGCCGATGTGGTGCTAGTCGGCACTCCCAACGGCGTGAAGTCATTCTGACGAGAGGCAAGGGCCGCCTGTTCCAGGCGGCCCTTGCCGACCGTTAGCGGTAGTTGGCATCCACCCAGCAGCGTGGCAAGGCCTCGCCCGAGGGGAAGATCAACTCGGCTTTAACAAATGTTGCCGGGTCCTGTAACTCCTCACCAGCGTGAAAGCGTCCTGCGATCCTGGTCTGCTTTGGATTGATCAGCGCGCGTAGGTCGAGCACCTCGACCAGATCACCACTTACGGTATGCTTCAGGTACATGGTCTTCGTCCCTCTTGGGTAATCGTTATTTTCAGGCCGTTCTCCGCCCTGAGAAAAACATATACCACGCTTTGAAGGTACGCGACACGCCCCGAAAATATTCGCGGCTTACAACAGCACCCGCTCGATGCCGCCCTGGCGCACCGCTTCAACATACTGCTTCAGCCAATCATCACCGTAGAGGCGCTTGGCCAGTTCGATGACGATATAGTCGGCCTCGAGGCCGGTAGTATTCTCGTAACGCGACAACCCCTGCAGGCAGGCAGGACAGGTGGTGAGGATCTTCACCTCGCCGTGGCGACTCTTGCGCTCGCCGGTCAACGCCTCGATGCCGTTGCGCAACTCCTCATCCTTGCGGAAGCGGACCTGGGTGGCGATGTCGGGTCGCGCGGTGGCGAAGGTGCCCGCCTCGGCGCAGCAGCGGTCCGAGAGTTTGACCTCCTGGCCGAGCAGCGCGTTGGCTACCTTGACCGGGTTGTGCTGTTTGATCGGCGTGTGGCACGGGTCGTGGTAGAGGTAGTGCTGGCCCGCAACTCCTTCGCTGGTGATCCCCTTCTCCATCAGGTACTCGTTGATGTCGAGCAGCCGGCAGCCGGGGAAGATCGCCTCGAATTGATACTTGAGCAGCTGATCCATGCAGGTGCCACAGGAAACGATCACCGTCTTGATGTCCATGTAGTTGAGCGTGTTGGCAACGCGATGGAACAGCACCTGATTGTCGATGGAGATGCGCTTGCCGGTGAGCTCGTCGCCGGCGGAGGTCTGCGGATAACCGCAGCACAGATAACCGGGCGGCAGCACGGTCTGCGCGCCGCTCTTGTAGAGCATCGCCAGCGTGGCGATGCCGATCTGCGAGAAGAGCCGTTCGGAGCCGCAGCCGGGGAAGTAGAAGACTGCATCGCTCTCTTCGTTGCTGCGTTTCGGATCGCGCAGGATCGACACCACCTTGTTATCTTCCAGGCCGAGCATGGCGCGCATGGTCTGGCTCGGCAGATGGGAGGGCATCGGCCGGCGCACGAAGCTGACTACGGTCTCCTTGATGTTGATCTTGCCGGTGGTGGCGTGCGGACGCGAACGTCTGCGCACCAGACCAATGCGCTTCGCTACCTTGTGGGCGAGACGCTGCCCGGCGTAGCCCCACTGGATGAGCGCCTTGCGCATCAGCTTGATGGTGGCCGGGTCGGTGACGTTGAGGAAGGCCATCGATAGCGCCGAACCGATGTTGAAGCGCTTCTGTCCCTGTGCGCGCAGGATGTTGCGCATCAGGATCGACACATCGCCGAAGTCGATGTTGACCGGGCAGGGCACCACGCACTTGTGGCACACCGTGCAGTGGTCGGCCACGTCGTTCATCTCGGCGAAGTGGCGTACCGAAATGCCGCGTCGCGTCTGCTCCTCGTAGAGGAACGCCTCGATGATGAGGCCGGTGGCGAGGATCTTGTTGCGCGGCGAGTAGAGCAGATTGGCGCGCGGCACGTGCGTGTTGCAGACCGGCTTGCACTTGCCGCAGCGCAGGCAGTCCTTGACCATGGTGTTGAGCTGCCCCAGCTCGCTCGCCTCCATGATCAGCGCCTCCTGCTGCAACAGGCGTAGCGAAGGTGTATAGGCGTTTTCCAGCCCCGAGCCGGCCATCAGCTTGCCGCGATTGAAACGCCCTTCGGGATCGATCTTCGCCTTGTAGGCGGCGAACGCCTGCACCGCATCGTCGGCGAGAAACTGCATCTTGGTGATGCCGATGCCGTGCTCGCCGGAGATGACGCCGCCGAGTGATTCAGCCAGCAGCATCACCTGTTCCACGATGCGATCGGCCTCGTGCAGCATGGCATAGTCGCTGGAGTGAACCGGGATATTGGTGTGCACATTGCCATCGCCCGCATGCATGTGGGTGGCGACGAACAGGCGCGAGGTGCGCTTGTCGGCATGGATGGCATCGAGCTTCTCGCGCACCCCTTCCAGCTCGCGCCCGGTATAGATCTCCTTGAGCGGCCGCTCCACCTCCGCACGATAGGAGATGCGCAGCTCACGCCGCTGCAACAGCGAGAAGAGCGTATCGTCGGGGCGCAAACGCGAGGCCAGCTCATCGCAGAGCAGATCGTGGTGATCCGCGGCGCGCGCATCGAGCATCAGCAGGATCTTCTGCCAGCGTGCACTCACGGTATCGAGCAGGGCCAGCGCAGCATCGCGCTTGTTGGCGATAATGGCATCGCCTTCCGCACTCTCCTGATAGTCGCGGTGCAGATGCCGCTCCGGCTGATCACCGGTAAGGTAGTCGCGCACGGCGGCAACGATCGCCAGTTTGTTGCGCGTCGACTGTTCGATATTGATGCGCTCGATCCCTTCGCTGTAGTCGGCGAGGCGATCGAGCGGGATCACCACATCCTCGTTGACCTTGAAGGCGTTGGTGTGTGCGGCAATGGCGGCGGTGCGGGCGCGATCCTGCCAGAAGCGGTGACGTGCCTCGGCGCTGACGGCAACAAACCCCTCCGCCTCACGCGCGTTGGCGAGACGCACTACGTTCGAAGCCGCTTCGGCAACCAGATTCTCATCATCACCGGCGATATCGGCCAGCAGTACCATCTTCGGCAGTTCGGGACGGGGTGCCTTGGTGCTGTAGTTGACGGCACGCACATAGCGCTCGTCGAGATGCTCCAGTCCGGCCAGCATCAACCCCTCGCGGCTGTCGATGTAGTCCTTGATCTCGACGATGGCCGGCACCGACCTACGCAGGTCGTTGCCGAAAAATTCGAGGCAGACGGTGCGGGTAAAGCGCGGCATGCGATGCACCACGAACACCGCCGAGGTGATGAGGCCGTCGCACCCCTCCTTCTGCACGCCGGGCAGTCCGCCGAGAAATTTATTGGTGACATCTTTGCCGAGACCGCGCTTGCGCAGGTGCTCGCCCGGAATGCGCAACAACTCCGGCTCACCGATGGGCGTCTTGCCGTTGGCGGCAAAGCGATTGATGCGGAACTCGGCGAAGGGGATGTCGTGGATCTTGCCGAGATTGTGGTTGAGGCGTTCCACCTCGATCCACTGCGCCTCGGGGGTGACCATACGCCACGACACTAGGTTGTCGAGGGTGGTGCCCCACATCACCGCCTTCTTGCCGCCGGCGTTCATGGCGATGTTGCCGCCGATGCAGGAGGCGTCCTGCGAGGTGGGGTCGACGGCGAAGACAAAGCCGGCCGCCTCGGCCCGTTCGGAGACGCGCTTGGTCACCACCCCCGCTTCGGCACGCAGCGTCGCCACCGGATGATCGACGCCGGGGATGTTGCGCACGATCACCTCGCCGAGCCCTTCGAGCTTTTCGGTGTTGATCACCGCGCTCTCGGCCACCAGCGGTACGGCGGCGCCGGTGTAGCCGGTACCGCCGCCGCGCGGGATGATGGTCAGGCCCAGTTCGATGCACGCCTGCACCACCCCGGCCATCTCCTTTTCGCTGTCGGGATTGATCACCACCAGCGGATATTCGACACGCCAGTCGGAGGCGTCGGTGACATGGGAAACGCGCGCCAGCCCGTCGAACTGGATATTGTCGCGGCGCGTCTCCTTGGCAAGGCGGTGCTCGACGCGTTCGCGCTGTTTCCTCATGCGCGGCAGCCACGCCTCGAAATCGTGCACCGCGACGCGGGCCCGCTCAGCCAGCTGCAGCGCCTGCGGATTGCCGTCGGCGCGCGCCACGATCTGATCGAGACGGTGATGCAGCGCGTGGACCAGCGAGCCCCAGCGCCGCCTGTTCTCCATCAGGTCGTCCTGGATGAAGGGGTTGCGCACGATGACCCACATATCGCCCAGCACCTCGAACAGCATGCGCGCTGAACGGCCGGTGCGTCGCTCACCACGCAGCGTATTGAGCACCGACCACATCTCCGCGCCGAGGAAGCGGATGACGATCTCTCGGTCAGAGAAGGAGGTGTAGTTATAGGGGATTTCGCGAATGCGGTTGGGGCTGGCGCTCATGGTAACGGGCAGAACCTGGGGAAAAACCGAAGCGCGAAGTGTAGCACGCTGCGCCCGTCATGAGGATGGCGCAGCCCGGCCTGTGCACCGCCATAATTCCCTCACTCTCCCTCTGGGGAGTGAGGCTGTGCAGTCAGCGCACCAGCAGCAAACCGAACAGCGGCGGGCCGGTATTGACCAGGGTATGGGTCAGCGCCGACATGAATACGCTGCCGGTCTTGCGGTAGACCTGGGCGTAGGCCCAGCCGGCGAGCATCGCCAGGCCGATAAAGAGGGTAGAGTGGATATGGTAATGGACGAGTCCGAACAGTGTGCTGATGATCAGCTGCGCGGTATGGTCGGCGGCCTGTGCTGGTGCCTTGCGGATGAGCCAGAAGGTCCAGCCCAGCAGCAATGTCGCACAGAGCAGCGGAAACCATTGTGCCTTGGCCTCGATGGTGTAACCGGCCAGCCCCGCCAGGGGGAGCAGCAGCAGACTGCCGTAGAGATAGCGGCGCCAGTTGCCGGTCTGGTTAATGCGCTGCTGCAACAGATTCAGAATGAGGCCGCGGAATATCAGCTCCTCGGGGAGTGCAGTGCCAAACAAAGTACGCAGAAACAGCCCCAACCCGGCGATCAGCAGTGCCGGCGTGATGGGCTCAAAGCCTTCCCAGCGAATCAGACCGCCGGGCAGGCCCACAGCCAGCACAATTACGAAAATGATGGCCCACCACTTCAGTGCCGTCCCCAGCGTGGTCCAGGAAAAATCCGGCATGAACCCGACGCCCGGCAGCCGACGTACCACCGTCAGCGCGTAGACGGCGACAATGAGCGCCAGAGTAAGATAGAGATTTTCGATGCCGCCACCACCCAGCGGCAACTCACTGTTGAACGGATAGTTGCGGTACGCGTAAGGCAGGAGACAGAGCAGCGCCCCCACCGCATCCTTCCAGGTTATCGTCGTGGCGTTGCGCAGGGCGAAAAAATAGAAGAGGACCGGCAGACAAAACAGCAGCGGGATCGGCCAGCTGTTGCTGCGCAATACATCCTCGCCACCAAGGCCGGCATAGAGGTACAGCAGCACCACCAGCCCCAATGGCAACGCCAGATAACGTGCCACACTTGACCCACACCAGTCGTGCAGCCGCTGTGCCACTGCTTCCGTGCCAATGGAAAAATAGAGCAGATAGACCAGTAGCGAAACCGGTACGGCCAGCGCCAACAGGGTCGCACTGTTTTTCTGCCAGGCGGTGATCACCATCGCCAGCGTCAGCAGCGCGCTCAACAACAGTGGTCGTGAAAAACGAAACTGAAAGGAGGTCAAGGTGACAATCTGCTCCATGATGCCATTTCCCTGTTATTTGCCCGACAAGCCCCAGGCGCGTCGTTTATACCACATCCACAACGCCATGGCATCGGGCGGCGTGGGCGATGCGGATCGTCACGGAAACTGGGCAGCCCCCTCAATGAGCTTGAGCCCGGTCGGCTCGGGCAGCTCATCTTCCAGAGTGGCCCCGGTCAGCGCGGTCACACGCACGCGCAACGACCCAGCCGCAATCGGTTTGGGATGAACGAAATAGTTGTAAGCACGACGCTCGAGGGGGAGCCAGGTGGTGGTGCCAGCGGGCATGATCTCCAGGGCAGCCACCGGCCAGCGGTGGTTGCGCAGCTGAATGGCCATCCAGTAGCGGGAACTGCCCTTCATGTAATGGTACGAAACCGGTCCCGACACGGGGCCGGCCACGATTTGCCAGGTGATCGGCACCCGCCCGGCGGCCTTGGGTGCGATGCGGGCAAACGCTTCCCGACTCAGATCAAGGCCGCCGGGTTTGCAGCCCGGGCAGCGATCGGTGATGCGCACCGTCACTGTGCCATCCGGCCCGGACACGGCAAGATAGGCCCCGCACATCGCGGCGTTGGCGTAATCGCGGCTGTTGATGGCCGCCACCAGTCGGTCATCACTCGCGGTAAAGCTGCAGTTGCCCTTGCCTGTAGCGCGGTAAAAGGTTGCTTCACCGCGATGGGTGGCATCGAAGGTCACGACAGCGGCGGTGCTCTCTTCAGGCGAGGCAGTGGTGCCGGGCTCTCCCGCCGCCGTGACATCGGCTTCACTCTGGCTGCACGCAGAGACACCGAGCATGACAGATCCCAACAACCAACAAAGAAGGCGCAGGATAGACATTGCCACTCCTCTTACAGTGCATTGCCACCAAACAACTCGACTTATGAGTCTATGGCAGGGTGACGCAGCCTGCTGGGATCTGGCTCAAGTTTGAAGGCGGTAGACGACCCCGGCCGCTAAATAGCTGTTCCTGATCCTGAAACGCATGAGCTCTCGCAAAGGCGCCAAGCTCGCCAAGGAAAAGCCCGTGAAAGAGATTGGGAAAACGCTCTCTTGGCCTCTTTGGCGCACTTATTAGTCGGCTTTGGCCGGAGCGACCAGATGGGGGGCGGCCAGCTCCCGATAGCCGCGCCCCATGCGCCAAGCCAGCGTGATCCAGAAGAGGCCGATGGTCATGTTGATCATGGCGAATTGATTGACCGACAGGCCAAACTGGGTACCGCCGAAGATCACCGCGGCGTGCAACAGATCCCCGAAGCGCCAGAAGAATGTTTCGATGGCGGTCTTGCCATCGTATTTGGCGTTCGCCGACACCGGCAGGAACAGCGCATGGCGCGTGGTCTGCTGGATGGAGTAGTCGGTGCTGTTCTCCATGATCTTGATGAGGCGTACCACGGTAAAGATCGGAAAGAAGGCAATCATCGTGTACCCGATGGTGGCGATCACCGGCAGAATCATCAGCGCCCAGTGGACACCGACATAACGAAACAGCCGCGATACCAGGAACGCCTGGAACAGCAGGCCGATAGCGTTCACCCACATGAAAAAATCCGAGTAGATCTCGCCGATGGCAACCCCCTTGGCAACCCCCGCGGCCACCGCGATCTCGGCCTGCTCCACCACCATTTTGGCGAAGATGAATTCACCCGTGGAGTTGATGAAGTTGAGCAGCACCACAAAGAGGGCCACCAGACGCAGATAGGGACTACTCATCACCACGGCGAAGCCCCCGCCGAGACTCACTGGCTCCTTCACCCCATTGGGCTGCGGCATCACTGCGTGCATGCCGGAACGCTTGTAGATGACCGTGGTCAGCATCAGCAAAATGGCGGCGACCAACAACATGCCGTGACTGCCCACCAGCGGAAAGAGCTGGTGGGCACATTTCGAACCAAACACGGCCCCCAGCGAGCCGCCCAGCGCGATGATGGCAAAAACGCGCTCGCCTGCGCTAACGGTATGGATATCGGCCGCGAGCGCCCAGAACTGGGCCAGTTGGCCAACACTGAAGATCCCCAGCCAGATGAAAAAGAGCGTGCCGATGGGCACACCGTTGATACTGAGCAGGTAGAAGATCAGTAGGTTGGCCACAAAGAAGCTGGTGATCGACCGATAGATCCGTTCACCCACCCGGTTGCGCATGAAATAGCTGTAGAGCGGCACCGCCACCAGTAGCACCACGGCCTGCATGGCCAGCGCGTAGCTGCGCAGTTCTGGCGTGCCGTGTTCGAGGATGAGTGCCTCGCGCACCGGCTTGAGCAGGTAGTAACCAAACAGGATGACGAAGACGCGCGCCGCCAACAGCAAGGTAAGAGCGACTTCATCGGGACGGACATCGGCAAACAGGCCGAGCCAGCGTGACAGCAGTTTTCTCGTCATTTGCCCACCCCAAGGCGTGAATCGGGGAGACAGGCAACAAAGCGCTGCGTCTGCCCGGGAGAGATCGTCAAGCCATCGGTTGTCAGGATATTGGCGAGCGCATTGACCCTGGTCGGTAGCCGCTGCCAGACCGCGCCCTCCTGACGCCATAAGCTCAACGCCGCTTCATCCTTCACCCGGCCCAACTCCTGGCGCTGCGAGTTCTCCTGGAAATACTCCAGTGTCAGGCTCCCTTGCAGCGTACCTTCCGGCGAGTTTGCGGTGACGATCCAGCTGCGCTGGATACAACTCTCCGCCGCCACCCCGGGTGGCACTGCCCGGGGGGCATGGGCAAACTCCACTTCGGCCAGAAGCTCCACGGCACGCGCCCTGTCGTCAGGCCGAAACTGCGCCAGCAGATAGCCATAGCTGTCTGCCACCACTACCACCTCACCGCGACCGATGGCGCTTGCATGCAGGGTGGCGGGATAGGGCGGAGGGGGCGGCGCCAGCTCCGGTCGCCAGTAGGCGCGCTCGGGATCCCAGGCCGTGGAGTTGAGCAGTATCTTCTCCAGATAGGCAGTGCGCGCCACGATGTAGTGGTCGAGGGCGTCAATACTCTCCTGAAAACTTGCCTGCCTATTGCGCAGGCGGGGATCGCGCCGCACCTCTTCCAACAGCTCGTCGTGCATGGCAGCGATCCGCTCTCTGATCGCCACGCTCTCAAAAAAGCCGAAGCCGCCGCGGTTCGCCTCCTGCTGGATCCCGAGCAGGTGGGAAAGCCTGGCCAGGAAGCGCGCCTTGAGGCGCGGATTGCGCAGCAGCTTCTCCTTCAACGGGCTATAGGCGCCGAGCTCGGGGGGATAAAAATATTGAAAGTTGTCGTTATAGACATTGTTGGGATAGTCGAGAAACGGATCGAAGTTCCTGCCGTAGGTGAGATCGTAGTCCCAGGGAACGACGCTCCACTTGTTCGTTGCGCGGCTACGGTAGAGAAAATAGTTTTTGTTGTAGGTGTCGCCATCGCTGGTAAGCACATTGACGGCGAGCCAGTTGAGCACTGAATCGACATCGAAGTTCTGCTCCATGAAGCGATCGAATTGGTCGATGGGCGTGGCATCAATTCCCTCCACCAGTGTCGCGAGCGCAGAGAAATCCTCAGCCGGCGGCGTGAATTTCAACCAGCAATCTGTCAATGCGCCACCGCGTGACTTGTCGAGGTCACCACAGAAGGTGCTGTCGTTGGGATGAAAGAGCTGGCCGTCGCGCCCGAGTCCGTAGCGCTCGAACATTGCTGTTTCTATCCACTCGATGCGCAGGTAGATCCCCTGTGGCTGGCCGTTGATATAAACGCGCTCATAGCTGACATTTGGGGCGGCCATTCCCAAAGAATGAAACATCTGCCAGGTCATCCAGTTGCGTAGCAGGGTCGGGTCGGTCGCCATGGCATTCAGGGAGATACGCGAACTCCCCTGCCATTTGTCGCCTTTGCCGAGCTTGATGGAGAAGGAGCGTTTGTCCATCATGCGCGAGGAGCTGCCCAGGATTTTGATCCGCCCCTTGTGGCGCGTTTCACCATCGATGAGGGTCACCGCGAAGGAGGATTTGTCATAACGGTCCTTGCGCACCAACACTTGGGCATCGGTGGAATCCATTTGCAGATATATCTCGCCGATGGGTACGTGCTCGGCGGCGAATAGCGAACAGCTGGCGAGCAGTAGTGCGATAACGGGAACAGTCGAGCGCAGGCGGAGGTTCAAACACATGGCGAACTACTCCCGGAAATCGCGGCTGATGCCGACAATGAAGGTGTTGGCGTCACTGGTATTGCGCCCGATGATCACCGAGGCACCCTCCAGCGTCAGGCTCCAGCTACGACTTATTTTGGTGGTGAAACCAAGCCGCCCAGTCAGCTTGTCGTATCCATATTGGATGGGCGGATTGATCGAGGTATCCACCGCGGCGGCATGGCGATTGATGAGTGCATAGTCCCCCTCCAGCGCGCCAAAAAGGCGACTACGTTGCCATACCGGCAGCGTAACTTTCCCTGAGGCGGAGAGCTGCTCCGAGGCGTCCCCTTCCCAAATATGCAGATTGCCCCCCAGCTCCAGCGCAACACCCTCCTCACCACCCCGGCGCGGTTGGCCGGCAAAGCGTCCGAAGGCCCCGAGCCGTAAACCGAAGCGATCGTTGCCGAGGCGCGCCTTGCCGCTGGTGGAATAGCCGCTGGGCAGAATGGCGGCCACCTCCCAGGTACGGCCATTGCGAAAGATGTCGAGGCGACTGCGGATGCCCAACTCCAGATCGCCCAGCCCCGAGACATCGTAGCCATCGCAATTGCGATCGAGCAGATCCAGCGTGCCGAACGCGGTGTGGTAGTAGGAGAGACCGTATTCGTAGATTTGGGAGAGTTTCCAGTTGTTTGCCGTGCACGGCATCGACTCGCGCTCCCAATTCTTGTTCCATAGGGTATCGGCCGTCTCATACTCAAGCCGCATGCTGTAGTAAGACTCATCCTCGGAGCGCATCCAGGTACCCGCCGTGGCCACGGTCGCCCCCAACAGGAGCACACCCGCTGCGATCCACCGCACCCGAGACCACCGCTTGTCGACTCTCATCTCAAACTCCCTTCGCATTCACCCAGCCAGGCGCAGCGGACCTGTCGCTCCGCCGGTTTGTTTTGTGGTGTGTAATCGTTATCGTCCATCCCGCCGGCGTGCGGATCGCTCGACCAGCACCAGAGAAACACCGCATTGATCCAGGGCTTGTCGAGCGCATCCAGCCACTGGCCGAGCGCCACACCCTGCGTGGTGGGATCGGGGCTGGCATCGCCATTGCGCAAGCGTCGCCAGTCCCATGGCGAACGCAACGCCCCCTGTGCCGAAGGGATGCCCACCTCCATCACCCACAGCGGGCGTGCCAATCCTCGGCTGGCGCGGCGCAGCTCGGTGAGCGTTTTCTCCATCTGACCGCGCATCGCCGCCGGTTCGCTGCTGTCGCCCAGCGATGGATAGAGACTCACCGCCACCGCATCGAGTGATTGCCAGGCAGGAAAGCGCAGCACCCCCTTCACCCCATGCGCGGCATAGGTGATGCGTCCGTGGTAGACCTTGCGGACACTGGCGATCACTTCATACCAGCGCCGGGAGCTCTCTACCCCCGCCAGCTCGGTACCGATCACAAAGGCATCTACTTTTTCACGCTGGGCGATGTGCGCATAGTGGAGTAACAGATCGCGATACCGGCCAAACCAGCGCTGCTCGTCGGCATCGCCAGCAAAGCGGATATCTCCCGCCCAACCATTCTCAACCAGCACCTGCGGCTTCAGCACCACCTTCAAATGGAGGCGGCGCGCCTCGCTGATGGCGGCAGAGAGCTGCCGGTCAGTCACCGCGTCACTAAAACCAATCTCACCACTCGCGGCGCGGTGTTGATGAAAAAAGGGCACCAGCACCACGCTGTTGGCTCCTACCTGCTGCATACGGCGCAGCGATTCGCCGGCAGTTGGATGGTCCAGTGTCACCGCAGCGGCCTGCAGAAAATTGAAACCGCGCATCGGCACCGCGCTCGCCGGTGGGCATCCGGCAAGCAGCAGCATAGCCAGCACGACCAGCGGTGTGCCTCTAGTGGACACGGCGATAAACGCGCCAACCATCTTCATCGTAGACTCGCTGATAACCTGACAGGCCCGACTCGTAGAGCTGCGGAAAACGCACATTGATCGCATCGCGTACTCCTGCCGGCGTATCGGGATTGGGCACAGCAATCTGGGGTATGGCGGGACGATCGCTGCGCATCGCCAAGCGGTATTCAGGGGTGAAGGGGAGCAGCAGCCCCACGGCATCACCACGCGCGGTCACCACCTGGTGGGCGCTATGCAGATCGAGCAGCGTCGGCTCACGATGTTCGGCGAGCCAGTGCCCCAGGGCCTTGTCGCCCAGATGGGCAGCCGGTTGCTGGTGCTGCAGCGCAGCCGTCCACGGCTGCAGATGGGAATAGTCATCGTGCAAGACGAGTAGCCAGCTACTGAATATTCCCACCCCCAACAACATGACGAGCGGCACCATACAGCGGCCGTGACACCTGATGCGGTTCAACTCTGCCATCACTCCGGCGGCGATGAGCACGCTCAGCTGCAGCGGACTCGCCAGATAATAGGCCCAAGTGGCAAAACCGATGGCGAGCGCAGGGTGGAGCATCAACACCAGTGAGATGCGCAATTGTCGACCTTCCTTGTAGCTGCGCAACATCAGGAACAACAACACCGGATAGCCCAGCAATACGTAGCAGGCACCGAGCAGTGTCGGCAGTGCGAATTGGCCACCGAACTCTCTCAACCAGGGCAGCGTTTCGGCCTCGATGCGCGCGCCGGCAAACCCCGATGCGTAGTAGTTGATAAACGCCAGCGGTTCGCCATAAAAAATCCAGTTGAAGTAGATCCACGAGCCGAGCGCGATCAGCAACGGCATGCCGATCATGATGTAGACACTGAACGGCGCCTCCCGCATCATCGAGGACGGCACCAACACCAGCAGCAGCGGCAGCAGCGCCAGGAACAGGAATATCGAGATCACATCGAAATAGAAAAAGGCCGCCAGTACCATGCCCAGCGCAATGAAGGAACGCATATCCTTTTCGTAGACCATGCGCAGGCAGCTGCGATAGAGCAGGTAAAACATCAGCAGCGAGATCGCTTCACGACCACCACCGGTAGCCCCCCACAACAACGCCGGGTGCGCCGCCATCAGCACGACCAGCAACGCGCGTTGCGCAGCGCTGTAGTCACCCTGGCGCAGGTGGCGGTTCCACAGCGTCATCAAAAAGGCGACCGCCATCACTGATACGATGTACGGCGCGGCCGCCCCTATCCCATGGATGAAGTGTAGCGGGGCCAGGATCAGCATCGGGCCGTGAGGATGGGCAAAGCCGAGATTCTCCAGACGCAGGGTCTTTGCATCAAAAATCGCGGCGAGCGATGCCCAGTTGACGATGGCTGCGTCATTGACGAAGTTGTTATGCAGCAGCCAGGTGGTCACTACGCCGAAGCCCAGCGTCAACGTTGCAAACAGCAGGTAGGGATGGATACGTGCCGACGGATTCATTTGCCGGCCACCTGACGCAGCGCCGCCTCCGACTTGGCGGACTCCTCGTGGTTAAAGCGCGTCACGCCATGCTGCGTCTTCTCCCAATAGAAGGGGTTGTGTACCAGTTGCCACAGCGCCTTGTAGGCCGCCCACGACATGAGCAGCCAGTAGATGGGGTTGCTGAGCGCATAGGGAATCAAGCGGTAGAGATGACGCTTGAAGACACTCAGACTGGAGAGGTAGATGAGGAAGCCATTACCAAGCAGCAGATTGAACAGGCTGACATAGAGCACCAGTGGAGGAAAGATCAGGTCAAGGTCATGGGTGCGCGTCACCAACCAGAAACCGAACATGACAAAGAGCCACGGTGCAAGCAGTACGCTGACGATGGTACCGCCAATGAAAAACTGGAAACCCCAAAACCCCACATGGCCGAGCTTCTTGTAGAGGCGGAGTGGACTGCGCATGTGCACCAGATAGGTCTGCATATAGCCCTTGAGCCAGCGCGAACGCTGGCGGATCCAGCTGCCGACGCGACTGGTCGCCTCTTCGTAGGTGGTGGAGTTCACCACCCCCACATGGTAGTTGCGCTGGGTGAAGCGCACCCCGAGATCGGCGTCCTCGGTGACGTTGTAGGGGTCCCACGCCTGCACATCGCGCAGTACATGCATCTTGAAGTGGTTGGAGGTGCCGCCCAGTGGAATGGGAATATTGAGGGCATCGAGCGCCGGCAGGTAGAAGTCGAACCAGAGTGAATATTCGAGGGTGAACATGCGCGTTAGCCAGTTCTCCTCGGCGTTGAAATAGTTCAGCCGCGCCTGAATCACCGCCGTGTTGGGTGACGCCTTGCGAAACGCCACCACCGCCTTTTTCAACTGATCTGCTTCGGGACGGTCCTCGGCATCGTAGATGGTGACATATTCGCCGCGGGCGAATTGCAGAGCGTAGTTGCAGGCCTTGGGCTTGGTGCGCGGCAATGACGGCGGCACGCGAATAATCTCGAAGATCCCTTCCAGCCCCAGCCTCTTGGCGGACGCGATGGTCTCGGCATCGTCATCCTCCAGAATCAACTTGATATCGAGTTTGGAGAGGGGGTAGTCGAGCTGGCGTAATGATTCGGTGATGATGGGCAGCACCTCGGGCTCCTTGTACATCGGCACCAGCACCGTATAGGTAGGAAGGTCGGTGTCGCTCAACGCCGCCACCTCGTCATCGTTCACCTTCACATCGATATGTGCATCCGCGGCTACCCAGCCAAGCATGGCACGCATGCCAAAATTGACAATCAGGAATAGTGCAATGAGCAGATTGATCACGACCAGGGTGTCGACCGGCCAGAGCGTCAACGCCAGCAGCATCACCGACAGAAGCAGATAGACTCCCGCCAGTTGCATCGTGGTGAAGACGTGATTGGCTGAATATTCCGGTTCGCGTTCAGCGAGGGCGAAACGCGCCGTGTTATTGAGATAGCTCTTGGCGTTGTGTTGCACCTGCCAGATGATGTCAAACTTGGAGGTGATGACATAATCGGTGTTATTACCGAAGCGCGCCGTGGCGAACTCCAGCGCCTCCATGCTGGGATCGGCAATAGCGAGGATCACCTTGTCGCCCTCCTTGCGCCACGGCAACACCAGCAGTTCCGTGTAGCGGATCAGGTCATCACTCTCCATCAGCGAGGGCTCGGGCGGCTTTTTGTGCAGATCCACAAAGGGCTTGTTGAGATGTGTAGCGAGCGTGCGGTAGAGGTCGGGGGCGCGCACCCAGCCCTTGGCGAGGATAATGTCGCCGAGGCGCGTGCCCCAGCGACGTTGCAGTGTCAGCGCCTCGCTCAACTGTTCGTCGTTCAGCAATCCCCGGGCCACCAGCAGATCGCCAATCTTGCCTTGAACGACTTGTACCGTTGCATGCATAACCACTGCGCTAATCCTCTTTGCGTGCCATGTCGGTCGATGCGGTTAGGAGTTTCGGTGCTGCCGCGATTTCGCATGGAGATAGATAATCCCCAGCGTCAACACCAGCCAGGCGACGAGCAGCCAGACAAAACGCTGCGCGTGCAACCGTTCGTACCAGCGTGGGGCTTCGGGATAGCGGGGACGCACCAGGTCTTCCTGGCGACTGTCGATAGTGAGCGCCAGATGGTCACGCTCGTAGACAGCCACGTCGTTATCGCCAAGACGGTTGGCGTCGATCACCGGTAACGTGCCGATCTCGCCGGGATGGATCCAGAGGCCCGTGGCATCATCGATGTGAATCATCTGCAAAATGCTGCTCTGGCGCAGACGCCGATCATCGATTAGCGTCTCACCCTGGTGGGCGATCAACTCCACGCTGCCCTGATCGAAGCGCAATGCGGGGTCGACCTCGCCGGGGGGATTCTCCGCAGCCACGATAAAGCTGCGCGCCGGTGGGGGGGGCACGCTTGTGTCAAAAAAGAGAAGCCGGTAATCGGCGGGGGGCACCACAAACCCTGCCAGCAGTTGACCCAGCATCGGCAACCGCTGCCGCGCCTCGGCCAGCCAGGCCCGCGGCAGGTAGAGATCGAACCCTGCCCCCAATACGCTGGGCAGCGACACGAAACCGCTCTGCGCCAGCGTCTCCGGCTGCAAGGTGAGATGGCTCTCGGGTGAGAGCTCGATCGGATAGTGCTGCCCTGGCGCGCGGCAGTCGTTCCCGCTATCGTCACGTGCCACCAGGCGCAGGTTATAAACCTCACTGCGGCGCACCTGGTCAAAGGGGATCGCCAGCGAATATTCCGAACCATCACCGCGCAGCCGCTCGCCCTTCACCAACATGTCGTTGAGGTAGGCATAGAGGCGGAAAGTCTGCTGCGCCTCGCTACGTGGAAGCACCACCTTGAGGTGCGCGGTCTCGGGACGCATTCCCGGCGGTAAGCGCCAAGGGGTAATGGTGGCGCTCCACTGCAGTTTGTGACCGAGCAGCGCCGGTCCGGTGTAAAGGCCCAGTGCCGCCAGCGCAATGCGATTACCCCGCTCTTCATTCTGCCGGGGGGGGGCGGTGGTGATCTGGGCCGGGGCAACGAGATCTTGCCAACGCAAGGCAAACTGTTCGGCATCTGCATAGGGCGGCGTGGCGGCGATGAACTGCCGCCCCTTGAACCACACCACACCGACATTGGCGCCTTCATCGCTCCAGAGCGGCGTGTCATCGACCGACTTCCCTGCATCAGGCGCAAGGGTCGTGCGGATCTCGTGCGCCGACGCGATCACCAACTCGCCCAGCTCCGGCAGTGTAGTCAGACGTACCTGACGGTGATGACGTTGCAGCAGAACCACCCAGTTCAATGCTGCACGAAACATGGCCTCATCAAGCGGACCGTCCGGCAGAGAGATGGTCACCTGGCCGGGCAGCGCCTGCCAGGCGTCCCGCAGCGAGAAGGCCGGTCCATCCTGATAGGTGATCAGGCGTGACTCGGGATAGATGTGGATCACGCCGCTCACCGGCTGACCATCGACACAGCGTCCATAGGAGGTGGGAACATTGCCGAGTACCGTCACCTTGAGCCGGCCACCCGCAAGCAGCGCCACGGGAGGGATCGGGATCTGCAACTCCCGCGGAGTGTCGTCTGGTATTAATGACAATTCGGCCAAGGGCCGGTCATTGATGGCAATCCGCAGGGTGGCTCGCGGGTCGAGCAGGGGCGAAGCGCGGTAGACGAGGTGCAACGCGGCCGAATCGATCCGGGTATCATGCGGCAGGGGAATGACCATGATCCGAGCATCGGGCAGCGAGCTGTCGTCAAAGGAAAATCCGCTGGGATATCCCAGCTCCGCTACCGTAGTGACCAGAGGGACCTTGCGCGTGGTGCCAGACGACACCCCCTCATCCACCGCTACCGCGCGCGCCGTACCAATAACGGCAAGATACGCCAGCAAGAGTGCCGGCAATCTCATCAGACATAATGGGGTACTCACTGCGTTGGCCATTGTCCTGACTTTGTTGTGTCATCCGGTTGTTATTAACTGATTGAATAATCCATCTATGCCGCAGGCACGGGAAATCCCCGCTTCGGTGCATAGTAAAACCACCCTGCCGGCTCTCGCGGCGCGGCAGACAAGCCTTCGATACATCAGGATTGTTTATCAGTGTAGATGGGCAATATTCACTCTGCCTGAAAGTTGCACCGCCATTTGTCGGCCACTTTCTTTATGCACGCCCCGTGGTAGAGATTTTAATTGGGCATGTGGTGCAGTATTGTCGGCCCGGCGCAAGGGGATGCAACGCTATGTTGTTCACGGAGGGGGAAACTGCTGCAAGAACACATGAAAATGCGCACTTGCTGAAATCCAACAAGGCTTGTTCAGAGCACTAAGGCCGGGCGATCACTCGCGCAGCGGTGTGGCTGCGCCCTCTATTTCCGGTATTTTTTAGGCTGCATTCATCAGTCCGACGCACATAAGCCGTCAGCTCTGCATCTCAATAGCATTAACTGCATCACATACTAAAAGCTGTACAGCGCACCCGACGGTTTATGCAAGGAGGGTGGCGCGCGCATCGAGGTGCCATGTATTCCTTATGGCTTCAACCCCAAACCCTCCCAATATGATTGTCGCCAACTCCGCAGGGTTTGTTGTAGGCAATCTCCTACGCACTCAGGAGTAATCGAACCTATCTCTCCCCGGCAGCGAACTGCGCTGAATTTGCAACACCCTTATCCCCTTCCCCCCGTTCTCGTTTATCCTTGCCGCTCGCTTTGAAACTTCGAGCCACAATGATGACCTCCCGTTTAGACAAACCGCTCGTCCTGGTGGACGGCTCCTCCTATCTCTATCGCGCCTTTCACGCCATGCCGTCGCTGACCAATTCGCGTGGCGAACCGACGGGCGCGGTCTACGGCGTGACCAACATGCTGCGTCGCCTGCTCAACGACTATGACCCGGTGCATGTGGCAGTAGTGTTCGATGCCAAGGGGAAGACCTTCCGCGACGAGCTCTATGCGGAGTACAAGGCGCACCGCCCGCCGATGCCCGACGAGCTGCGCCATCAGGTGGAGCATATCCACACCGTGGTGCGCGCCATGGGGCTGCCGCTGCTGATGGTGGGCGGGGTCGAGGCGGATGACGTGATCGGTACGCTGGCGCGCCAGGCCGAGCAGCAGGGCATGTGCGTGCTCATCTCCACCGGCGACAAGGACATGGCGCAGCTGGTGGATGAGCAGATCACCCTGGTCGATACCATGAAGGAGACGCTCTCAGATGTGGCAGGGGTCAAGGAGCGCTTTGGCATTCTTCCGGTGCAGATCGTCGATTACCTCACCCTGATCGGCGACACCAGCGACAACGTGCCGGGGGTACCCAAGGTAGGGCCGAAGACGGCAGTGAAGTGGCTGGAACAGTACGGCTCGCTCGATGGCATCATTGCGCATGCCGCCGAGATCGGTGGCAAGGTGGGGGAGAATCTGCGCGAGAGCCTCCACTTCCTGCCGCTGTCGCGCCAGCTGGTAACCATCAAGACCGATGTGCCGCTCGCCTGGGGGCCGCACGAGCTGCTCCGCCAGGCGCCTGATCGGGAGACCCTCAAGGGGATCTACAGCCACCTGGAGTTCAAGAACTGGTTGGCCGAGTTGCTGGCGGGTGGCGAGTCGGTGGAGACGCCTCTGCTGGCCGTCGCCGAGCAGAGCTACGAGCTGATCACCAGCGTCGAGCAGCTCGATGTCTGGCTGCGCTGCCTGGAGCTGGCGGAGCTGTTCGCCTTCGACACCGAAACCACCAGCCTCGACTATATGGAGGCGCGCATCGTCGGTGTCTCGTTTTCGGTGCAGCCGGGCCACGCGGCCTACGTGCCGCTGGCCCACGACTATGCCGGCGCGCCGGAGCAGCTGCAGCGCGACTATGTGCTGGGGCGGCTCAAGCCGCTGCTGGAGGATGCCGGCAAGGCGAAGGTGGGACAGAACTTCAAGTACGACATGAGTGTGCTGAGCCACCACGGCATCACCCTGCGCGGCATCGCCCACGACACCATGCTCGAGTCCTATGTGCTCGACAGCACCGCCACGCGCCACGACATGGACTCGCTGGCGCTCAAATACCTGGGACGCAAGACCATCACCTTTGATGAGGTCGCCGGCAAGGGGGCCAAACAACTCAGTTTCAATCAGGTGGCGCTGGAACAGGCGTGTGACTACGCCGCCGAGGACGCCGATGTCACCCTGCAGCTGCACCAGACCCTGTGGCCGAAGCTGGCCGCCGAGCCGCGCCTGCGTGCCCTCTACGCAGAGGTGGAAGTGCCGCTGCTGGCTGTGCTGTCGCGCATGGAGCGCACCGGCGTGCTCATCGACAGCGCCCTGCTGAAAAAACAGAGCCAGCTGCTGGCCGAGCGCATGCTAATCATCGAGGCCGAGGCCCACCGCGAGGCCGGCGGCCCCTTCAACCTGAGCTCGCCCAAGCAGATCCAGGAGATCCTGTTCGAGCGCCTGCAGCTACCGGTGCTGAAGAAGACTCCCACCGGCCAGCCCTCCACCAACGAGGAGGTGCTCGCCGAACTGGCACTCGACTATCCGCTGCCGCGTCATATCCTGGAGTATCGCGGCCTGGCCAAGCTGCGCTCCACCTACACCGACAAGCTGCCCGAGCAGGTGAACCGCACCACCGGGCGGGTGCACACCTCCTATCAGCAGGCGGTGGCGGCCACCGGCCGCCGTTCCTCCACCGATCCCAACCTGCAGAACATCCCGGTGCGCAGCGAAGAGGGGCGGCGCATCCGCCAGGCCTTCATCGCCCCGCCCGGCCACCAGCTGCTCGCCGCCGACTACTCGCAGATCGAGCTGCGCATCATGGCCCCCCTGTCGGGCGACGCAGGATTGCTGCGCGCCTTCGCCAGCGGCGAGGATATCCATCGCGCCACCGCCGCCGAGGTGTTCGGCATCCCTCCCGAGCGGGTGAGCAGCGACGAGCGGCGCAGCGCCAAGGCGATCAACTTCGGCCTCATCTACGGCATGTCGGCCTTCGGCTTGGCGCGCCAGCTCGGCATCGATCGCACCGCGGCGCAGCAGTATGTGGAGCGCTACTTCGCCCGCTATCCCGGGGTGCGCGACTACATGGAACAGACCCGCGAACTGGCGCGGGCGCAGGGCTATGTGGAGACGGTGTTCGGCCGCCGCCTCTACATCCAGGACATCAAGGCGAGCAATGCGCAGCGCCGCCAGTATGCCGAGCGCACCGCCATCAACGCGCCGATGCAGGGTACCGCCGCCGACATCATCAAGCGCGCCATGATCACCATCGATGGCTGGCTACAGGGCAGCGGCGTAGAGGCACGCATGATCATGCAGGTGCATGACGAATTGGTGTTCGAGGTGGCCGAGCACGCGCTGAACTCAGTGGAGCAGCAGGTGCGCCAATTGATGAGCGGGGCGGCGCAACTGGCGGTGCCGCTGGTGGTCGATATTGGGATCGGCAACAACTGGGACGAGGCGCACTAACCCACCGTGATCGGCCCTACGTTCCGGCGGTAACACTTCACCTATCGCAAGTTTCTTCAAATACCTGTGAACTTTTTTAGAAGTGTTCTGTCTCACTATGCAAGCACAGCGATGTGCCGTCCGCCTCGTTACTCCCTGACGTTGCGCGGACTCCCCGGTGTCCAACCCCTGGGCCGGGGAATCCTTGACCCCGGGCGCCTCCCTCCCCTTGCGCCCGGGGTTTTTTATTTCTGCTCCCCGCTTTCCATCCCCAGCCAGGTGGCGATAAGCTGCCGCGCTTCGACCGCACCCGTGCCGTTAAGGGAGGAGAAGAGCTGCGCAGTGGCATGGGGGAATTCATTTTTAAGAATTGCCCTCACCTCTTGCAGGGTATTACCGGCCGCCCCCCGGCTCAGCTTGTCGGACTTGGTAAGCAGGACGTGGACCTTGATGCCGCGATGGCGGCACCATTCGAGCATCTGCCGATCGTACTCCTTGAGGGGATGACGACAATCCATGACGATCACCAGTCCCTGCAGTGAGGCACGCGTGCGCAGATACTGTTCGAGGATCTGCTGCCAGTGACGCTTTACCTCTTCGGGCACCTTGGCATAGCCGTAGCCCGGCAGGTCGACCAACCGGAGCGCCTCATCGACGGCGAAATAGTTGATCATCTGGGTACGGCCAGGGGTCTTGCTGACCCGCGCCAGTGCACTGTTGTCGGTAATAAGATTGAGGGCACTCGATTTCCCGGCATTGGAGCGCCCGGCGAAGGCGACCTCCAGCCCGCTATCCGGCGGGAGCTGGCGCAGGTGGTTCACGCTCAGCAAAAAGGTGGCCTGACGAAAAGGGTTGGGGGGCTCGCGGGTGATGCTCATGGGGAGGTGATAACCTTTTGGCAGGTGTGGTAAGGTTGACCGCGGCCTGAACGAAGGTTATAAAGGCCGCCATTTTCGGTTCAGTCTTGCGGGGCGTGATGGTAACATGGCGCGCCAAGGAGCCGAACCGGCTATTTGATCCAAACACATCGGGCCGTCGGCCCTTATCTCAAATCAAGGAGCATTCAATATGAAGAAGATGCTGGCTGTTGCTGCCATGGGTGCAGTGATGATGGTTTCCGGTCAGGCCTTCGCCGCTGATGGCAAGAAGACCTATGACGCCGTTTGCTTTGCCTGCCACGGCACTGGCGCCGCCGGCGCTCCCAAGATCGGCGATAAGGCCAACTGGGCACCGCGCATCGCCCAGGGCATGGCTACCCTGAAGACCCATGCCATCAAGGGTTTCACCGGCAAAGCTGGCGTGATGCCCGCCAAGGGCGGTCGCGCTGATTTTGCAGATGCCGACGTGGAAGCGGCAGTTGAGTACATGGTCTCCCAGAGCAAGTAAGCTCGGCGGGATTAAACCTTAAAGACGTGATGACGGGGAACCAATGAAGAATCTAGCGATTGCTGCTCTGGTGGTGCTGGGCGCCTTCGGTACGGCCCAGGCGGCCGGTGATGCCGCCGCCGGCCAGACGAAGGCGGCTGTTTGTGCCGCTTGTCACGGTGCCGATGGCAACAGCATGGTGCCGACCTTTCCCAAGCTGGCCGGCCAGCATGAGAGCTATCTCACCAAGCAGTTGACGGACTTCAAGTCCGGCGCCCGCAAGGACCCAACCATGACCGGCATGGCCATGCCCCTGAGCGATCAGGATGTGGCCGATCTGGCTGCCTACTTCGCCAGTCAGAAGGTAGCCATCGGTTCCGCCAACGCCGAAAAGGCGGCGGTGGGCAAGAAGATCTATCAGGGCGGTGACGCTGCCAAGGGGATCTCTGCCTGTATGGCCTGTCATGGCCCCAGCGGCGCAGGCAATCCAGGTGCCAAGTACCCTGCTCTGCAGGGCCAGCAGTCGATGTATGTGGTCAAGCAGCTCCAGGACTTCCGTTCTGGTGCGCGTGGCAACGACGTCGCCAAGATCATGCCCTCCATCGCGGCGCGCATGAGCGATGCGGAGATCGAGGCTGTCGCCGAATACATCGCTGGTCTGCATTGATCCTGATCCTGCGATCCGGCATCACGAAGGTGTAAAACAAAGGGTGGTCTGAGACCACCCTTTGTCATCTTGGGGGCGGCAACACCCCTAGAAAACGGCGGTCATTCTCCTGGCGGCCTCAAACCGAATTTCCCACCCCGATCGTGAGGCGCGTGTGAACGAGCAGCCACAGACGAGTCGGCAGCAGCGCTCCAGAAGCGCTCTCCTGCTGGAGTTTCTCGGCTCCATGTATCTGGCCATCATCCTGCTGGTGGTCATCGCCATCGCTTCGGCGATCGGAACGGTTCTGCAACAGAACGAGCCCTATAGCAACTACGTCATGAAATTCGGACCGTTCTGGTTCGAGGTCTTTCGCACCCTGGGCTTCTACGATATCTACGGCACCGCCTGGTTCCTGCTGCTGGTCGGCTTCCTGCTGCTCTCCACAGCCGTCTGCGTCTGGCGCAATACCCCTGCCATCCTGCGCGAATTCCGCCACTTCCGTCTCGACGTGCAGGAGAAGTCGCTGCGCGCCTTCCACCACGTCAGCGAGTGGAGCCTGCACAGCAGCCGCGACGACATAGCCGGCCACATCGGCCAGTTGCTACAGCAGCGCGGTTACAAGGTGCGCAGCAAGGCCAGCGATGATCGCCTGGTGATCGCCGCCACCCGCGGTGGCGCAGGCCGCCTTGGCTACATCGTCTTCCACCTCGCCATCATCGTCATCTGCATCGCCGGCCTCATCAACGGCAATCTGCCACTGCGCTTCGCCGAACTGACGGGCAAGGTGGTGGTCGAGACGCGCGACCTGCCGGTCAGTCAGGTGCCGGAGAAGAGCTGGCTCGGCACCGACAACCAGGCGTTTCGTGGCAGCGTCAACATCCCCGAGGGCTCCTTCGCCAATTTCGCCTTTGTCCAGATGCGTGACGGCTACCTGGTGCAGAAGCTCCCCTTCACCGTGACGCTGCAGGATTTCCGCATCGAGCACTACCCCAGCGGCATGCCCAAGTCATTCGAGAGCGACATCATCATTACCGATGACACGCTGAAGGAGCCGTTGCACAAGACCATCTCGGTCAACCACCCGCTCTCTTATCGGGGGTACAACATCTACCAGGCCAGCTTCGCCGATGGTGGCTCGCAGGTGACACTGAAGGCGTGGTCGTTCGATCACCCCGCCAGCGAACCCCTGACCCTCAACAGCGCGGTGCAGGAGAAGGTTAGCGTCGAAACCTCGCGCGGCCCGCTCACCATCGAGGTGATCGACTTCAAGCTCTACAACATCTTCCCGGCACAGGAGGGTGATCCGAGCGGCAAGCAATTTCACAACTACGGCCCGAGCGTCACCCTCAAGGTGCGCAATGCCGCAGGCGAGGCGCTGGAGTATGTGAACTACATGGTGCCGATCACCATGGAGGGACGCCTCTTCTACCTGAGTGGCATGCGTGCCTCCCCGGCCGAAGATTACCGCTTCCTCCACCTGCCCCTCGACGACAAGGGCGGGCTGGGACGGTTCATGGCACTGCGTGCCCGCGCCCTGGATCACAGCGCGGTGCGTCGCATCGCCCAGCAGCAGACGCTGCAGGAGATGGGGGCGAGCGGCGACCAGGCAATGCTGGAACAGCTCACCGACTCAATCGCTAACCTGGTACAGATGTTCGTGGTCGAAGGCATCGATGCCGTGGTCGCCCACACCGAACAGAACATCGAACCGGCCAAGCGTCAGGATGCTCTGCAGTCCTATGTGAAGGTGATACAGAGCGTGCTCGGCGGCCTCTATCTGGAGCAGTTGGCGACCGAAGGCATCGATACCAGCAACGGGATCAGCGACGCCGATGCGCGCTATTTCGATGATGCCGTCAACGCCATGTCGCTGATCGGTCCCTACGGCACACCGTTCTTCCTGCAACTAACCGACTTCAAACAGGTCGAAGCCTCGGGACTGCAGATTTCACGCGCCCCGGCCGGACCGATCATCATCTTCGGTTTCCTGTTGCTCTGTGCCGGGGTGTTCATGATGCTCTATCTGCACAACCGCCACCTCTGGGTACGCATCAGCGGTGACGGTGAGGAGCTAAACGTACTGTTCGCTGGAACCAGCCACCGCAATCGTGGTGACTTCGGCGAAGAGTTTGATGCCCTGACGCAGCTGTTGCGCCAGGCAACCACTGGTCAAAACACCTAGCAGGAGGTCGCTTCATGTCGGTACCCCAGGATCTCATTGCGTCCCAGCTGGACACTCGCCCCTTCCTGAAGCGCCTCGGTCTGTTCGACTGGCTCTGGGGGCTGGTGGTGGTGGTGGGTGCGCTCTATACCTGGAATCGCTTCGGGGACCTGATGGATACCTTCGAGCAGGTGATCCTGCCGCTCTCGGCCCTCGGTCTGCTGGCCCTGGGTTGGTTGTGGAAGCCGGCCCGCCCGCTGACGCTTGCGGTGGCGGCACTCTCGCTCTTCTCGGTCTGGCTCTATGGTGATGACCTCACCCGCGGTGAGCAAAACTTCTTTCTCAAATTCATCCTCGCCAGCCAGTCGGCGATCATGTGGATGAGCGCCCTCTACGTAATGGCCACCGGCGCCTACCTGCTGGCTCTGCTGCTGCGCTCCGAATTCACCGGCAAGGTCGCCACCGCCCTCACCTGGTCGGCCACCACCATGGGACTGGTGGGGCTGATGGTGCGCTGGCGCGAGTCCTACCTGATCAGCCCCGACATCGGCCACATCCCGGTGAGCAACCTCTACGAGGTCTTCATCCTCTTCGCCACCCTCACCGCGCTGCTCTATCTCCACTACGAAAAGCGCTACCAGAGCCGCGCCCTAGGCGCCTTCGTGCTGACGGTGATCTCGGCGGCGGTCGGCTTCATCCTCTGGTACACCTTCGAGCGCGGCGCCCACGAGATCCAGCCGCTGGTACCGGCGCTGCAGAGCTACTGGATGAAGATCCACGTCCCCGCCAACTTCGTCGGCTACGGCGCCTTCGCCATCGCGGCGATGGTTGCAGTCCCTGCGCTGATCAAAACCTACGTGGGCACACCGAGCGCACGCCTGGCCTTTTGGCTGGTTTCAGCTGCGATGGGGGTAATCGTTTTTGTTGTTCAGTTGTTGCTTCATGGTGTTGAGCTAGCACAGCTGGTACGTGCACTACTGGCAGGCCTGATAACCGTTGCGGCGACCGCAGCCATTATCTGGGGACTTTCACGCGAGCGCATTGTGACGACATTACCCCCTGTCAAACTCATGGACGATGTAATGTACAAGGCGATCGCCCTCGGCTTCGCCTTCTTCACCGTCGCCACCGTGCTCGGCGCCCTGTGGGCGGCCGAGGCGTGGGGCGGTTACTGGTCGTGGGACCCGAAGGAGACCTGGGCGCTCATCGTCTGGCTCAACTACGCCGGCTGGCTCCACCTGCGCCTCACCAAGGGGTTGCGCGGCGCACCGCTCGCCTGGTGGGCCGTCATCGGCCTGTTCGTCACCCTGATCGCCTTCCTCGGCGTCAACATGTTCCTCTCCGGGCTGCACTCCTACGGCAAGCTGTAGTCGCTTTGCCGTGACACCAAAAAACCCGCTGCCCAGTTCGGGACAGCGGGTTTTTTAACAGCTGAATCAGCGCTTGCCGCCGTAGAGGTACTTGGAGTAAGTGGCCACATCCTGCGTAACCCGGCGGAACAGCCGGTCGAGGCTGACGATGGCATCCTCCAGCAGGTTGACGGCAATGAAGGGGTGTTCGATGCGCAGCCGCTGGTACATGATGCGGCGCAGGCGCAGCAGCTTGGTGTTGGCCTTGACGGCCACGATACGGATGGAGCGCGGCTCGCGGTCGAAGAACGACATGGAGCCGAGCATCTCGCCCTCATTGGCGTGGGCCAGTTCCAGCGAACCGCCCCCCTCCTCGGGGTGCACCAGCGCCGCCTCGCCACTCACCACAAAATAGAGCGCCTCGCCCACCTCGCCCACATCGGCGATGATCTCCCCCTTGGCGAAGGTCACCTCGTCGGTGAATTCGAGCAGCGTTTCGATCTCGCGTACCGTCAGGCATTCGCACAGGTACTGCTGGTTCAGGAATTCGGTCAGATTGATTTTTTTATTGGTGCTCATGCGGAACTCTCCCTCGGCAGACTGTCCTAGCATAGAACAGGCCCGGCCTGCCGGGAAAGAGCCTGCGCGATGCTGCCTGCCGCCCTTTGCAGTATAGTAGTCAACCGTTGGTACTGGAAAATCTGAAATACGAGGAGATGTGATGAAACGTTATTTTGCGTGGCTGTTCCTGCTGTTCATGGTTCCAGCCCTGGCGCTAGCCGCCTCCGAACCCGAATACAACGAAGGGATCGACTACCAACGGCTCTCGCAACCCCAGCCCGTGGCCAGCGACGGCAGCGTCGAGGTCGTCGAGCTCTTCTGGTATGGCTGTCCGCACTGCTACCACTTCGAGCCCCATCTGCAGGGATGGCTGAAGAAGAAGCCGGCCAAGGTGAACTTCATCCGCATCCCTGCCATCTTCAACAGCCCCGAATGGCAGCTGCACGCTACCGCCTTCTATACCGCGGAGGTATTGGGCATTGGCGAGAAGATCCACGGTCCGCTGTTCTACGCCATTCAGGAAAAGAAACGCCCGCTGCACACCCGTGAACAGTTGATGGAGTTCTTTGGCGAACAGGGTATCAGCAAGGACGATTTCAACAACACCTTCGATTCGTTTGCGGTGCAGACCAAGGTGCAGCGTGCTGCCGACCTCTCCAGGAAGTATGAGCTCGCCGGCGTGCCCACCATGATCGTCAATGGCAAATATCGCGTTGACGGCCCGATGGCCACCAGCTACGAACGACTGATCAAGATCGTCGATTACCTGGTCCGCGAAGAGAGCAAGGTCGCGAAGAAACAGTAAGCGCCCTGGCTTAAGGCGGAAGGCATATGAAGGCGGCGAAGCTGTTCGTCCACTGTCTGGAGAATGAAGGTATCGAGTATATCTTCGGCATTCCCGGCGAAGAGAATCTCGATGTGATGGATGCGCTGCTCGATTCATCGATCACATTCATCACCGTGCGCCACGAACAGGGCGCCGCCTTCATGGCCGACGTCTACGGCCGCCTCACCGGCAAGGCCGGCGTCTGTCTCGCCACCCTCGGTCCCGGCGCCACCAACCTCATCACCGGTGTCGCCGACGCCAACATGGACCACGCCCCCGTGGTGGCCATCGCCGGGCAGGCCGGCACCTACCGGCTGCACAAGGAGTCGCACCAGGTGCTCGACCTGGAGCAGATGTTCGCGGCGGTCACCAAATACTCCTCGCGCCTGCTCACCCCCAACACCATTCCGGAAGTGGTGCGCAAGGCATTCAAACTGGCGCAGACCGAAAAGAGCGGCGCCACTTTCATCGAATTTCCCGAGAACATCGCCAAGATGGAGCTCGATGAGCTACCGCTGCCGGTCAAGCAGACCATGGTGCCGGAGCCCTCGGCCGATCGGGTGGCGCTCGCCGCGGAGATCATCTCCAAGGCGCGCGCCCCGCTGATCCTCGCCGGCAACGGCGTGGTGCGCGCGCGCGCCTGGCAGCAGCTGGCCGACTTCGCCGGGCGCCTCAATATTCCCGTGGCCAACACCTTCATGGCCAAGGGGGTGCTCCCTTTCAAACACCCGATGGCGCTGGGCAGCGCCGGGCTGCAATCGAAGGACTATGTGAACTGCGGCTTCGACAGCGCCGACGTGATCATCTGCATCGGCTACGACCTGGTCGAATACCACCCCTACCTGTGGCATCCGACCCGCGATCGCACCATCGTCCATATCGACAGCACCCACGCCGAGGTGGATGCCTACTACCCGGTGGCGGTGGGGGTGGTGGGTGACATCAAGCAGAGCCTGATCCGCGTGGGGCAGCTGGCCACGCCCCACCAGGGCCACGCCCTGCGCACCCTGCGCAAGGCCCTGATTAGCGAGATGGACGCCCACTCCAGCGACCAGAGCTTTCCGGTCAAACCGCAGAAGATCATCTGGGACCTGCGCACCGCCATGGAGCTGGAAGACATCGTCATCTGCGACGTGGGCGCCCACAAGATGTGGATGGCACGCATGTTCCGCTGCGAATATCCCAACACCTGCATCATCTCCAACGGCTTCGCCGCGATGGGCATCGCGGTGCCGGGTGCCATCGCCGCCAAGCTCGCCTATCCCGAACGCAAGGTGGTGGCGGTGACAGGCGACGCCGGTTTTCTGATGAACTCGCAGGAGATCGAAACGGCGGTGCGCCTTGGCCTCAGCCTCGTGGTGCTGATCTGGAACGACAACGGCTACGGCCTCATCAAGTGGAAACAGCTCAACCAGTTTGGTCGCCCCTCCCACGTCGACTTCACCAATCCCGATTTCATCAAATATGCCGAAGCGTTTGGCGCCAGGGGCTACCGCATCAACGCCGTCAGCGAGCTGTTGCCGACGTTGCGTGAGGCGCTGCGCCATGAGGGTGTGACTATCATCGACTGTCCGGTCGATTATGCGGAAAATCTGAAACTCACCGCCAAGCTTGGCGAGATGGTCTGTCCGGTATGACCATGACGAATGGTGCCACACCCGATAGCGGCCAACGCCTGCGCCTGTTGAGCTACAACATCCAGGTGGGGATCAGCAGCGTGCGTCCGCACCACTACCTGACCAAGAGCTGGAAGAATCTGCTGCCCACGCCGCGCCGCTTCGAGAATCTCGGCCGCATTGCGCAGGTGTTGCGCGACCACGATATCGTCGGCCTGCAGGAGCTCGATGCCGGCAGCCATCGCACCGGCTATATCAACCTCACGGAGTTTCTCGCCCACCAGGCCAACTACCCCTTCTGGCATCATCAGGTCAATCGCGCCATGGGACCGATCGCCCAGCACGGCAACGGCCTGCTGAGCCGCTACCGGCCAACCCGTATCGTCGAGCACAAGCTGCCGGGACTGGTACCGGGGCGCGGCGCACTGATGGCGCAATTCGGCAACAACGACGAACCGCTGCTGGTGATGATGATCCACCTCTCGCTTGGCCAGCGCAGCCGTATCAATCAGCTCGCCTTTGTCAGCGAAATCATCAACGACTATCCGCACGCGATCCTGATGGGCGACATGAACTGCGCGCCGAGCAGTCCCGAGCTGGCGATGCTGTTCCGCCACACCAAACTGCGCGAGCCGCTGGAGGAGCACAAGACCTTTCCCTCCTGGCGCCCCGAACGCAGCATCGATCACATCCTCGTCACCCCGGAGCTGAAGGTGGAGACGTGTCAGGTGCTCAATTACGCCTTCTCCGACCATCTGCCCATCGCCATGGAGATCACCCTGCCTGCCACGATCGTCATGGCGGCAGGTTAGGCACGACGCTACTGCATTAGAGGCCGAAGGCTGTGAAACTTAACGCCGCCCGGCCACCGGCGCCCAGCGTTCGATTAGCTCGTTGAAATGTTCGCTGTGGGTGATGATCACCACTTCATCTTCGCTCTTCAAGCGAGTGTCGCCGCGCGGCACCACAAACTTTCCGTCACGATAGATGCAGATGACGCGGCTCGATTCGGGCAGCTGGAGATCGCGAATCTCCACCTCATCCTGCTCGCGTGCCACGAAGGCAAAGGCCCGCGCTTCGTCACGAATCATCGCGGAGAGCTCAAGCGGATCGCGGCCCTCGAACAGGTCGGCCAAATAACGGCCGATGGTACGGCTGGGGATGACGATATCTTCCAGCCCCAGTTCGAGACAGATGTGTTCGAAGGAGGGGTCCTCGATGCGAGTTACAACGCGCTGGAAACCAAGGGAGCGCCCTACCAGACTGGCAATGATGTTGGCCTGATCATTACCGGTCATGGCAAAGAGCAGATGGGTTCCACCAGGATCGGTTTCACGCAGGATGGCCGGCTTGCTGCCATCACCGTGCACGAAGCCGCAATCGATCTCGCCGGACAGCGCATCGATACACTCCTTGTCGCGCTCGACGATCACCACCTCATGACCACGCTTCAGCAACAGTTGCGCCGTTCGCACCGCCACCTTGCTGGCACCGATGATGACCGCCCTCATGCGCCCTCCTGCCGTTTCGCGAACCAGGTGGGTGGATAACAGAGTACCAGCATAGCGACGACCTCCAGACGCCCCAGCAGCATGTCGATGGCGAGCACCGTCTTGAGCAGCGCTGGCAATTCGTGACTCGTAATGCCGGTGGAGAGCCCCACCGTAGCAGTAGCGGAGGTCACCTCCAGCAGCGCATCGAGGGGCGGATAACCGTGGCTCACGAAGATCAGCCACGAGATGACCACCACCGCACCAAACAGCAGAATCAGCGCAAACGCACGCAGCAATTCGTCATCCGAGAGCAGCCGACCGCCAAGACGTGGCTCGATGACTGCATGTTCCGGGGCTGCACTGCGGCGCAGATAGAGCTGAAGCAGCTTGAAGAACAGGATCAGTCGCAACAATTTCACGCCACCTGCGGTGGAGCCGACCCCGCCACCAATGAACATCGATACGACCACCACCAGTTTCGCGGCGGGATCGAGCAACGAGATATCGCTGGTGGAAAATCCGGTGGTGGTTTGCGCCGAAATCGCCAGGGTGATGGCGTGCAGCACAGGGGCCTCACCTCCCGGAGTCAGCAGCAAGAGTAGCAGGGAGACGACCGCGATCATCCCTGCCAGCAGCCAGATCTCGCCATCACGCAGCACCTGACGCCAGCTGCCGTGCAGCGCACGGTGATAGAGAAACAGCGGCACTGCGCCACACCAGGCAACTACCAAAATGACCAGGCGCTGCGGCCATCCTGCCAGCGCCGCCAAGCTCTGGTCGTAGGTGGAGAAGCCGCCGGTGGAGATGGCCGCGAGCACATGGTCGATCGCCACCATACCGTCCCCTATCAGCGGCACAGCCACGGCGCACCCGATCGTCGTCAGCAATAGATAGATCATCAGCATGCGTCGCGCGTGGGTACGGGCCGTGCTCACCAGCCCCTCGGCGCCGGCAGGCTCGACGAGCCGACGCGTCGTGACGTGATGCCCCATCAACAGCGCCACCGACAACACCACGATACCGAGTCCGCCATACCACTGCAGCCAGGCACGACTGAAGAGAAAGGCTTGCGGGAGCAACTCCGGGTGGCGTTGGGTGGAGAGGCCAGTGGTGGTGATCCCGGAAATAGCCTCGAACAGCGCATCACCAAAGGTGAGCCCGGCGGCGGTGAAGGGGATGGTCATAAAGAGCGGCGCCAGCATGAAGGCAGCACAGACAATCACCAGCGCCTCGTTGCCCTGCAGCTGTTGTGGTGGTGCGATACGCGCAGCGGGAAGGGACAACGCCAGCAGCACCAGCAGCATCACCAGTTGGTGCCATACGAAGGTCCACTCGTAATGGGCAAAGGCCACCAGCAACGGGGCAAGATTGAGCAGTATCAGCATGATCCCGAGCTGGCCGAGGTACTTGGCCAGCACCGGCAGGCGCACGGAAAACTGCAGAGAGGTGGCCCCCTCGCTCATTCTCACACTCCTTCTGTGGGCAAGCCGCAGCGGCCATGAGATGAGCCTAGCAGAGCAAGAGATGGCTGCTGCCAAGCCGTGCGCCAGAGGGTAAAATTGCCGCCCTCTCCCTGAGATGCCTAGATGCTACCTATTGATGAAGAACTGAAGGCGCGCCTCAACAGCGAAACCGGCCAACTGGGCTGGCCGGAACTGCAGCGCCATTTCGCGCGTGGCGTGGTGGTGGTGGTCGCAACCGGCATGGACCTGGTCGACGTGGCCGCCCGTATCTCCATGGACGACGGCGAGAGCGTCGGCCACTGGCTCGCGCAGGAGAAGATCCACCGCGCCAGCACAGCGGATGCACAGCGCTGGCACGACAGCAATGCCCGGTTCTGGGCGGTGGTGGTTGCCCCGTGGGTGGTAGTGCAGGAGCTCCCGCCGCAACTCGACAGCTGAACCGAGCCCTAGAGCAGCCGCCACAACCCCAGCCCACTCACCAGCAACAGACCACTACCGATCCACTGCTTGAAGAGGCGATCGTTCCTGATAATGGCCTCGTGGGTCTTGAGGCCGATGAAGTGGCCGATAGCGGCCACCGGCAACAGCAGCAACGCCACATCGAGATGCAGCGCAACGCCCAGTAGCGTGAAGGCGCCCATCTTGATCGCCACCAGCACAAACCAAAGGACAAACAGGGTGTTGCGCAACTGCTCTTTGGCCACGTTGCGCATATAGACGGCCACCATCAACGGCGCCCCGGTGAGCGAGGTCCCCGCCACATACCCGCCCAGCATCAGCAAACCCCGGTCCACCCACTTGCCACGGCTCTCGATGGCGAGATTGAGCGCCCAGATCACCGCATAGAAGAGAGTCACTCCGTAGATGAAGAGGAGCAGCCAGCGATTGGGCAGATGGAGCAGACCGAACACCCCCACCAGCGCGGCAGGAATGATGTAGTACGACGAGCGCCGCAGGAAACCCCAGTCGACGTTAGCGAGACGCGAACTCAAGGTGAGCCCCGAGAAAAATAGCAGGTGGGCACCGATGATCGGCAACCACAGCAGCGGCTGGTCGTCGACAAACAGCATCAATGGCAGGCCCAGCGCCGCCCCGCCGAAACCGAGCCCGGAACGGACGAAGCCGGTCCAGATGAAGATGAGCGCAATCAGCAGGGTCTGGGTCAGGTCGAAGTGGAGCAGCATGGTGAACTCTCGATGGCCAGCGGCCACTATAGCGCATGAGGGGCAATGATGAGCCGGCGGCTTAAATGGCCCAGTGCTCAGTTGATGTCATGCATCGCGGGAGCAGCTTGCACCTGCACGACCACCGCGCGGCCTGTGCCATTTGAGTGTCAGCACCACACGATTCATGTAAAATCGTCCCATATTTACTAGAGCTCCCCCGTTCCCCCCAAGGAGCCACGGTACGCCCAGAATGATAACGAGATATGGCGCACCCGCCACAGGCACCGGACCGACATCCAGCCATTGCCATCGCCCTGCTGCCATTGCATTGACCCTAACCTTGCGCCACCCCGGCCTGACAAATAATGCTGCCACAACAGACGATAGAGAAGATCTTTCAGCTCTGGGACGAGCTTAGCGACCACGCCTCCTCCGATAGCGATGTGGCACTCAATCACTGCATGCGCTCCTTAAGTGGGCTGGTGGGGGCCAGGAACGCCTTTTGGGTCGGGGCTGTCCGCCTGGTCAAGGACAACGAGCAGGAGCCCGATCTGCTCCATGGCTGGCGTATCCGAGGGATCCGGATGATGGATCAGGCCTATCAGGATACGATCCGGATGCGTGCAGCGATGCAGGTCAAGATGATCCCTGACCCTGGCGCGACCAACATTGCCCTCGTCGCCGGCACTGGCAAATTTCGCGCCTACCGTTTGCATGCAGGCACGCTGGTGGCTGACCTCGCCGCGTTCAAACAGACTGACCACTATGACTTCTACTACGCCAAGCCCGGGATCAGCGATCGGCTGTGGGTCGCCTTTCCGGTAAGCAGCGAAGCGGAATCGTTTATCGTGTTCGACCGGTACGGCGCAGACGGCCACTTCAACGACAGCGATCTGGAGGTGGTGGCATTTGCCCTGCGCGGCATCAAATGGTTTCATCGCCAACTGCTGCTGAGCCACGGCCTGGGGATCTGCGTTGAATCGCTGACCCCGGCGGAGCGCAAAGTGAAGCAGGGACTGCTCTCCGGCGCCACGGAAAAGGAGATCGGCCAGCAACTCAGTCTCACCCCCGGTTCGGTACACCAATACGCCATGCGCATCTATCGCAAGTTCGGCGTCAAGGGGCGCACCGAGTTCATGGCGTTGTGGCTGGCCGGTGGTTTTTGAGCACTACTCAAATTGAGCCGCAAGAACGGAAGGATTTAATACTGACCCTCCGTTTTTTCAGATAAATCGCTACTAATTAGTAACTATTCACGCCGCCACTTTCTCTGTATTGTTTCGCCCGCAGCTGCACACCGACGACACGCATGAGCGACTCGCTTTGGCGGTAAAAAAATAACAATCGCTGCAACATTAGGGATCGGGCGTTGAGGCAACATCAAGGTATTTTGAAGTACACCCGGCACATGGCAAGCATTTGGGCATTGCAGGGAGCCATCGCGGCAGTAACAGGGATCAGTAATTGCCGTAGCGGGTGTGTCATACCTTGGGCAGATGTTCACAGGAAAACTAGCACCCTGACGAACAGCTGCGCCGTCTCAAGGTCCGATCCCTAATGTTGCCGTGGTGGCGGGCGATGCTCGCCACGCTCAAAACCCATCAACACTCACCGGGCCTAACTGCGCGCCACGTCGTGGCGCACGGTGTAGAGACGTAGGCACAGACCACCCCACCAACGCAGCTCGAACCAGCGGTTTTGCTGCCCCGACGGGGCGGTTTGTGTCGGGGAAGCCCCTATTGACTCACCATAGCGGTGGCACTCAGTTGCGTGCCGTTCCAGTCGCCGCTGATCTTCAGCGCCATGCCGAGGGTCGGGGTGATGTTGAGTGTATCGAGCCCGCTCACGGTGATGCCGGCGACCTGCACGGGGGAAAGTGAGGTGACCTTGCCTTCCAGCACCGAGGCGCCGCCCGCGTCTTCACGCATCAGCTTGGCGGCCAGCCACTGCCCGGCGTTGAAGCTGACAGCGACCTCCACCTTATCACCGACCTGCAGATCGGCGATGTCAAAATAGTGTTGGGGGTTTTGAGTGATCTCATCCTGCAGCAAGGTGCTGCTGTCGATGCTTATGGTCTGCCCCATCAATGTGATGGTACCGGCAGTCAGGTCGACCGCTTCGATGGTGGAGTTCAGCTCGGCATCGCTGCTGCGTCCCACCTCGATCTCCTTCACCAGCCATTGACCATTGCTCTGCTCCGCCTCCAGTTTGATGTAGGTACCCACGGTCAGGTCGGCCAGCGTTAAACCATCACGCATCGCATCACTGCTCACCGCCATCTGTTGTCCGTTGATGACGAGCGTACTGGCCGCCGAATCGACGCCCATCACGACCCCCTGCAACTTCAGGGTGTCGCCTTCGTCACCCTTAATTGCCAGATGTCCATCACCGACCAACTCCACGTCGCTGGCAGCAAAGGTATAGGTGCCACCGTTATTGGTGGGCGCGGTAGCACCATGCACCTCGACGTTGAGTCCATCGGCGAGATTGCTCGGCAACTGGGTTGCACCGCTGTAGTCCACCACCAGCGTGCCGAGCTGGAAGGTGGTGGCGCCGAGGTTGCTCACCACCCCCTTGACCTCAAGGATGTCGCCGGGCTGCAGTGCCGCCTGCTTGATCTCGACGCGCGTGGCGTAGACCGTGCCGTTGCCATCGCTGTAGCCGCTCACCTCGGCAATGGCGTTGAGCGGGATGGTGTCGAGGGTGATCCCCGCCACGGCGCTCTCGAAGATGGTGAGGTCGGTGACCTGCACCGTCTGCCCCATCACGTTGAGGGTGCCGACACCGTTGTTCAGGTTAACCGCCAGCACCGCCCCTTCGGCCACATCGGCAAAGGAGATGGAGTTGGCGGTACCGGTAAGTCCATTGGCATTCGTGTTGCCCTGCACGGTGACCACCATGCCCACCTGCAGATCGGTCTCGCTGCCGGCCGTGCCGTCCAGCTGCACGCTGGCGCCTGTGGTGTCGTATTCCACGCCGTTGACAAAGACGCTGCCAAAGCCGGTGATGGTGCCGCTGATGGTGGAGGTGGGCAGAGTGGTGTTGCCGCTACTGCTACTGCTACTTCCGCCGCTGCATGCCGCCAGGCCGAGGGTGGCCAATGCGACGCCTATGGCGATCGTCAGTTGTCTCTGCTTCATTGATTCGTCCTCTTGAACACGCTATCACGGCCCGGAGCAGAACCGCGGCGCGGCCTCGGACACCTGGATGCCGGACACTTACCGGCATGTGCAGAAAGGATATGCAGCGAAGGGGATTCAACAAGGGGGGTAATGACCCTCCTTGGAGAAAAGTGGCACGGTGGGGCGCAACCGCCGCCGGACCACTTGTTACTTGAGGTGATACGCCAGTGGAATCGTGAAACTGCGTGCGCGCTGTGCCAAGCCGGCCGGTGCCGGCAGGCGCCCGCTAACTCCGCGTATCAAGGTCAGCGCCGCCTCATCGAGGAGCGTGCTGCCGGAACTGCTACGCATCTCCACGTCGCGAATGGTGCCGTCCGGTTCGATGGTAAAGCTGAGCAGCACCATGCCCTGGTGATGCAGGCGACGCGCCTTGAGTGGGTAGACCTTGCCCGCCTCGATGAGGTTGCGCAACGCACTGCGATACTCTTCTTCCATCTCCGCCACCCGCGTCTCGGCGACATGGGGCGGGACTACCGCCTCCGCCGCTACGGCGGGGGTTGGCTCGGTGGCGACCTCCTCTGGCGTCACGGCCGGTGTCGGCTGCGCCTCCACGACCGGCTCGCGGCGCGGCACCGGTGGGGGCTTCCTGCTGGGAGCAGGCGCTGGCTCGTGAGCGGGAGGTGGCGCGGCCACCACCGCAGTCGGCCTCTCCTCGGCAAACATCGCGAGAGTGAGGGGGAGCGGACGCGGTGTAGTGACATCAAGCGCAGGGGTACGCCACAGCCACCACCCCAGCGCCACCAGCAACAGGTGGAGCGTGGCGGAGACGACGAAGCCCGCAGTCACTGCTCTCATGGCTGGCGGATGGTCGCGATGGAGATGCGCTCCCGCTGCTCGCCCTTGAGCAGATCGATGAGCGTCACAAAGCGGCCGAACGGCACCGCCTGGTCGACGGCCAGTTCGATGAGTTGGTCGCGTGGCGCGCTGCGCAGCCGTTCGCGCAGGGTATCGAGATCGCCGGCGGCACCGTCGATGGTGAGCGTGCCGTCATGGGCAACGTTGATGCGCAGGCTCTCGCCGGGCGTGGCCGGCTGGCCGCTCTTCGCCTCGGGCAGATTGAGATCGATGCGCTCCTGGGCGATGAAGGTCGCCGTGGTCAGCACGATGGCGAGCATCACCAGCATGATATCGATGAAAGGTATCACGTTGACCTGAGCAAAACGTTTCATGAGGTCTGCCGCGCCTGCCAGCGTTCATTGAGCTCTTCCACGCGCCGCATCAGCCCGTTGTAGGCCACGATGGAGGGGATCGCGACCACCAGCCCCAAGGCGGTCGCCTTCAGCGCCAGGGCAAGACCAAGCATCACGGTGCCCGGTTCGATGCGCCCCCCCTGACCGATGTCGTGAAAGGTGACCAGGATACCCAACACGGTACCCAGCAAGCCGATATAGGGGGCGTTGGCGCCGATGGTGGCAATGGTGGTCATGCGGCGCGTCAGTGCCATCTGCAGCGCCTCGACCCGTGCATACTCCTCCAGCCGCACGCGCTTGAAGAAGAGATGGCGCTCCACCACGAACCAGATCATGACAAAACTCATGGTCCCCAGCAGGCCAAAAATTATTCCATCCAGATAGCTCTTGAGAAACTCCATCGTGCTCTTCTCCTGAGATTCATTTGTGCGACTGTCGAATGAGCTGGATTAAGGGCGCGCGAGTCTCGCTCGGGAGAACGCCAATTCCACGACAGCTTTAAAAGCGAGCTGTGACGCCGAGCGACAGCAGGGTCGGCAGCTGATAGATTGGTTCGCGCTCGCTGTAATCCACATTGTACTTGTAGCCGGCGACATTTTTCTGCCCATAGGCATTGATAAGTTCCAGATAGCCGGTAAGGTCCTCATTGAAGCGGCGGTCGACGCGCAGGTCGAGACGGTGATAGGTGGGCAGCCGTTCCGAGTTGACCTCACCATAGATCGGACGATAACGGCCCGCAATGGCCGGATCGGCCTCCCCGCCCAGCACCGGCGTATAGGGCGAGCCGGAGTGGGCCCACCACTTGCCGCCAAAGCTCCAGCGCGAGTTGAAACGATATTCACTGACCAGGTTGAGGATCACCGGCTGGTCATACTCGAAGACAATCTTCTCGCCAGTCAGGGTGTTGACGCGCTCGGTCTTGGCGAGGCTGAGCGATAACCAGCCCGACCACGTGTCGGTGGGCGCCTTGCGCAGCAGATACTCTAAGCCGGTGGCGTGGCCTTCACCACTATTGGTGTAGCGTGTGACAGGGTCACTGGTTTCGAGATTATTCAGTTGTTTGTAGTAGGCCTCTGCCTTCCACTGCCAGCCGTTGCCCAGGAAGTGCTCAAGACCGACATCATACTTGGTGGCATCGTAATAGGTGAGCTCCGGGTTGCCGAACACCCGCTCGACGTGCAGCAGGCGCGGGAACTGGTGGTAACGTCCGGTGGCGGCACTGAGTCGCCAGTCGGCCACGGGGGTGTACTCCAGACGCAGGCGCGGATCATAGTAATCCTGGTCGAGATAGTCGTCGCGCTGATAGGAGAGACCGCCCGTCACTGCGACGGGTTCCATAACATACCAGGTATCCTCGGCGTAGAGCTGCGTGGTATCGACCTGCACATCGCCACTACTGGTGAGCAGCGGCGCATCGGTATAACTGCACTGCGCATCGAATTCGGTACACCCCGGATCCTGGAAGACCAGATCATAACGGCCGATCATGCGCATCACCTGCCCGCCCAGCGCCAGCAGGTGATCGTCGCCGAGCGCTCGTGTCCAGCGCCCCTTGCCATACCAGTGATCGAACGTATCCGTTGCATCGCCCACACTGGCGGCGTGGGAGTTCTCTGTGTAGCGCATGTGACCGACCGCCAGGGTGAGGGCATCGCGCCCCAGCTCTTGTTGCCAGGTCAGCCCCTGACTGTGATACGAAGTCGCGTAACTGTGAATGCCGACCAGCACAGGTTCATTGCGCACGGCATCGCTCTCTGAGGTGAGATTGAGCTTCAACTCATCGCTTGCACCATTGGTCTGAAAGGTAAGCTTGCCGCCAGAGAGCGGGCGCCAGACGTATTTGCCCTGATAGTCACGGAAACGGGGAAACTGGATCGTCTCGACCCCTGTATCGAACTCAGCGTTCTTGAACATCAAATCGATATAGCTGGCGCGTCCTGCCAGATAGAACGACTGACGCTCGCCCACGGGCCCCTCGATGAGGGCGCCCGCCTTGATAAAACTGATATCGAGCGTGGAGCTGAGGCGTGTGCTGTTGGGATCACGCAGGCGCGTATCGATGACCGCGCCGATGCCGCCGGCGTAAGAGGCACTATAGGCGCCGGGATAGACCGTAAAGCTATCCACCAGCTGCTCGTTGAAGACACTGTACATGCCACCGAAATGGAAAAGATATTCCACCGGCAGGAAATCGACGAAGTAGCTATTGTCCTCGGGGCGTGACCCGCGAATGGCCGGCGCCGCACTGGCATCGTTATTGACCGCCACTCCCGGCAGGGTCTGCACGGCGCGCAGCGGATCACCGCCGCCGCCCGGCACCGAGGTCAACGCCTCGTGATCCAGCTCGTAGCCAAGGGGCGGCGCGTTCTCTTGCGCGGCGGCCTCATCGGTGATGACCACCGCCTCCAGCTGCTCCGGCACCCCCTCTGCATCTGCACTGGAGACACCGGCCAGCGCACCCATCCCCGCCACAAAAAAGATACCCCAATGTTTCATGCATCACTCCTCGTTATTTTTTCATCCTGGTAGGGCCAGCGCACGCTGAAGCGCGCGCCGCCCAAGGGTGAGCGATCGCAGCGCACGCTGCCGCCGTGCCGCTCGGCGATGCGCTGCACGATGGCCAGGCCGAGCCCCGAGCC
>DASWUD010000283.1:0-3199 GCA_036401755.1 Gammaproteobacteria bacterium
CACCACGTGCAAGTTATAAAAAAGGGGAAGGTGTCACCACCTTCCCCTTTTTTGTTTGCGCGGATTTTAGAGCGCTATTACTTCGATTCGTTGTGATAGCCCACCAGACGCTCCACCTCATTCTTCGAACCCAGGATCACCGGAACGCGCTGATGAAGTTCACGCGGCTGGATGTCAAGGATGCGTTCACGACCGGTTGAACTGGCGCCGCCGGCTTGCTCGACGATGAAGGACATGGGGTTGGCTTCATACATCAGGCGCAGCTTGCCCTCGGTACCCTTCTCCTTCATCTTGGAGTCGAGTGGGTACATAAAGATGCCGCCGCGGGTCAGGATACGGTGCACTTCGGCGACCATGGAGGCGACCCAACGCATGTTGAAGTCCTGACCGCGCGGGCCGGTCTTGCCTGCCAGGCACTCATCCACGTAACGTTTCACAGGTGCTTCCCAGAAACGCATATTGGAGGCGTTGACGGCAAACTCCTTGGTGTCAACGGGAATGGTCATGTTGGGGTGAGTAAGGACAAACTCACCGATGTTCTGGTCGAGGGTGAAGCCATTCACACCGTTGCCGGTGGTCAGCACCATCATGCTGGAGGGACCGTAGATGGCGTAGCCGGCGCAGACCTGCTCGGTACCACGTTGCAGGAAATCCTCGGCGGTGGGGTTCACACAGTTGCCCTTGCAACGCAGGATGGAGAAGATGGTACCGACCGAGACGTTGACGTCGATGTTGGAAGAGCCGTCCAGCGGGTCGAAGGTGAGCAGGTACTTGCCTTTCGGGTACTGGCTGGGGATCTGATAGATCTCCTCCATCTCCTCGGAGGCCATGGCGGCCAGGTGGCCGGCCCACTCGTTGGTCTTCAGGAAGACGTCGTTGGAGATGACGTCGAGCTTCTTCTGGTCCTCACCCTGCACGTTCTCGGTGCCCGCGGCGCCAAGCACACCGACCAGTGCGCCGTGGTTGACCAGGTTGGAGATCACCTTGCAGGCGGTGACGACGTCGTTGAGCAGCGAAGTGAAGTCGCCGGTGGCGCCGGGGACGCGGCGCTGCTCCTCGATGATGAATTGGGTGATGGTGACGCGATTGTTGTGCATGGTGACGATCCTTATAAAGGCAAAAAGAAATCTGCAGGCAGTTCGCGCATTGCGCGCCTGATAACCCTAGTAGCCGCTGGAGAAAAGTCTCGAAGACGGACGGAATATGGGTATTAAAACACTTTATTATATCATGATGAACCAGAATTTGACTTAGTCTGGTTTTAGGGTGGTGATCCTGTCCATGGTAGCCTCAATCCACTGCTCAACCTGATGGTTGATCTCGCCCGCCTTGAACTGCGTAGAGTCGATGACCGGCCCGATTACTACGGTGATCTCGCCTGGATATTTGAGGAAACCACTGGCTTTCCAAAACTCCCCGGCGTTGTGCGCCACTGGCACCACCGGATAGCGGCTGCGCTCTGCCAAGAGTGCACCGCCAACGGCATAACGTCCGCGTGTTCCCGGCAGGGTGCGGGTGCCCTCGGGAAAGATGACCATCCATAACCCCTCGTCGAGGCGCTGCTTGCCCTGCTGCAGCACCTGGCGCAGCGCCTCCTTGGTAGAGCCACGGTTAATGGCTACCGGTTTGGTGGCACGAAGTGCCCAGCCGAAAAAGGGGATATAGAAAAGCTCGCGCTTCAAAACCCAGGTTTGCGGCGGGAAGATCTGCTGCAGTGCTATGGTCTCCCAGGCCGACTGATGCTTGGCCAGAATGATGGCGGGACCCGCAGGAATGTTTTCGGTGCCAATGACGCGATAAGTGAGCCCGCAGCAGAGCCGCAGCCATACCATGACAACGCGGCTCCACAGCACCAGATAGGCATAGCGCTGGTGATGGGAGATGGGTACTAAATAGGTAAAGGGGATGAGTGCATTATGAAGCAGCGTGATGACGGTCATGCCGAGATAAAAGAGCACCGAGCGAAGATAGACCATTACGCCTCCCTGAGTAGGGCATCGACAGCTGCTGCAAGGTTTTCGTAGACCGCGACCCCTTCTAGCCCATCGCCTTTCGTGATGGTGCGTTCGCCCTTGCCGGTCCGCACCAGGATGGGGCGAGCACCAACACTGCGCGCAGACTCGAGATCGCGCAGCGAATCCCCGATGATGGGAACGTTTGTCAGGGGAATGTTCATGCGCTGGCCGATGTCGAGTAGCATCCCACTCTTTGGCTTGCGGCAGTTACAGTTATCGTCAGGGCCATGCGGGCAGAAGGCGATCATCTCGATCTGACCACCAACGGCTGTAAGCGCGCGCAGCAGCTTGGTGTGCATCTGATTGAGGGTGTCGAGATCGAAATAGCCGCGACTGATACCCGACTGATTGGTGGCGACAGCGACACGGTAGCCAGCCTGAGAGAGACGGGCGATCGCCTCAATACTGCCAGGAATAAACACGAATTCGTCGACGCTCCTGATATATTCATCGGAGTCATGGTTAATGACACCGTCGCGATCGAGAATTACTAATTTCACTGGTTGCCACCTGTCAAGCTACAGTTCATTCGCGAAACTCCGAAACTCGCACCCGGCCGTTAACCATTTTGGCCTCGCGCTGCATGATCTTCTCCATCTTGCTCCAGAACGCCTCCTTGAGGTCGAAGTCGGCTGCGATGCCGGTGCCGATGAGCAGAATAAAGAGATCCGCCACCTCCTCCGCCAGCTGCTCCTTCGGTTTCCCCTTGGTGATGGCGGCGCCGATCTCGCCGAGCTCTTCGGCCATCAGCGCCATGCGGTAGGTGAGCTCTTCGCCGCCGCGATTCTTGAAATCGTGCTTGTCGTGAAATGCCTGCACGGCGGCGAGCATGGCGGCGTAGGAGTCGGAGTGATCCATGAGAGCGTTATCCCTGCAGTTGTGAAAGGTCGGCCACCTCGAGGAACAGTGAACTCAACTGGCGCAGCAGCGCCAGGCGGTTGAGGCGCAGCTGTTTCTCTTCAGCATTGACCATCACCGCATCGAAGAAGGTGTCCACGGTGGGGCGCAGGCTGGCGAGTTGCTTGAGCGCGGTTTCGTATTCACGTTTGGCGAACAGCGGGGCGACCGACGAGGTCATGGCGATGACGGCCGTGGCCAGCGCCTTCTCGGCGGGTTCGATCAACGCGTTGTGATCGACACTCGCCGGGATCGTCTCATCCGATTTTTTCAGGATGTTGGCGATA
>DASWUD010000284.1:0-2845 GCA_036401755.1 Gammaproteobacteria bacterium
GGGTATGACCACCCAGGAGCTGGACCAGCTAGGCCAGCGACGTCTGGAGCAGTACGGTGCGCGCTCTGGCCCCAGGCTTGCCTACGACTTTCCGGGCGCCACGTGCATCAGCATTAATGAGGAGGTGGCGCATGGGATCCCTGGCGGGCGTCGTATCCAGCCCGGCGATGTCGTAAATGTGGATGTCTCTGCCGAGCTGGATGGTTACTTTGCCGATACCGGTGGCACGCGGGTTGTACCGCCCACCTCTGAGTTAAAGTCCCGGTTGTGCTTCGCCACGCAAACGGCCCTTGCCGAGGCGCTGAAGGAGGTGCGGGCCGGTGCGCGCCTCAATCAAATTGGCAGGGCGGTGCAGCGGGTGGCCAAGAGTCATAACTTCAGGGTTATCAGAAATCTCGGTGGTCATGGGGTGGGGCGCGCCCTGCACGAATCACCCGAAGGCATTGTTGGCTACTATGAGCCGAGAGATACGCGGATTCTGCACGAGGGGATGGTGATAGCCATCGAGCCGTTTCTCTCCACCAAGAGCACCCAGGTTACCGAGGCAGACGATGGCTGGACGTTGGTGGGTGCGCGAGGCAATCTCTCCGCCCAGTACGAGCATACCGTGATCGTCACTAAGGGAGCTCCGATTGTGGTCACCGCCTAAGTGCTTGGCGCTGATGTCGATTCTGGGGTAGCGCCTCGACAGAGCAAGGGTGGTTCACGATGAGTGAATATGCGCCGCAATAGATGATGCGGTTTGCAGGACATCGCTTCACGATCCTGCGGAGGGAGGAGTTTAACGTGGCTTGCGGGTAACGTGGGGCTTGACGAGGTGGCCGGGGTGGGATTAAAGTTAATTCGTCGTTTTGCGAATAACGAAAGATGTTTATCGGTGTAGGACGGTTACGACGTGAAGAAAGGTAGTGGTGAAGAGGATGCCCTGCTCGAAGAGGAACTCGCCTTGTTGTGCAAGGCGTTGAGTCATCCTGCGCGGCTGCACATCCTGCGCTATCTTGGTCAGCACGACGAATGCTTTTTTGGCGACCTGTCGGCGGTATTACCTTTGGCGCCGGCGACCGTCTCGCAGCATGTAACTACGCTGCGCGACGCTGGCCTCATCATCGGTTCGCAACAGCAGCAGCGAGTCTGCTATTGCGTGAACCAGGATCGGCTGGCCCGTTTCAAAAAGCTCGTCGCGAGGTTGTGATTTTTTTTGCCCATAATATTCGTCCTTCGACGAATCACGAATAGGAGAAGTGAGATGGAACAGCGTTATCAATATCCGGTGGCGGTACTGGGGGCCGGCCCGGTGGGACTGGCAGCGGCGGCGCAGTTGCTGGCGCGCGGAGTGGCGGTGCAGTTGTTCGAGGCGGCCGGGCAGGTAGGCGCGAGCTTCAGCGACGTGGCGCATATCAGCCTGTTTTCGCCCTGGCGCTACAACATCGACAAGGAGGCGCGACGACTGCTTGAGGCCGAGGGGTGGGTAGCGCCCAATGAGGATGAGCTGCCCACCGCCGGCGAGTTGGTGGACCGCTATCTGGTGCCGCTGGCAAACACCCACGCCCTCGCCCCGCATATCAAGCTCAACACCGAGGTGTTGAATGTGGCGCGGCGCGGTTTCGACAAGGTGAAGTCAGTTGGCAGGGAGCGGGCACCGTTTGTGATTCGCGTGCGTGAAGTGGGCGTCATGCAGGAATATCTTGCCAGTGCCGTGATCGACGCGACCGGCACTTGGCGTCAGCCCAATCCGCTCGGTGCCAACGGCCTTGCTGCGATTGGCGAAGCGTTGTATCAGGCCCAGATCAGCTACGGCATGCCCGATATCCTGGGCAAGGAGCGGGCTCGCTTTGCCGGGCGCAACGTACTGGTGGTGGGGGCAGGCCACTCCGCCGCGGGTTCGCTCATCGCCCTCGCTGAACTTGCCGCCAGTGATCGACAGATGCAAATCCACTGGGCGGTGCGCGGCGAGAACGCACCGCGCGTGTTTGGTGGTGGCGATGAGGATGGGTTGCCGGCGCGCGGGGCACTCGGCCTCAAGATCCGCAGGCTGGTCGAAAGCGGGCAACTCCATTTTCATACCCACTTCCGCATCCAGGCGCTCATCAAGGCAGGTGACGCGCTCACGGTGGTCCCGGAGCCGGGGTTTGGTGCGCACCTGCCGTTACAAAACGTGGAACAGATCATCTGCAGTACCGGCTCCCGCCCCGATCTGTCGCTGACGCGTGAATTGCGTACCCGGCTCGACCCGTGGCTGGAGGCGAGCGAGGCGCTCGCGCCGCTCATCGATCCGAATCTGCACAGCTGCGGCACGGTGCGGCCACATGGGCATCGCGAGTTGTCACACCCGGAACAGGATTTCTATATCGCCGGCGCCAAGAGTTACGGCCGCGCCCCGACCTTTCTCATGGCGACGGGTTATGAGCAGGTGCGCTCCATTGCCGCGGCGCTGGTAGGCGATCTGGTCGCGGCAGACGACGTACAGCTCGAGCTGCCCGAAACCGGGGTGTGCTCAGCTGATTTGAGCGGCGCCTCCGCCGCGAGTGGCGCCTGCTGTGGGCCGGTGGTGAAAGCCGAGCCGACAACGAGGCAGGCCTGTTGTGGTGCACCCAAGGTCAGCGTGGCACAAAGCTGCTGCGGTTGAATCCGAATGTTGCCAACGGTGACGGCAGCGAGTGCACAACCCCATCGGGGGAGCCGTGTGCTCCCCCTGATGGTGATTGCCTTCGGACAATTGATCTCCTGGGGTACGCTCTATTATGGGATCACCTTTATGGCGCAGCCCATCCAGAACTCTACCGCGTGGGAGCGGCAGTTCATCTTCATGGGCTACTCTCTCGCGCTTTTTTTGTGTGGACTGCTG
>DASWUD010000285.1:0-14707 GCA_036401755.1 Gammaproteobacteria bacterium
TTCAAGATGGGCCAGGTGGTCTGATGCAGGAGCTCTTGTCGCTGGTCACCGCCCAGCCGCTCTGGGCGGTGGTGATAACGCTCGTTGTCGGCTTGATGGTGGGGAGCTTCCTCAACGTCGTCATCTATCGCCTGCCGCTGATGATGAACCGCGAGTGGCGCGTGCAATGTGCCGAGCTGCTGCAGCAGGACGCGCCGCCCCATGAGCGCTTCAATCTCGCTTTTCCCGCCTCCCACTGCCCGGCCTGTAAACACCCCATCGGCGCGCTGGAAAACATCCCGCTATTGAGCTACCTGCTGCAACGGGGCAAATGCCGCCACTGCGGCGTGCACATCCCGCTGCGTTATCCGCTCATCGAGTTTATCACCGGCCTCATGAGCGCCCTGGTGATCTGGCAGTTCGGTGCAAGCTGGCCGGGGCTCTTCGCGCTACTCTTCACCTGGACGCTCATCGCCCTCACCGTTATCGATTTCGACCACCAGCTGCTGCCCGACTCGCTGACCCTGCCGCTGCTCTGGCTGGGACTGCTGCTCAGCCTCTGGGGCCTCTATGTGGACTCCCACGCCAGCATCGTCGGGGCTAGCGTCGGCTATCTGCTGCTCTGGTCTGTCTATTGGCTCTTCAAGCTGGTCACCGGCAGGGAGGGGATGGGCTACGGTGATTTCAAACTGCTCGCCGCACTCGGGGCCTGGATGGGATGGCAGGCGATACCGCTGGTGGTGCTGCTCTCCTCGCTGGTCGGTGCCAGCGTCGGCATTTCGCTGATCCTGTTCCGCGGCCGGGATCGCCAGCTGCCCATCCCCTTCGGCCCCTATCTCGCCGCCGCGGGCTGGATCGCCATGATGTGGGGCAATACCATCACCGAGAGCTATCTGCGCCTGGCGATGCCCGCGCAGTAACGAAACGCATGCTGCGCATCGGGCTGACGGGGGGGATCGGCTGCGGCAAAACGGCGGCGTGCCGGATCTTCTCCGAGCTGGGCATCCCCGTCATCGACGCCGATCAGATCAGCCGTGAGGTGGTGGCTCCCGGAACAAGCGGGCTTGTTGCGCTGACGCAGCTGTTCGGCAGCACCATTCTCACCCCTGAGCAGGAGCTCGACAGGCAGGCGTTGCGCGTGCGCATCTTCGCCGACCCTGCGTTGCGCAAGAGCGTCGAAACCATTCTTCATCCACTCATCAAACAGAGGATGGTCGAACAAAGTTCAGCGCTGCACGCCCCCTACGTCATCCTTGCCATCCCCCTGCTGCTCGAAGCCGGCTGGCGCGATATGGTTGATCGCATCCTGGTGATCGACTGCCCGGTAGAGACGCAGATCAAACGCACCATGGCTCGCGATGGGATCAGCCGCGCGCAGGTCGAGGCGATCATCGCAACACAGCTGGAGCGTGCCGCACGCCTGGCGCTGGCCGATGACATCGTGACCAACGATAGCTCATTTGAGCAGCTGCGGGAGCAGATCAACGCTCTGCACCTGCGCTATCTGCACATGGCGTCCGCCCCATGAGGCCATTACCCGGAACGCCCTTAGCGTCTGATGCGGCATCGGTGTATCATGTTGCGCCAAGCGACATTCCCTGACGAATACCAGGATCTTCCCACCGTGGACAAGCCCGTCATCTTCGAACATCCGCTCAATGAGCGTGTCCGTACCATGCTGCGGCTGGAGCACCTGTTCAGCCAGGCGCGCCACTATCTGGCCGGAAACTCCTCGTGGGATAGCCGCGTCTTCATCGCCACTCTGATGAACATCCTCGATATCTTCGCGCGCGGCGATCTCAAAACCGAGATCATCAAGGAGGTGGAACGCGCCACCAACAATCTCAAACGGTTGATGGAGTATCCCAAAGTCGATCACGAGCGCCTCAAGACCATCCTGCGCGCCCTCGACCACGTCTACAACGGCATGCATGGGCTCAACACCCAGTTGGGTCAGACGCTGCGTGACGATGAATTTCTGGCAAGCATCCGCCAGCGCACCAGTATCCCCGGCGGAACCTGCGATTTCGATCTGCCTGCCTACCACCAGTGGCTGCAGCGCCCGGTCGAGCAGCGTGCGCAGACACAAGGCGAATGGTTCGCCTCGCTGGAGGCGGTACGCCAGGCCGTCGAACTGGTGCTAAAGCTGATCCGAAATAGTGCCGAACCGGTGGAGCAGCTCGCTCAGGCGGGTGCCTATCAACAGCCGCTCGACCCCAATCTCCCGTTCCAGCTCATCCGCATCCAGCTTCCCGCTGGCTCAGGCTGCTATCCGGAGGTCAGTGGTGGCCGTCACCGTTTCACCATCCGTTTCCTTGGCGCGGGGGAGAACAGCCGCCCCAGCCAAATCAGCACCGACCTCCCCTTCCTGGTCACCTGTTGCAATCTATGACACGAGTATCCTGTCCGACCTGCAAGAAATCAGTGGAGTGGAGCGAGCAACAGAAGTGGCGCCCGTTCTGCAGCGAGCGCTGCAGGCTGATCGATCTCGGGGAGTGGGCCGGTGAAACGCATCGCATCCCCTGCGAACCCGTCAATCCCTGGGAGCTCCCTTTACCGGGAGAGATGCCTCATCCCGAGGAGTGAAAGCGGTAAACCGCTCGATAGACCCCGTCTGGGGTGTGCATCTCCACCACAGCACGCCAATCGCTTCTGCCGGCCACACACACCGGCAGGGTGATCTCGCCCTGCCAGCTGACCCCATCACGCAACAGCCGGTAGCGGTTCACCCCCATATCCATCCCCTCCATGAAGAACTCCACCATCACCTCCTGGATGCGTGGCTGCAGGTTACCCGTGATCTGAAGTTGCAGATGGAACGGCTGGAGGGTGCGGATCTCCCGCTCCAGCTCCAGTGTCATCTCCGCCTGTTCATGGGAGAGTCGACACGGTTGAAGCGCCGCATCACACCCCTCCGCACTGCCGAGCTCCACCACCGCTGGCCCAGCCACGTTGCTCCCTGAATCGCAGGCAGTGAGCAGCACCAATAACAGTACAATAACGTAGCGCGGAGTCATTTCAGCACCAGTGCATGTCGCGTTCGTCCCAGATGCCACGGATCGCGGCGATCCCCTGGGCACCGTGCGCCCAGCTCAGTTCCAGATCCGCGCGTGTCATGCCGCCCAGGGCATAGACCGGCACCATTGTCTGCTCGGTAATGGCGCGCAACCCATCCCATCCCAGCGGCAGGCTGTCGGGATGGGTAGCCGTCGGTTTAATCGGCGAGACCACGACAAAATCGCAACCGATCTGCTGCGCCTGCGCCACATCCGCCACGCAGTGACAGGAGGCCGCCAGCCACCGCTCGGCAGCAATAGGTCTGCCCTGCACTCGATACAGTGCAGCACTGTTGAGATGGAGACCGCACCCTTCGGGCAGTTCACAGGCCCATGCCGGGTCGCAATTGACCAGAAGCGCGCAGCCGGGCTCGCGGCACAGCACCATGACCTCATGCGCCAGCGTCAGCAGCGTCGCTTTGGGCAGACACTTGGCGCGTAACTGAATCAGGCGAATGCCGCGCGAAAGCATGGCACGCAAAGCTTCGAGAAATGGGCTAAAACCAGCAGAAAGATCGGGCTCGGGGGTGATCAGATAGGCGGAGGGCAATCGTGCCGCAGTGACAATCGCGGTATTGGCGGCGGGGAAGGTGTAGCGCCGCAGCGCATCGGCCTCGACCCAGCGCACCGGCTGCCCTTCAACGCCGTGCGCCTCTCCTGCAAATTTCTCGACGCGCCAGACATCGAGCAGCACATGACGATCGGGATAGGAGTAGGGAATGCGGATCAGCGGCCTTGCGCTGTGCACACGGATCCCCACCTCCTCCTGCAGCTCCCGGGCGAGCGCCGCAGGCACCGACTCGCCTGCCTCGACCTTGCCGCCGGGAAACTCCCAGAGCCCGCCCTGATGCAGATGGTCGGGGCGCCGTGCGATCAGGATGCGCCCGGCCTCATCCACCACCACGGCGGCGGCTACGTGCAGATAATCGCCGGATAACGGCGCTGAACCCTTCATGCAACGATCAGGAGCGGTATTCCGCGTTGATCTTCACATAGTCGTAGGAGAAGTCACAGGTCCAGACTCGCGCCGTGGCAGCACCGCGCGCCAGCTCGACGCGGATGGTGATCTCCGCCTGCTTCATCACGGCAGCGCCCAGCTCCTCGCGGTAGGCGGGATCGCGCCCGCCGTTGCGCACGATGCAGACATCACCGAGAAACAGGGTAATGGCAGCGAGATCCATATCGGTCACTCCGGCACGCCCCACTGCCGCCAGAATACGCCCCCAGTTGGGATCGCTGGCGAAGAAGGCCGTTTTCACCAACGGTGAGTGGGCGATGGTGTAGGCCACCTGCTCGCACTCCTGCACGCTGCGGCCGCCACGCACATCGATGGTGATGAGCTTGGTCGCCCCCTCCCCATCGCGGATAATGAGTTGTGCAAGCTCCTCACACACCTCGGTGATCGCCTGCTGGAACTTCGCAAAGTCGCCATCTTCCTGCTTGAGTGTCACCCCGCTGCGCTGGGTGGCGATCAGCACACAGGCGTCGTTGGTCGAGGTGTCGCCATCGACGGTGATGCGGTTGAATGAGGTAGCGACGGCGCTCGTCAGCACCTGTTGCAGGGTTGCGCCATCGACCGCCGCATCGGTCGCCACGTAGGCGAGCATCGTTGCCATGTCCGGGCGGATCATCCCCGACCCCTTGGCGATGCCGGTGACGGTAACTGTTTTGCCCCGCAGCAGCAAAGAGCGAGTCGCCCCCTTGGCCACGGTATCGGTGGTCATGATGGCATGGGCCGCATCGGCCCAGCTATCCGCGCGCAGATCGGCCAGCGCCGCCGGTAATGCCGTACTGATCTTCTCCACCGGCAGCGGCTCGCCGATGACACCGGTGGAGAACGGCAGGATCTCGCTCGCCTGGCAGCCGGCCACGGTCGCCAGCGCCTCACAGCATGCCTCGGCCGCTACCATGCCGGCCGCGCCGGTGCCGGCATTGGCATTGCCGGTGTTGACCAGCAGATAGCGGGGCGCCCCCTGCCCCAGATGACGCTTGGCCAGTGTCACCGGTGCCGCGCAGAAGGCGTTGCGGGTGAAAACCGCTGCCACCTCACACCCCTCGTCGAGCGCCATCACGGTAATGTCACGACGACCCGGTTTCTTGATCCCCGCCGACGCAATACCGAGCCGTACCCCTGCAATGGCAGGCAATACCGGCAACCCTTTGTAACCCACAGCCATAATCGTTCACTCCACCCTTCGGAAACCGGTCAGCTCAGGCGACCGTGACACTGCTTGTATTTTTTGCCGGAGCCGCACGGACAGGGCTCGTTGCGCCCCACCTTGCGCCCTTCACGCACAAAGGTCTCGGGCAGCGGTGCCTGCGTCTCCGGCTCTTCGCTGGCGAGGGCAGAGACCTCATCGTGGTGATACTCCACCGGCACCTGGCTACGCCGCTGCTCTTCCACCGCTTCGACATCCGCTTCAGCACGCACCTGCACCTTGGCCAGAATTGTGATCACTTCATGCTTGATGCGGTCGAGCATCTGGCTGAAGAGAAGGAACGCCTCGCGCTTGTACTCCTGCTTCGGATTCTTCTGCGCATAACCACGCAGGTGGATCCCCTGGCGCAGATAATCCATCGCCGCCAGATGCTCCTTCCAGAGTGAATCGAGCACCTGCAGCATGACTGCCTTTTCAAAATGGCGCATCACACTGCTGCCGGCCTGTGCCTCTTTCGCCTCATAGCTCTTCACCACCTCGGCACGCAGCCGCTCGCGCAATCTCTCTTCATGCAGCGAACTATCGCTATCGAGCCAGTGCTGAATGGGCAGCTCCAGATTGAACTCACGCCCCATCGCTTCGGTGAGGCCGGCGATATCCCACTGCTCTTCGACGCTGCCAGAAGGAATGTACGCATCGATCACCGCGTTAATCACATCGGCACGGATCGCCCGGATGATCTCCGAGATATCACTCTGCGCCATCACTTCGTTGCGCTGCTCGTAGATCACCTTGCGCTGATCGTTGGCGACGTCGTCGTATTCGAGCAGCTGTTTGCGGATATCGAAGTTGTGCCCCTCCACCTTGCGCTGCGCATTTTCGATGGCACGCGACACCCAGGGGTGTTCGATTGCCTCCCCCTTCTGCATGCCGAGTTTCTGCATCAGACTGGCCATGCGCTCCGAGGCAAAGATGCGCATCAGGTTGTCCTGCAGCGACAGATAGAACCGTGAGGAGCCGGCGTCGCCCTGGCGACCGGAACGGCCACGCAGCTGGTTGTCGATACGTCGCGACTCGTGCCGCTCGGTGCCGATGATGTGCAGCCCGCCGCTGGCCAGCACCGCATCGTGGCACTGCTGCCACGCCTCGCGCACCTTGCGCTTCGCCTCGTCATCGGCCTCACCCAGCGCCGCCAGTTCGGCTTCGAGACTGCCGCCCAGCACGATATCGGTACCACGCCCCGCCATGTTGGTGGCGATGGTGACCGCCGAGGGTCGGCCAGCCTGGGCGACAATCTCGGCCTCGCGCTCATGCTGTTTGGCGTTGAGCACTTCGTGGCGGATCCCCTCCTGCTTTAGCAGGCGTGACAGATATTCGGAAACCTCGATGGAGGTGGTGCCGACCAGAGCCGGCTGCGCACGCTGCACGCACGCCTTGATGTCTTCGATGATAGCCGCGTACTTGTCCTCCTGGGTAAGGAAGATCAGGTCGCCCATGTCATTGCGGATCATTGGTCGATGTGTCGGGATCACCACCACTTCCAGGCCATAAATCTGCTGGAATTCGTAGGCCTCGGTGTCCGCCGTACCCGTCATGCCGGCCAGCGTCTTGTAGAGGCGGAAATAGTTCTGGAAGGTGATCGATGCGAGGGTCTGATTCTCGTTCTGAATGGGCACCCCTTCCTTTGCCTCGATCGCCTGATGTAGGCCATCCGACCAGCGCCGTCCTGCCAGGGTGCGACCGGTGAACTCGTCGACGATGACGATCTGGCGCTCCTTGATGATGTAATCCACATCCTTGTGGAACAGGTGGTGTGCACGCAGCGCCGCATTGAGATGGTGCATCAGATTGATGTTGGCGGCATCGTAAAGACTGTCACCCTCGCCGAGCAGGCCGGCCTCCAGCAGCAGATCCTCCACCCGCTGATGCCCCTCCTCGGTGAGGTGGATCTGCTTGCTCTTCTCGTCGATGGTGAAATCGCCCGGGCCTTCCTCCTCCTCCTGGCGGGAGAGCTTCGGCACAAGCTCGTTGATGCGCACATAGAGCTGCGAGCTGTCTTCGGCCGGGCCGGAGATGATGAGCGGCGTGCGCGCCTCATCGATGAGGATCGAGTCAACTTCGTCGACCACGGCAAAATTGAGCTCGCGCTGCACCTTGTCCGCCATGCTGAAGGCCATGTTGTCGCGCAGGTAGTCAAAGCCGAGCTCGTTGTTGGTGGCGTAAACAATGTCGCAGGCGTAGGCGGCGCGCTTTGCCTCGGTATCCATGCCTGGCACAACCACACCTGTGGTCATGCCGAGAAAGCCGTACAGGCGCCCCATCCATGCCGAGTCACGGCGCGCCAGGTAGTCGTTCACCGTCACCACATGCACGCCCTTGCTGCTCAATGCATTGAGATAGGTGGGCAGGGTCGCTACCAGGGTCTTGCCTTCGCCGGTGCGCATTTCGGCAATCTTGCCGCTATGGAGCACCATGCCACCGATGAGTTGCACATCATAATGGCGCATACCGAGCACACGTCGCCCCGCTTCGCGCACCACGGCAAAGGCCTCTGGCAACAGATCATCGAGCGTCGCGCCCTGGGCGAGGCGGGCGCGAAATTCGGCCGTCTTGTCCTTGAGCGCCTCATCGGAGAGCGCCTGCAGGGCTGACTCATAACCGTTGATCTGCTCAACCGTGCCACGCAATTTTTTTACGAGCCGCTCATTGCGCGTACCGAAGATTTTGTTCAGAAATTTTGTAACCATGTTTCTGTTTGGCTCACTTACCTTGTTATGCCAGCGAAATGCGGGAGCGGGCGAAGAGGCGGAAACGGATTATTCTACCCGAGCAGGCGGGATTTTTCCCGTCGAACCCGGCTTACCGACCGCCAGCGCCCCGTCGATGCGCAGCAAGGTGCCGCCCTCATCGATCTTCAGCGGGGAATCGGCAAAATTGCTTGCCGTCACCTGGGCCATCAAGCGTGCCGCCGCCACGGAGGGATCGGGCTGTGGCCCACCCGGACGCTGCTGGCGGAAAGAGTGGATATCACCCGAAATGAATCGCCCTTCACCATCCAGCGTCACCGTTACAAGCGGGGCTAGGCCGGTGCGCCCCGCAACATTGACCCCCTGATAGGTGGCAAAATTCCCCAGGCTGTAGGCGATGAGTCGCTCCTGATAGAGCTCGATGCCACGCGGCACATGGGGACCATGACCGATCACCAGATCGGCACCGGCCTCTACCGCCGCGCGTGCAAAGTGCGCGACATCGCCGCGATCCTCGCCGTGGTAGTACTCGCTGGCAAACGGGACATTAACGGCGTCACTCCCTTCACTGCCGCCATGAAACGATACGATCACAATGTCGTGATCTGAGGCCAGCTGTGCGACGAGGCGCTTCATCTGTGCAATCTCACGCAGGTCATGCGAACCGTCATAGGGTGCAAATGCAATGAAGGCAACACGTCGCCCGGCAACACTCCAGCTGGCCACATCACCGACCCGTCCCGAATGACGTATTCCCACCGCGTCAAGATGGGTCATGGACGCACTGCGGCCCGCCTCGCCAAAATCGCGCGCGTGATTGTTGGCGAGACTGAGCACGTCAAACCCGCTTTCGGCCAAGAGCTGGGCATAGCGGCTGGGGGAGCGGAAGACGTAGCAACGGCCGTTGTTTTGACACTGTTTGAACGGCTTGCCACCGTCGAGGAGCACCCCTTCGAGGTTTCCCAGGGCGATATCGGCCGAGCGAAGTAGCGGCGCAGCCGCTGTGAGCATCTCTTTGCCATCATGTGGCGGCAGCGCATCGTCCGGAAAGTCGCTTCCCAGCATGATGTCGCCTACCGCAGCGACGGTGATGCGCTGCTGGGAGGGCTCGATGGCAGGCGCCGCAGCTTCCTTGGTAGGCGCAGTGGTACCCAGGGCTTCAGGTCGCGGTTGTGGTGTCGGCACAGGCTCGGCTTGTGGCGCCACGGGCAGGGAGCCGCATCCGTGCAGAAACAGCGCAGCAAACAACACCGGCAACATCAGCCATCTTGCAGCGATACTCGTCATAACACCCTTCTCTCACCGGTAAATCTGATTAAAAAAAAAGGTGGCGATGTTGGTCGCCACCCTCTTTGTCCTCTTCGCGCCCGACAGGTTCCGGCGAAGCAGCTCCCTCAGGCTTATTTCCAGTCGTTGCTGGCCCGGATATATTTCATCGGATCCACAACCTGGCCGTTAAAGTAGACTTCAAAATGGACATGGGGACCGGTGGAGCGCCCCGTGCTCCCCATCAGGGCGATGGGTTGGCCTTTCTTGATCATCTCGCCCATCTTCACCAGATTCTTTTCGTTGTGGCCGTAACGGGTGACATAACCATTACCGTGCGTGACCTCAACCATATTGCCATAGCCGAGACGATTTCCCGACCAGGTCACCACGCCCGCGGCAACGGAGACCACTTCGGAACCCTCCTTGCCCGCCAGATCCACACCCTTATGCATAGCAATCCTGCCGGTGAAGGGGTCGTTGCGCAGGCCGAAGTGGGAGGAGATGAAACCGCTGTCGGAGGGGACGCCGTTTGGCACGACTTCGGCCTGAACCGCTTGATTGAGCAGTACCGTCTCCAACACGCTCAACTGCTGGCTGCGATCATTCAGTTGGGTGGAGAGGGCATCCAGCTGGCTGAGGAAATCAGGCAGCTGCATGGCGGCGCCTTCGCCCGTTTCCGGCCCCCCCTGGGCGGGGGGATTGCCGAAGTCGAACTCGCCATTGTCCAGTTTCGCCATCTTGGTCAGACGCTGTCCCAGGGCATCCAGGCGGATGACATGAGCCTGCATCTGTCCCAAGCGTACCGTCAGCGCCGCCAGATTCTCCTCAGCGGTCCGCTTGGCCTCTTCGATCTCCTGGCGTTGTTGCGTCAGTTCAGCCTGCATTCTGGAGGCGAGGGTTCCATCGGCGGCACCCCCTTCTGATGCCCAGCGATAGCCGACATAGCCGGACACCAGCGGCATGGCAAGAAAGATCCCCGTCGCCACCATGATCAGGGTGCGCCGGCTCAGATTGATGCAGCCGGAGCATCCCAAGCGATTGGATATTAGAAGTATGTTCATTAGCTAAACCCGTAAATCCGCTTTATTATTCTGCTTCAGCCGCGAGGAGGCCGAATGTCCAATACACGCACACTTTCCAGCCTGCTCACAGACCCTCATGGTCCGTATGGCAAGCTCATCGAGCGCTCCCGTTTATACCACAATCTCCACACACAGCTGGAGTCCTTTCTGGGCCGGGATATCGCCAGCCACTGCCGGATCCAGAACCTGCGGGAGGGGATCCTCCTGCTGCAAGCCGACGCTCCATCGTGGGCAGCCCGCCTGCGCTTTGCACTGCCGCGCCTGCTGGAGCAGCTGCGTACCACTCCGGAGTTGGGCCGGTTGCACGAGATCCGGGTGCGAGTGGTGCCTACGGAACCGCCTCGGCCGGCCAAATCGCGTCGTGCCAAGCTTTCCAGCGCGGCCGCAGCGATACTCGATAACGCCGCCGCAGGGACCCCGGACCCGCAATTGCGTGACGCCCTACGGCGCCTGGCCCTCCGGGGAAAGCGTTAGAGAGCTGCGAGCGGCTGACCACAGGGGATCGTGATCCCCTTCTCTTCATCGAATGACACCATCTCCCACGCCGACTCATCGGCATAGAGGGCATGCAGCAGCCGGTTGTTGAGGGCGTGCCCCGATTTGTAGCCGCTAAATGCACCGAGCAGGCCCGAACCGAGCAGATAGAGATCACCGATGGCGTCCAGCACCTTGTGCTTGACGAACTCATCCTCGTAGCGCAAGCCATCCTCATTGAGCACGCGGTAATCATCGATAACGATGGCATTATCCATACTGGCGCCCAGTCCCAGATTGCGGGCATGCATCGCCTCAACCTGGCTCAGGAATCCGAAGGTACGGGCGCGGCTCACCTCCTTGACGAAGGAGGCGGTGGAAAAATCGAGTTCGGCGTGCTGAGTACGCCCCTTGAAGGCGGGATGATCGAAGCTGATGGTCATGGTGATCTTGAAACCATCAAAGGGGTCGAAGCGCACCCACTTGTCACCATCATGCAACTCGACCGTTTTCTTGATTCGAATGAAGCGCTTGGCGGCGCTCTGTTCCACGACTCCAGCCGACTGGAGCAGGAAGACAAAGGGGCCAGCGCTACCGTCCATGATGGGGATTTCCGGTGCGCTGACATCGATATATACGTTGTCGATCCCCATGCCGGCCAGTGCCGCCATCAAGTGCTCAATGGTGGCAACTCTCACCCCCTCCTTGCTCAGGGAGGTATTCATGGTGGTGTCGCTGACCAGCTCAGCCTTGGCAGGGATCTCGACCTGCGGGTCAAGATCCGTGCGGCAGAAGACTACTCCGGTATTGACCGGGGCCGGACGCAGGGTGAGATAGACCTTCTCACCAGAGTGCAGTCCCACCCCAGTTGCGCGGATGACATTTTTGAGCGTTCTTTGCCGGATCATGAGCTTGTTTCCACAACCCCCTGATTTCAGGAAGTTTTATCCAATGTGGGCGGCATCATAACACAGCAGCAATCGCCAGCCTAGCGAAGGCCGTCACAGCGGCCATGACCGCCTAACGCCCTCAATCGGCCTGTCTGCGCAAAAACGCCGGGATGTCCAGGTAATCAAGATTGCCCTCGGGTCCCTTGGCCCCGCGCGGCTGCTCGGGCTGGTTGCGCAGGATGGTCGGCCGGTCGAGCTGACCGTAATCGACCTCACCCGTTGCCGCCGCCTTGTTCACCACCAGCTTTACCGGTTGCGGCTCGGCCTGGGCCTGGGCCTGGGCCTGGGCCTGCCCACCCAACCCGGTAGCCACCACCGTCACCCGCAACTCGCCGTCCATCTCCGGATCAATCACGGTGCCCACCACCACCGTGGCATTTTCCGAGGCGAACTCGCGAATGGCGTTACCGACCTCCTCGAACTCGCTGAGCAGCATATCCTCACCGGCGGTGACGTTGACCAGGATGCCGCGCGCACCGGAGAGGTTGATCTCCTCCAGCAGCGGGCTGGAGATGGCCGCCTGCGCCGCAATGGTGGCGCGATCGGCCCCGCTGGCGGAGCCGGTCCCCATCATCGCCATGCCCATCTCCGACATCACGGTGCGCACATCGGCAAAGTCGACATTGATCATGCCGGGACGGGTGATGAGTTCCGCGATCCCCTGCACCGCGCCCAGCAGCACATCGTTGGCCGAGCGGAAGGCCGAGAGCAGCGAAACGTTCTTGCCCAGCACGGTGAGCAGCTTCTCGTTGGGGATGGTGATCAGCGAATCCACATACTGACGCAGCTCCTCGATGCCGCGCAGTGCCACATCCATGCGCTTTTTACCTTCGAACGGGAACGGCTTGGTCACCACCGCCACGGTCAGGATCCCCATCTCGCGTGCCACCTGAGCAACGATGGGTGCCGCGCCGGTACCGGTGCCGCCGCCCATGCCGGCGGTGATGAAGACCATGTCGGCCCCCTCGATCGCCTCCTGGATGCGCTCGCGATCCTCGAGTGCCGCCTGACGGCCCACCTCCGGATTGGCGCCGGCGCCAAGCCCCTTGGTGATACTACCGCCCAGCTGCAACACTGTTCGGCTCTTTGACTTCTGCAGCGCCTGGGCATCTGTATTGGCGCAGATGAAATCGACCCCTTCGATATTCGACACCACCATGTGCTCGACGGCATTGCCCCCGCCGCCCCCGATGCCGATGACCTTGATGACCGCGCTCTGTACCTGAGTATCCATCAGTTCGAACATGCCACACCTCCAGTTCCGCTATTGTCGCTTTTAGTCGTTTCGTTTATTTGTCAAAAATTGCCTTGAAACCAGCTTTTCATCCGCCGCCAGACGTCCTGTACACCGTTATCACCCTTGCCATTGCCCACCACCCCGCCGCGGTTCTTCGCCCCGAACAGCAGCAGACCGACCCCGGTCGAATAAATCGGATTGCGCACCACATCCACCAGCCCCGAGACCCCCTGCGGCACACCGATGCGCACCGGCATGTGGAAGATCTCCTCGGCGAGCTCCACCACCCCTTCCATCTTCGAAGTACCCCCGGTCAACACGATGCCGGCCGCACAGAGATCCTCAAAGCCGCTGCGGCGCAGTTCGGCCTGGATGAGGGTGAACAGCTCCTCGTAGCGCGGCTCCACCACCTCGGCCAGCGTCTGTCGCGCCAGGCGCCGTGCCGGACGTTCACCGACACTGGGTACCTCGATGGTCTCGTCGGCATTGGCCAGCTGGGTCAGGGCGCAGGCGTACTTGATCTTGATGTCCTCGGCGTTTTGCGTCGGGGTGCGCAAAGCCACCGCGATATCGTTGGTCACCTGATCACCCGCGATGGGGATCACCGCGGTATGACGGATCGCCCCCTCGGTAAACACCGCGATATCGGTGGTGCCTCCGCCGATATCCACCAGGCAGACCCCCAGCTCCTTTTCGTCATCACTCAGCACCGCATGGCTCGAAGCCAGCTGTTCAAGAATGATGTCATCCACCTCCAGGCCACAGCGGCGCACACACTTGACGATATTCTGTGCCGCGCTCACCGCGCCGGTAACCAGATGCACGCGTGCTTCGAGGCGCACCCCGGACATGCCGATCGGTTCGCGGATCCCCTCCTGGGTATCGATGATGAACTCCTGGGGCAGCACGTGGAGGATCTTCTGGTCGGCGGGGATCGCCACGGCACGCGCCGCATCGATAACCCGCTCCACATCGCCGCTTACCACCTCCTTGTCTCGGATAGCGACGATGCCGTGGGAGTTGAGGCTCTTGATGTGGCTACCGGCGATACCGGCATAGACCGAATGGATCTGGCAGCCGGCCATCAGCTCGGCCTCTTCGACAGCGCGCTGGATCGATTGCACCGTCGATTCGATATTCACCACCACCCCCTTCTTCATGCCGCGTGAAGGGTGGGAGCCGATGCCGATGATCTCCACCGCATTGGAATCGGTGACCTCACCGACGATCGCCACCACCTTGGAGGTGCCGATATCCAGTGCCACAATCAGATTTTTGTCACTCTTTCTCGACATTTCCTGTTCCTCGACTAGGCGGCCGGTGCGACACCGGCGCGCCAGCGAATGGCAAATCCGTTGGTATAGCGCAGATCGACGCGTTCAATTTCCGCCACCCGTGCTTCAATGGTCTGCGCGTAGCTCCTCACGAAGCGCTGCATGCGCGGGTAGGTCTCAGAGCGGCCGAGCGACAGCAGCAAACCGTTGTCCGTCTCAACGCTCCAGGCGCGTCGTTCGCTAAGTTCGACGCGGCGCAAATGCAGACCGAGCGTGGCGGCCAGAGTGTCCAATTGCCGATAGTTTTCGACGAGGAGTTTTCCTGTCCCCTCCGGGCCGGCAAACAACGGCAACTGCAGCGGTTGCTCCTCATCGTGCTCTGGAATGAACACCCCCCCCTCCTCGTTGACCAGCCCGCCGGCGGCCCAGCGCGCCACTGCTACCTGTTCAGCGACACTCACCTCAAGCACATCGGGCCAG
>DASWUD010000286.1:0-2270 GCA_036401755.1 Gammaproteobacteria bacterium
GACGCCCGGCAGCGCCGCGTCGGCCGCAGCGCGTTTGCGCAGCAGCACGATGGGGCGTTCGGCGCAATTGAGCAGCGCCTCTGTAGCCGTGTCGCACTCGGCCCAGTCGCGCAGCGAGGCACTGTTGGCCACCATGATGGCGAAGGGGCGCGCGTCGCGCTGCTTGCGCTGGCGCAGCCGCGCCACCGCCTCGGCATTGCGCGCATCGCAGACCAGATGGACACCGCCCAGCCCCTTCACCGCCACAATCGCCCCCGCCCGGAGGCGGGCGACCGTCTCGGCGATGGGGTCGGCGACGGCGAACGGATTCCCCTCGGCATCGCTCAACCAGAGGCGCGGGCCGCAGACGGGACAGGCGGTCGGTTCGGCATGGAAACGGCGATCAGCGGGAGCGCCATACTCGCTTGCGCACGCCGGGCAGAGGGGAAAATCGTCCATGCTGGTCTGGGCACGGTCGTAGGGGAGCGCGCGGGTCAGTGTATAGCGCGGACCACAGTGGGTGCAGTTGATAAAGGGGTAGCGGAAGCGCCGCTCGGCGGGGTCGAACAGCTCGGCCAGGCAGTCGGGACAGACGCCGCTGTCGGGGCCGATCATGGTGGTGGCGGGGCCTTCACTGCGGCTCTCACAGATCTGAAAGCCGGATGCCACCACCTCGCCACTCTCCTGCCAGCGAACCTCCCGCACCCGGGCCAGGGGCGGCGCCTCCGCGGATAGGCGTTCGGTGAAACGGTGGATCGCCTCCGCCTCGCCCCTCACCTCGATCACCACGCCGCTACCGTCGTTGCTGACCCAGCCATCCAGCCCCAGCTCGGTGGCGAGACGCCACACATAGGGGCGAAAACCCACTCCCTGGACAATACCGGAGACAGCCAGACGGCGTTGCACACGATGCGGCGGAAGCGGACCGGCATTCATCATTGGCTCAGGCGCCAGCCTCCCCCTTGGCCCGTTTCTTTACACCGCCCTCCAGCCACGCCAGCCACTCGGCCATCCCCGCGCCACTGGTCGCAGAGAGTTGCATCACCTGCAGCGACGGATTGATGCGCCGCGCATACTCGATACAGCGTGCCACATCGAAGGTGAGGTAGGGGAGCAGATCGATCTTGCTCAGGATCATCAGGTCGGCGGCGTGGAACATGTCAGGGTATTTGAGCGGCTTGTCCTCCCCCTCAGTCACCGAGAGGATCACCACCTTGTGCGCCTCGCCCAGATCGAATGAGGCGGGGCAGACCAGATTGCCCACATTCTCGATCAGCAGCAGGCTCCCGTCCCGGGGGGCGAGCCGTTGCAGCGCGTGGCCCACCATATGGGCATCGAGGTGGCACCCCTTGCCGGTGTTGACCTGGATCGCGGGAGCCCCGGTGGCGCGGATGCGATCGGCGTCGGTGCTGGTCTGCTGATCCCCCTCCACCACCGCTATCGGCAGCTGTCCTTGCAGTGCCGCGATGCTCTTCACCAGCAGCGTGGTCTTGCCCGAGCCGGGGCTGGAGAGCAGGTTGAGGGCGAAGATACCGCGCCGGGCAAACCAGCGGCGATTCTCGGCGGCGTAACCGTCGTTTTTGCCGAGAATATCCTGCTCGATCTGCACCATGCGCTCCTGACTCAAGCCGGGGGCGTGGGTACGGGCGGGGCCCTGGCCAAAGTGGAGATCGCGCTGGAACAGTCCCAGGCCATGATGGTCCGTGACCGGCCGGTAGTTACCGTCGAGGGTCGCCTCGCCTTCACCGCACCCGCAGACCGTACACATGCCAACGCCTCCAGACTCTATTCAACCAACAGATCCTTCACCCGCATCTCCGTCCCACCGGCCGGCTGCACCAGCTGGCAGCCGCATTGTGGACAGGCATCGTAACGCGCGGCAATCTCCACCATCTCGCCGCACTGCATGCACCTACCGCGAGCGGGGATCGGCTCAATAATCACTCTAGCCCCTTCGGCCAGCGAGTTGCGCAACACCGCCTCTATGCAGAAGCGCAGCGCCTCGATCTCCACGCCGGAGAGCGCACCGATCTCCAGGCGGATCTCCTTCACCCTGGTAAAGCCCTGGCGCTGGGCACTCTCCTCGACGATCTGGAGCACTCCCTCGGCCAACGACAGCTCATGCATTCGCTCACTCCGGTGAATAGCTACAAAGGGTCCATCGCGCGGGGTTCGTCCAACCGAGATAATCACCCTCTTCGATCAGGTGCGCCAAGACACTTCCGTCGATATGTGCCCCTTTGCCCCGCTTTAGCCATCCCTAGAAGGTACCGCACAAACCGCTGGGTTTC
>DASWUD010000287.1:0-4556 GCA_036401755.1 Gammaproteobacteria bacterium
GAGGCCGTGGAAGGTGCCGACCCACATGCCGCCCACCGGCATCTGCAGCAGTACCTCGATGCGGCCGCGCATCTCGTGGGCGGCCTTGTTGGTGAAGGTGACGGCGAGGATGCCGTAGGGCGAGGCCTCGCCGGTGCGCACCAGCCAGGCGATGCGATGGGTCAGCACGCGGGTCTTGCCGCTGCCGGCGCCGGCCAGGATCAGCAGGTTGCCGGGCGGGGCGCAGACCGCTTCGCGTTGGGCATCATTCAGGGAGTCGAGCAGATCGGAAACGTCCATCCGGCCATTTTATCAGAGAAGCCTGATGGGCCCGAAAAGATCCCACCGCCAGGCCCCCTATCCCGGGACCGGGAGGTTACCGCTGTTAATGACCACGTAGGCTCGGAACTCTGCGGCGGTGAGCGCCGGGCTGTAGTAGTAGCCCTGCACCATGTCGACCCCGAGGCTATGCAGAAAGGCGAGCTGCGCGTGGGTCTCCACCCCCTCGGCCACCAAGCGCAGCCCCAGGCTCTTGGCCATGGCGACGATCGCCTCCACCAGCCCCACATTGTCCCGGTCCTCGGGCAGGTCGCGCACGAAGGAGCGGTCGATCTTCAACACATCGACGGGAAACCGCTTCAGGTAACTGAGCGATGAGTAGCCGGTACCGAAATCATCGAGGGCCAGTTGAATACCCGTGGTGCGGATCGAGGAGAGCAGGCCGATGACATTCTCGGAATCCTCCATCATCACCCGCTCGGTGATCTCCAGTTTGAGCTGGGACGGCTCGATATCGCTTGCGCCGAGCAGTTCACGCACAAAATCGTAACAGTAGTTGTTCTTGCACTGGAGGGTGGAGATATTGACTGAGACAAACATCTGACCGGCTCCCAGCGCCTGCCAGGTGCCCGCCTCCGTCACCGCGAGGCGCATCACCTGCTGCTCGATGGCGGGGATGACGCCTATCTCCTCGGCGAGGGGAATGAATTCGTCAGGGGCGATCATGCCCAATTCATGATGGTGCCAGCGCGCCAGTGCCTCGGCGCCGACCACCCGGCCAGAGCTGTTCAAGATAGGCTGGAAATGGACCTCGATCTCCCCTTTCTCAACGGCGCGGCGCAGGTCATGCTCCAGTCGCAGCCGGCGCCGCGCCGCGTCGTTCATCTCCAGCGTGAAGTAGCGGAAGGTGTTGCGTCCCGCCTCCTTGGCACGGTACATGGCGCTGTCGGCGTTACGCAGTAGCTGCTCGATTTCGCTGGCATCGTCGGGGTAGAGGGTGATGCCGATACTGCCCGACACGAACGCTTCGCCATGGTTGATATCGAAGGGTTGTGCCAGGCTGTGCAGGATCTGTTCGGCGACTGCCTCCACGTCATGAATAGTGCCGAAATTGCTCAGCACCACGGTAAACTCGTCCCCGCCGAGGCGCGCCACGGTGTCGCTCTCGCTGATGCCGGCACGGATGCGCTGTGCCGCCTCGCGCAGTAGCTGATCCCCTGCGGCGTGGCCGTGGGTCTCATTGACATACTTGAAGCGATCCAGGTCGATGAACATCAGTGCCAGCGGGCGCTTGTCACGATGCGCCTGGTGTATCGCCTGGCCGAGGCGATCAAGAAACAGGGTGCGGTTGGGCAGACCGGTGAGGGCGTCGAAGTTAGCCTGGTGCCATATCTTCTTTTCGTCCTGCTTGCGTCGGGTGATATCGCTGAAGATGGCCATGTACTGCACCGCATTGCCCTGCTCGTCCTTGATGGCGACGATGGAGAGCCACTCGGGATAGACCTCGCCGTTTTTGCGCCGGTTCCAGATCTCTCCTTGCCAGCGGCCGAGGCGTTGCAGCGTCTCCCACATGGCCCGATAGAAGGCGGCACTGTGGCGTCCCGAACTGAGCAGCGAGGGATCGCGACCGATCACCTCCTCGCTGCTGTACCCCGTGATCCAGCAGAAGGCCGGGTTGACCGCGACGATACGGTTATTGGGGTCGGTGACGGCGATCGCCTCGGAGGTGGTTTCGAAGAAGGTGGCCGCCAGGCGCAGCTCGTGCTCCCGCTTCTTCTCTGCGGTGATATCGCAGACCAGGGAATAGAGTTGCACCCGGCCCTGGTTGTCGCGCAGCAGGCCTGTGGTGAGGTGCGCCTGGAGCCGGCCACCGTCGGGAGGGCAGAGCAATGCCTCGTGACTACGCGGGCCCTCCCCACTATGCACTGACTCGAAAAGCCGTTGCAGCGCCGTGCGCGTCTCTGCGCAGGCGAAGTCGAGGGCGCAGCGTCCGGTCAGTTGCGCTGACGGCTCGCCAAGCAGGCGGCACAGCGCCTCGTTGACCTCGACGATGCGCCAGCTTTCCACGTCAATCAGCCAGTAGCCCTCGGCGGTGGTCTCGATGATCTGGCGATAACGTGTTTCGTGTGCCGTCATGGCGGGGGGTATGGGCTCTGGTGTGGGGGGCAATTCCTGAGCGGAACATTCTAGTACAATTGGACAACCTCCTTCCATCACAGCAGACTTCCATGAACGATAACCCTCACTACGAACGCCTCGGCGGTGAAGCAAAAATCCGTGCCCTGGTGGAACGCTTCTACCAACTGATGGATAGCCTTCCTGACAGTCAAGGCATTCGCGCCATGCACGCCCGTGACCTGCGCGCCTCCAAGGAGAAACTCTTTATGTTTCTCTCCGGCTGGCTCGGCGGACCGCAACTCTACGTGGAAAAATATGGCCATCCACGCCTGCGCCAGCGCCACATGCCGTTTGCCATTGGTGATAACGACCGTGATCAGTGGATGATGTGCATGCGCCAGGCGATGGAGGATGTGGGTATCGAGCCGGAGCTGCGCAAGGAGCTGGAGGCGGCGTTTTTCAAGACGGCTGACTTCATGCGCAATAAATAGCTTCCAGTGAGAAGGCAGCGTGAGGCAGTTGTTGATCGCCATGATTGTTAGGCCTATCGCAGGGAGCTGCCGTGAGCGACCAGGGGAAGAGGTTGATCGGCCGCGGTTGAGACGTCTGGTCTCCTGTCTGGCACCCATCTGGCGTTCCACGTAAAATCGCCCGATTCAACGCCGGAGATGTGACAATGAAACCGCTGGTTGGCCTGATCATGGGCTCGAAGTCCGACTGGGAGACGATGAGCAACGCCGCCGAGATGCTCGACAAGCTCGGTGTTCCCTACGAGACCCGCGTCGTCTCGGCCCACCGCACCCCCGACCTGCTGTTCGACTACGCCGCCAGCGCCGAGGCGCGTGGCCTGGAGGTGATCATCGCCGGGGCCGGCGGCGCCGCCCACCTGCCGGGCATGGTCGCGGCCAAGACCTCCCTGCCGGTGCTCGGCGTACCGGTGCAGTCCAAGGCACTCAACGGTCTCGATTCGCTGCTCTCCATCGTGCAGATGCCTGCCGGCATTCCGGTGGCGACGCTGGCCATCGGCAAGGCGGGCGCCGCCAACGCCGGGCTGCTCGCCGCCGCCATTCTCGGCAACAAACACCCGCAAATCCGCAGCGCACTGGCGACGTTCCGCAAGGAGCAGACCGACACGGTGCTGGCCAATCCCGACCCGCGGGTGGCCCCATGAGAGTAGGCATCCTCGGCGCGGGCCAGCTGGCCCGCATGCTGGCCCTCGCCGGCTATCCGCTCGGCCTGCGCTTCGCCTTTCTCGATCCGGCCAAAGAGAGCTGCGCCGCCGATCTCGGCGAGCACTTCTGTGGCGCCTACGATGACGAGGCGCTGCTTGATCGCTTCGCTGCCTCGGTGGACCTCATCACCTACGAGTTCGAAAACGTGCCGGTGGCCTGCGTCGAATACCTGGCACAGAAGAGCACGGTTTTACCCCCGGCCCTGGCGTTGGAAACTGCCCAGGATCGCCTGCACGAAAAGAGCCTGTTCCAGGAGCTCGGCATCACGACACCGCCCTTCATGGCGGTAGATACGCTGGAAGGGTTGAGGCACGCGGTGTCGCTCATCAGTCTGCCCGCCGTGCTCAAGACCCGGCGCATGGGTTATGACGGCAAGGGCCAGTATGTGCTGCGCGAAAGCAGCGACATCGAGAAGGCGTGGCAAGCCATCGGCGGTGTGCCGCTCATCCTCGAAGGGTTCATCGCCTTCCAGCGTGAGGCCTCCATCATTGCAGTGCGCGCCCGCAGCGGCGAGATCCGCTACTACCCGCTGTCAGAGAATATCCACCGCAGCGGCATCCTGCATATCTCGCGCTGTCGCAGCAGTGATGCGATGCAGCAGAGGGCGGAGGGGTACATCAAACGGATCCTCGAACAACTCGACTACGTCGGCGTGCTCGCTCTTGAACTGTTCCAGGACGGCGACACCCTCATCGCCAACGAGATCGCCCCGCGCGTCCACAACTCCGGCCACTGGACCATCGAAGGGGCCGAGACCAGCCAGTTCGAAAACCACCTGCGCGCTGTCTGCGGCCTGCCGCTCGGCAGCACCGCCGCCGTCGGCCACGCCGCCATGCTCAACTTCATCGGTGCCCTGCCGTCATGCGATGCCGTGCTGACTATCCCCGACGTCCACCTCCACTTCTACGGCAAGCAAGAACGCAGCGGCCGCAAGGTCGGCCACGCCAC
>DASWUD010000288.1:0-23581 GCA_036401755.1 Gammaproteobacteria bacterium
GAGTTTGTTGGCATCGAGCCACTTCTGGTAGAACTGGATCCCCTTGCTCAGGTCCGCCTTCCATTGGCCGTAAGCCTGCATCTGCTCGTTGAATCGCTTGCTCGTGCTCGTCATGAGTGTGTCCTGTTGTGCTTCAGGGAGGCCGTCCGACAGGAAAAAGCGTGAGACGGCCCTGATAGGCTCTGGTTCGGCCAATATATTGAAAATTAGAAAGAAAACAAGAGTTAAAGCAGCTTAAGTTGTCACTTCGGGGGAATTTCCGCCTCAACCGGCAGGCGGCGTGGCCGTTGTATTCTGACACGCTTGTCGCGCCCAGTTTCGCCGCTGAGCAGTTCCACCGCCGAGGGGGCAACGTCGAACAATTCGGCCAGGAAGCGCAGCAGGTGGGCGTTGGCCTTGCCGTCCACCGGCGGGGCAGTGATGCGCACCTTGAGGGCGTCGCCGTAGGGCCCGGCGATCTCGTCGCGGCTGGCGCGCGGCTGGAGTCGCAACGTCAGCAGCAGGTCCTCCCCCTGCCAGCGATACCAGGCGGCCAAGGCGTCTTACCGGAGGAGCATGCCGAACAGCGGCATGATCAGCATCTTGGCGACCTGCAGCAGCAGGATCACCACCAGCGGTGAGAGGTCGAGTCCGGAGAAGGGGGGAATGAGCCGGCGTGCCGGGCGCAGCAGCGGTTCGTTGAGCCGGTAGAGCAGGGCACTCGCTGGGTTGTACTGCCCTGGAGTTATCCAGCTGAGGATCGCCTGGATAATGAGCGAGAAGATGAAGATGTTGAAGGTGAGGGCCACCAGCTCGCTCAACGACCAGAGCAGGAGGGTCAGGGGGTGGAACGGCCCGCCGCGCAGGGCGATCAGGAGGGTGGCGAGGAGCAGCTGCAGCACGAATGCCAGCACCAGCGCGGCCAGGTCGATGCCGCCCCACCCGGGAATGAGGCGGCGCAGCGGTCGCAGCAGCGGGTTGGTCAGTTTGACCAGGGCCTGCGAGAGCGGGTTGTAGAAATCGGCCCGCACCCACTGCAACAGAAAGCGCAGCAGTACCGCCAGGATGAAGAGCTGGAAGATGACGGTGAGCAGGAATTCGAGGGGATTGCGCAGATAGTCGCTCATTGCTTACAGCTTCCCGAATTGATCGGCCAGTTCGCGGGCGCGGTCGCGCGCCCCGGCCAGTGCCGCGGCAAACAGACCGCGCAGCTCGCCCTGCTCCAGGATGCCGATGGCCCGCTCGGTGGTGCCGCCGGGCGAGGTGACACGTTTGCGCAGGGTGGCGCAATCCTCGGGACTCTCCAGCGCCATCTTGGCGGCGCCGAAAGCGGTCTGCAGTGCCAGCAGCCGCGCGATCTCCGCCGGCAGCCCGAGCTTTACCCCCGCCTCCTCCAGCGCCTCCAGCACCAGGAAGAAGTAGGCCGGGCCGCTGCCCGAGAGGGCCGTCACCGCATCCATCAGATGTTCACTCTCCAGCCAGAGGGTCAGCCCCACGGCGCGCATGATCGTTTCGGCGCTCTCGCGCTGGGTGTTGCTTACCCGGGGGGTGGCATAGAGTGCGGTGGCGCCACACTGCACCAGTGCCGGGGTGTTGGGCATGGTGCGGATCAGCGCAATGTCGCCACCCAGCCAGCGCTCGATATCGGCGGTGCGCACCCCTGCAGCGATGGAGACCACCAGCGGCTTTGCCGATCGGACGGCGGCCGCGATCTCGGTGCATACCTCATGCATCTTCTGCGGCTTGACGGCCAATAGCACCACATTGCAGTGAGCTGCCAGTTCGCTGTTGTTGGCGGTCACGGTGATGCCGAAGCACTCCTTGAGGCGCAGGCGTGTCGCCTCACTGGGGGCCGACGCCCAGATCTGGCTGGCGGGGGTGCCATCGGCGATCAAGCCGCCGATGAGGCTGACGGCCATATTGCCGCCGCCGATAAATCCAATGGTTCCGGAGTGCATTGTGGAATAGTCCGTTTGATTAATTATTGGGAGGTGCCCTTTGCCTACAAGTGTAGCGGGAATCTAACCTGCCTGGGGATAGCTGCGCGGACCAAATAGCGCCGTGCCGATACGCACCAGGGTACTCCCCTCGGCGATGGCCGCCTCCAGATCGTCGGACATCCCCATGGAGAGGGTGTCGAGAAGATGACCGCGTTGCTGTAAGTCTTCGAAGGCCTCGCGCAGCCTGCGCAGCGGTTGTGCCTGCGCCGCGAAGCTCTCGGCAGGCGCGGGGATCGCCATCAGGCCGCGCAGCCGCAACTGCGGCAGTGTGGCTGCGGCCTCCGCCAGTGTCGGCAGGTCCGCAAGGCTGCAGCCCGATTTGCTCGCCTCGCCGCTGACATTGACTTGAATACAGATATTGAGTGGCGTCCGGTTGGCGGGGCGGTGGTCGTTCAACAGGCGCGCGATTTTGAGACGATCGACGCTGTGCACCCAGTCAAAGTGTGCTGCAATGTCACGGCACTTGTTCGACTGGATCGGGCCGATGAAGTGCCACTCGATGGGCAGATCGGCCAGCTGTGCGATCTTGCCGAGCGCCTCCTGCAGATAGTTTTCACCGAAGCTTCTCTGGCCGAGTGCCGCACAGGCGCGCAGCTCATCGGCACTGCGCGTCTTGCTCACCGCAAGCAGGGCGACGCTGCCCGGGGCACGGCCAAAGCGCTGCTCGGCGGTATGGATGCGCTCATGTACGGCAGCGAGCCGTGCGGCCAGGGGGTCTCTATTGTGGATCATGGCGCTACGTTATACCTTATCGTTCGCATTGCCCTGTGGGGCATGGACCTATTATCGAAAAAGTCAGGGCAATTATTAAGGGGAAATCGATGGATATCACGGAACTGCTGGCCTTCAGCGCAAAAAACGGCGCCTCCGACCTGCACCTCTCCGCAGGGCTGCCGCCAATGATCCGTGTCGACGGCGACGTGCGCCGCATCAACATTCCGCCCCTGGAGCACAAGGATGTGCACCGTCTTGTCTATGACATCATGAACGACAAGCAGCGCAAGGACTTCGAAGAGTTTCTGGAGACCGACTTCTCCTTCGAGATCCCCGGCCTGGCGCGCTTTCGCGTCAACGCCTTCAACCAGCACCGCGGCGCAGGTGCGGTGTTCCGTACCATCCCCTCCAAGATCCTCACCCTGGAGCAGCTCAACTGTCCGGCGGTGTTCAAGGAGATCTCCGACCAGCCGCGCGGCATCGTGCTGGTGACCGGTCCGACCGGTTCGGGCAAGTCGACCACCCTGGCGGCGATGATCAACTACAAGAACGAAAATGAATACGGCCACATCCTCACCGTCGAGGACCCCATCGAATTCGTGCACGAGAGCAAGAAGTGCCTGATCAATCAGCGCGAGGTGCATCGCGACACTCTCGGCTTCAATGAGGCGCTGCGTTCGGCACTGCGCGAAGACCCCGATATCATCCTGGTGGGCGAAATGCGCGACCTGGAGACCATCCGCCTGGCGCTGACCGCCGCCGAGACGGGCCATCTGGTATTCGGCACCCTGCATACCAGCTCCGCCGCCAAGACCATCGACCGTATCGTTGACGTCTTCCCCGCCGAGGAGAAGGACATGGTGCGCGCCATGCTCTCCGAATCACTCAAGGCTGTCATCTCGCAGACGCTGCTGAAGAAGAATGGCGGCGGCCGCGTCGCGGCCCACGAGATCATGATCGGTACCCCGGCCATCCGTAACCTGATCCGTGAAAACAAGATCGCTCAGATGTATTCGGCGATCCAGACCGGCCAGCAGTATGGCATGCAGACCCTCGACCAGAACCTGCTGGAGCTGGTGCGCAAGGGTGTGGTGCCGAAGCAGGAGGCGAAGCTCCGGGCGGTCAACAAGGACGCCTTCAACTAAGGACAATTTGGAGAGATTCAGTGGATTTCGATCAACTACTCAAGCTGATGGTGCACAAAAACGGCTCCGACCTGTTTATCACCGCCGGCATTCCACCCAGCATGAAGATCAACGGTGCCATCACGCCGGTCACGCAAGGGAGCCTTACCCCGGATCAGGCGCGCCAGATCGTGCTGGGCATCATGAACGAGGCGCAGCGCGCCGAGTTCGAAGCCAACCGCGAATGCAACTTCGCCCTGAGCCGCTCCGGCATCGGCCGTTTTCGCGTCAACGTCTTCCAGCAGCGCAACCAGGTGGGGATGGTGCTGCGCAAGATCGAGACCAAGATCCCCAGCTTCGATGACCTCAAGTTGCCGCCGGTGCTGCGCGAGCTCTCCATGACCAAGCGTGGCGTCGTGCTGTTCGTCGGTGGTACCGGCTCCGGTAAATCCACCTCGCTGGCATCCATGGTCGATTTTCGTAACAGGAATAGCAAGGGTCACATCATCACCATCGAGGACCCCATCGAATACGTCCACCAGCACCAGGGATGCATCATCACCCAACGTGAGGTGGGCATCGACACCAATACCTTCGAGGATGCGCTGGTCAACACCCTGCGCCAGGCCCCCGACGTCATCCTCATCGGCGAAATCCGCCACCGCGAGACGATGGACCACGCTATCGCCTTCGCCGAAACCGGCCACCTCTGTCTGGCCACCCTCCACGCCAACAACGCCAACCAGGCGATGGACCGTATCATCAACTTTTTCCCGGAAGATCGCCGTCCGCAGCTGTTGATGGACCTCTCCCTCAACCTCAAGGCGGTGGTGGCGCAGCGCCTCATCCCACGCTCCAACGGCGAGGGGCGCCGCGTAGCGGTGGAGGTGTTGATCAACACCCCGCTCGCCACCGACCTGATCCTCAAAGGCGAGGTCCACTCCCTCAAGGAGTTGATGAAGAAGTCAAACGAGCAGGGGATGAAGACCTTCGACCAGGCCCTCTACGACCTGTTCAAGGAGGGCGAGATCACTCTGGAGGATGCGCTGCGCAACGCCGACTCGCCCAACGAAGTGCGCCTGATGGCCAAGCTCGGCGAGGAGGATATCGCCGAGTCGCTCAGCTCCAATCTCGATGGTCTCTCGTTGCAGATTGAGGCGGTGGAGAAGCCGCAGGGTTTTCGCCGCTGAGTTGCGGCAACTTTCATAAAAAAAGCCGGTGTTCACCGGCTTTTTTTATGGCGGCGCGCCAGGCGCTAACCGGGAAAGACGCTGCGTGCATCGAACACCGGGCCGTCGACGCAGACTCGCTTCATGGCGCTGCCCTTCTCGGTCTTCACCTCCACCACGCAACCGGCACAGCCGCCCACGCCGCAGGCCATGAACTCCTCCATGGAGACCTGGCACGGCAGGTGGTAATCGCGCGCCAGTTTGGCCACCGCTTCCAGCATCGGGTGGGGGCCGCAGGCGAACACCTCCACTTCATTGCGTTGTTCCGGAGTGAGCGCGTCGAGCCAGTGTCGCGCCAGCTCGGTGACAAAGCCGTCGAAGCAGCCGGCATAGCCGCGGCGGCTGGCAAGGCGCGAGGCGATGCCCCAATCCTCCAGCAGCGGCATGGCAGCGGTGACGCCGGCCGGCATGCCGGGCACCATGATCTGCGAGGGGCGTGCCGTGAAGGGAAACGGCACCTCGGAGCCGAGGATGACAAACGGCTCGTAGACCCCTTTCATGGCGCGCAGCTCGTCGGCGGTGAAGATCATCGGTGGCATGCCCACGCCGCCGCCGATGAGCAGCGGCCTGCGCCGCTCCATATGTGCGCTGAAGGGCGTGCCAATGGGACCGAGGATACTCAGCTGCTCGCCTACCTGGCGCTGCGCCAGCAGCTTCGTCCCCTCGCCAAACACCTTGTAGAGAAACTCGACCCATCCCGCCTGCTTGTCGACGCGCATGATGGAAATGGGGCGGCGCAACGGTCGCTGCGCATCCACAGTGATGTGCACGAAACTGCCGGCGCGGGCGGTGGCAGCGATCTGCGGGGCCTGCACGCGCAGCAGGTATTGCTCGCTGTCGAAACGCTCATGGCTGAGGATCGGCGCGGTGACCAGGTCGATGGTATGGCGGTGGGGTTGGCTCATGGACATTTCCGTAAGTTCAATGCTGATAGACGACACGCCCTTCGAGCAGCGTGTGGGTGACCTGGCCGCTCAACTCCCAGCCAAGGAATGGCGAGTTCTTGCCCCGGCTGAGCAGCGTCTTGTCGTTGACGCTCCAGCGCGCGTGGGGATCGGCGATGCAGAGATCGGCACGTGCACCGATCTGCAAGGTACCGGCGTCGATGCCCAGGATGCGGGCGGGATCGCAGGTGACGCGGGCGATGGCCTGGTTCAGGCTGACTACCTTCTCCTCGGCCAGGCGCAGTGCCAGCGGCAGCAGCGTCTCCAGCCCGGAACTGCCCGGTTCGGTGGCGGCGAAGGGGGCGAGCTTGGCGTCGAGATCGTGGGGCTGGTGATCGGAGCAGATGGCGCCAAGCACACCATCACTGAGTGCGGCGCGCAGACCGTCGCGATCGCGTTGGGTGCGCAGCGGCGGGCGCACGTGGCACAAGCTGTTGAAGTAGTTGACGTCCATCTCGGTGAGAAAGAGCTGCTGCATACTCACATCGGCAGTGACCGGCACGCCGCGCGCGCGTGCCTCGGCCACCAGCTCCACGGCGCGCGCCGAGGAGAGGGTGGCGAAGTGGGCGTGCACCCCGGTCTGTTCCACGAGGCGCAGGTCGCGGCTGATGGCGATCACCTCGGCGCACTCGGGGATGCCGGCGAGGCCCAGGCGGGTGCTGACCGCCCCTTCGTGGATACAGCCGTTGCTGGCGAGATAGGGGTCTTCCGGGTGGAGCACCACGGTGAGCCCCAGGGTGGCGGCGTACTCCAGGGCGCGGCGCAGCACCAGCGTGTTGAGGATGGGCTGGCGTGCATTGCTCATGGCGACACAGCCGGCATCCTTGAGCGTCTGCATCTCGGCGAGCTGCTCGCCCTTCAGGCCGGCGGTGAGCGCGCCGAGCGGAATGACGCGGGCAAAGCCGGCGCTGTGGGCGCGCTGGCGCATCTGCTCGGCCACCGACTCGGTGTCGAGCACCGGGTCGGTGTCGGGCGGGCAGCACAGGGTGGTGATGCCGCCGGCCGCGGCGGCGCGCGTCTCGCTGGCGATGGTCCCCTTGTGTTCGAGGCCCGGTTCGCGCAGGCGCGCCTGCAGATCCACCAGCCCCGGCAACACCAACTTATTGCTGGCGTCGATGACCTGCTCGGCAACAAAGCCGGCCGGTGGCTGGCCGAGGGCGGCGATGGTGCCATCGCTGATGAACAGCGAAGTGATCGTGTCGATGTTATTGGCGGGGTCGATGACGCGGCCGTTGCGAATTTCGATCTTCATCTTCACCCCTCCGCCTCGCCGCTCTGCTGGCGCCCCAGCACCATCGACATCACCGCCATGCGCACCGCGATGCCGTTGCTCACCTGCTCCAGAATCACCGACTGCGGACCGTCGGCCACCGCCGAGTCGATCTCCACGCCGCGGAGGATCGGCCCCGGGTGCATCACGATGGCATCGGGCTTGGCACAGGCGAGCTTCTCCTCGGTGAGGCCGTAGTTGATGAAGTATTCGTTCTCGCTCGGCAGCAGCGCGCCGCTCATGCGCTCTTTTTGCAGGCGCAGCATGATCACCACGTCCACATCCTGCAGTCCCGCGGCCATGTCGTGGTAGACGTGCACCCCGAGGGTGGCGATGTCGCGCGGGATGAGCGTCTTCGGGCCGATGACGCGCACCTCGGCGGTGCCGAGGGTGGTGAGGGCGTGGATCTCCGAGCGCGCCACGCGCGAGTGGAGGATGTCGCCGACGATGGCGACGCGCAGTTTGGCGAAGTCACCCTTGTGGCGGCGGATGGTGAAGACGTCGAGCATCCCCTGGGTGGGATGGGCGTGACGGCCGTCGCCGGCGTTGATGACGCTGATGTGCGGCGCCACGTGCTGGGCAATGAAGTGGGCCGCGCCGCTGTCGGCGTGGCGCACCACGAACATGTCGCAGTGCATCGCCTCCAGGTTGTGTAGCATGTCGAGCAGGCTCTCCCCCTTGCTGGTGGCGGAGGTGGCAATGTTGATGTTGAGCACGTCGGCGGAGAGGCGCTTGGCCGCCAGTTCGAAGGTGGTGCGGGTGCGCGTGCTGGTCTCGAAGAAGAGGTTGACGATGGTCTTGCCGCGCAGCAGCGGTACCTTTTTTACCGCCTGCTCGCCGATGTTGGCGAACGACTCGGCCAGGTCGAGGATCTCGATCAGCTTGTCGCGCCTTACCCCCTCGATGGAGAGGAAGTGGCGCAGGTTGCCCTGGGCATCGAACTGGATGTTAGTCGTGTACATGCTGCCTCTGCAGAGTCAGGGTCAACGGGGCGGGGCCTTGCAGTTTGATCTGCTCATCGTCCTCCAGCTCCATGTGGATGCCGGCAACGTCGGCCGCAATCGGCAGCTCGTGGCCGCTGCGCTCCACCAGTACTGCCAGCATCACCGAGGCGGGGCGGCCGTAGTCAAAAATCTCGTTGAGGGCGGCGCGAATGGTACGGCCGGTCTGCAGCACGTCGTCGATCAGGATGATGTGCTGTCCCTCGATATTGAAGGGCAGGTTGGAGGGGCGCACCTGCGGGTGCATGCCGACCCGCGAGAAGTCGTCACGGTAGAAGCTGATGTCGAGGGTGCCGAGCGGGCAGCTGAGGCCGAGACGACGGTGCAACCCGTTGGCTAGCCACACTCCGCCGGTGTGGATACCGATCATGCAGGGGTTGTCGCGGCCGCTGGCGGCGAGTTGCGCCTGCAGTTCGGTGGCCATCTCGTCTAGTAGTGCTTCGATGTCGTAATCGGGTGTGGCGGTCATTGGTCTTCTCGTTGTGAGGCGTGCTGGTCGAGCCACGACTGGAGGATCAGCTGGGCGGCCACCTGGTCCACGGCACCTTGGTCGAACCGCTGGCCCTCTTCGTGTAGCAGTTGTTCGGCTTCGGCGGAGGTGAGCCGTTCATCGACTGTGAATACCGGCAGATTGTACCTGCCCCGCAGGCGATTACCAAAGCGGGTGGCGAGGCGGGTCAGCTCCATTTCACTACCATCCATGTGCCAGGGAATGCCGACCACCAGCGCCGCGGGTTGCCACTCCTCGATAAGGCGGCTGATGGCGGCCCAGTCGGGGCCGCCGTCGCGCGAGGTGAGCGTGGTGAGGGGGCGCGCCGTACCGGTCAGCTCCTGGCCGACCGCCACGCCGATGCGGCGCGTGCCGAAGTCGAAACCGAGCAGGGTGCGCGGTCCCGCCCGGTCCATCAGGCGTGGCCGGAGTCGCTGGAGAGCAGCCGCAGGTCGACCCCGAGCAGGGCCGCGGCCGCCTCCCAGCGTTGCTCTGCTGGAGTATCGAACAGGATCTCGGCGCTGGCCGGGCCACTCAGCCAGGCATTGGCTACCATCTCCTCCTCCAACTGGCCCGGTCCCCAGCCGGCATAGCCGAGTGTCAGCAGATAGCGTTCGGGCCCCGCCCCGTTGGCAATGGCTTCGAGGATGTCCTTCGAGCTGGTTAGCGCGATCTGCTCGGTTATCGGAAGCGAGGCACTCCAGCGTCCCAGTGGCGAGTGGAGCAGAAAACCCTGCTCCTGTTGTACCGGTCCCCCTTCGAAGACGTTGCGGGTGGTGTCGATCTGCGGCTCGGCGGTGATCGACAGTTGCGCCAACAGCTCGCCGAGGGTGATGTCGGTGGGGCGGTTGATGACGATCCCCAATGCCCCTTCGCTATTGTGTTCGCAGACGTAGGTGACGGTATGAAAAAAGTTGGGGTCCTCGAGCGCCGGCATGGCGATGAGGAAGTGATTGCGCAGGTTGAGGGCTTGGCTCATGGTTAGATGGACTCAAAAGGCGCGCAGCCGGTTGTCGCTCTGGAATTGCCAGGTGCGGATGATGTGCAGGATGTCGGTGTCCTTGCGGATCTCGGCGGGAAAGGGGGCGAAGGGTGCCGCCAGCTTGACGATGCGCATGGCGCCATCGTCGAGCGCCTTGTGGCCCGAGGAGCGCACCACGCTGACGCTGTACAGCGTGCCGTCGGGATTGATCGCCACATCGAGCAGCAGACTGCCAGAGAGCTGCTTGCGCTTCGCCTCGTCCGGGTAGTTGAGGTTGCCGATGCGCTCCACCTTGACGCGCCAGCCATCCTCGTACGCCGCATATTTGTATTCGCGGGTGTTGGCGGAGATGAAGGTCTGGCGCGGCATCTTGGCGTACTGCTGCTGGCGTTCGCGCAACTCGGCCTCGAGGCGGGCGATTTCACGGCTGCGTACCATCAGGTCGGGCGCTTCGATGCTCTCCGGTAGCTGGGGTTGGGGCTGTTCCCGGGTGACGGCGCTCTTGCGCTCACTGTGCTCGGCGGTAACAAGCTGGCGTTGGGGCGGGGCGGTGCGTGGCGGCGGCGAGGTGGTAAGCCGGTTGCTCTCCGCATCGCCCTGCTCGTCACGGCTGTGGGGGGCGGCCAGCAGCGTGGAGGGGCGCACCTTCTCTATGACATCGCCGCCACCGGCTTGATTGGCCTGGGCCAGATAGTCGGCCTCCTTGGGCGCCTCTTTCTGTCGGCTCTGTACCAGGGTGATCTCCAGGGTGAGGGGGGGGGCATTGCGTGCTGCCGGGTCGTCGCGGGTGAAACCGACCCCGAGGATGAGCAGCGCGTGCAAGGCCAAGGCGGCAAAGAGCGTGACGCCGAGACGATCGCCGGAGGTGGTACGGATGGGGGAGAGGGCCGCGCTCATGAAGAGGCCCCGGCCGATAGCAGAAAGGAAGATCTCATGGAGCGATTATATCGCATCGCCATGTGGCGCAACGCCCCTCATGCAGTCAAAGCGATATCGAATTTTTTCAATCTGGCGGCGGGAGTGAGCGTGTGCGCCAAGAGTTGTCGAGAGGGTGGTTGCTCGTTGCGGCTGAGCGAGCTTCAAAAGGGGGGTTTGGGCACGGTCACGTACCTTTGCTTGCACGCTGGAGTTGGATTGCCGCCATCAGATCGCCGGCGATGTCGAGGTGGTATTGCTTGTCCAATTCGCGAATGCAGGTGGGGCTGGTGACGTTGATCTCGGTGAGGTAGTCGCCGATCACGTCGAGGCCGACGAAGAGCAGGCCGCGGCGGCGCAGCTCCGGCCCCACCTGCGCGCAGATCCAGTAGTCGCGTTCGGTGAGCGGCACGCCTACCCCGGTGCCGCCCGCCGCGAGATTGCCGCGCAGCTCGCCGGCGGCCGGAATGCGCGCCAGCGCGTAGGGCACAGGCTTGCCGTCCACCAGCAGGATGCGCTTGTCGCCCTGCGCAATCTCGGGGATGAAGCGCTGCGCCATGACAAAGCGGCTGCCGAGCGCGGTGAGGGTCTCGATGATGACGCTGGTGTTGGGGTCGCCCTGCTCCACCTTGAAGATGGAGCTACCCCCCATCCCCTCCAGCGGCTTGAGGATTGCCGTCCCCTGCTCGGCGATGAAGGTGCGCAGTTGTGCCTTATTGCGGCTCACCAGGGTGGGCGGGGTGCAGTGCGGGAACCAGGCGGTGAAGAGCTTTTCGTTGGCGTCGCGCAGGCTCTGCGGGCGATTGACCACCAGGCACCCCTCCGACTCGGCGCGCTCCAGCAGGTAGGTGGTGTAGATGTACTCCATATCGAAGGGCGGGTCCTTGCGCATCAGCACCACATCCAGTTCGCCCAGCGGCAGCTCCTGTGCACTGTCCAGCTCAAACCAGTGTTGCTCATCCTCCCTTACCCGCAATGGCCGCATCGCGGCAAAGCTGCGCCCATCGCGCAGGTAGAGGTCGGCCTGTTCCATGTAGAACAGCTGCCAGCCGCGCCGCTGGGCGGCGAACAGCATCGCCAGGGTGCTGTCCTTGTGGTATTTGATGGCAGAAATCGGGTCCATGACGACACCGAGACGAATGGTCATGAGGGCTCCCTGTTTTGGTGGAACGGAAGGATTTAGCTAGCAGCATAACAGGCGGTTTGCCTGCCAGGCAGCGATTCCCGCCGATGGGTAGGGGGATTGCCGCTGCCTTCCGGCCAGCCGCAGGAGGTGTAACTGGTGGATTGGCGGCCGAAGATATGTTAAATATCGGCAATGGATTAAGTATATAATGCACATGAGAAGAGAAAAGTAACTGATTATTTTAGAAACATTTATTTTGGTTGGGAGAGAAGTCGTTGGTGGCTGAGGCAGCAAGTGCGGCGTTGCAGGGGCTCAAGGTGATGGTGATCGATGACAGTAAAACGATCCGCCGTACCGCAGAAACGCTGCTCAAAAAGGAAGGGTGTGACGTCATTACCGCCAATGACGGCTTCGAGGCCCTGTCAAAAATCGCCGATAACAACCCCGATATTATCTTTGTGGATATCATGATGCCGCGTCTTGATGGCTACCAGACCTGCGCACTGATCAAGCACAATCAAAAATTCAGGGGCACGCCGGTGATCATGTTGTCGAGCAAGGACGGCCTGTTCGATCGGGCACGTGGTCGCATCGTCGGCTCAGAACAGTATTTGACCAAGCCATTCACCCGCGAGGAGCTGCTGGGGGCAATCGAGCAGCATGTCCTGAAGGGGCGCACTGGTTAGAAAATCCAAGCGGGTGTAAAAACGCAGTTTTTCCCCGAAACGTTAGTTTTTTTCAGTATTTACGAGCTAGGCAGGAGAGAAGTAAATGGCGCAGGTCCTGATCGTCGATGATTCGCCGACCGAAATCCACATTCTGACCACCATCTTGCACAAACTGGGACATACCGTACAGACCGCCAACAATGGTGAAGAGGGAGTGGCACGCAGCAAGGAGCTCATGCCCGACCTCATTCTGATGGATGTGGTGATGCCGGGGATGAACGGCTTCCAGGCCACCCGGCAGATCACCAAGAATCCCGAGACATCCCACATTCCCATTATCATCGTCACCACCAAGGACCAGGAGACCGATCGGGTGTGGGGGCTGCGCCAAGGGGCGCGCGATTATGTGACCAAGCCGGTGGATGAAGATACACTGGTGCAGAAGCTCAGGAACCTGCTGGGCAGCTGAGTGGGGATGAGCGAGTGACTGTCTCTCAGGAGAAGGCACCTATCCTGCTGTTGCAGGCGCTGGAGCTGAAAGCCAAGCGGGCCGCCCATGGCCTGCCACAACAGATGGACATCCAGTCCACTTGGGATGCCATCGGCTTTGGTCTGATGGGACAGCGCCTGGTGGTCGCCATGAATGACGTGCGCGAAATCCTGACCCCTCCTGCAATGACACGAATTCCCGGCGCACGCACCTGGGTGCTCGGTGTAGCCAACGTTCGCGGCAATCTGATGCCGATCCTCGATCTGCGCGGGTTCCTCACCAACGAGCCGGAAGGGACGAAACGCCGCTCCCGGGTGCTGGTGGTCTCGCGGCGCGGAGTGACGGCCGGCCTGATGGTCGATGAGGTCTATGGCATGCGCCACTTCCTCGATGAAGAGTTTTCTCCCCACCATGTAGATGGCAAGGGGACTCCCCTTGAAAATTATCTGGTGGGCTCGTACCGGCAGACGGGGGAGCAGTGGGGGATATTCGATATGAACAAGCTGTTTGAGACGCCGGAATTCATGAAAGTGGCCGCCTGAGGGGCCGCAGACGAATACATAAAACGACCACACCACGGGGGCACCGCATGACTCCCGGGAATTCGATGCAGGAGCTGGGAATATGAAGAATCCATTCAAGAAAAGAGGAGCGGGCACCGCCACTGCCCCGATAGCCACCGCGGAAAACCGCGGGCTGGCGGTAATCATCGTCCTGCTGCTGGCGGCGGTGCTGGTCATGGGTGTCGTGTACTACCTCGTCGGACAACAAGAGGCTCGCGACTCCCAGTTCCTGCGACTGGTCAACGAAAACCGTGTGCTGTCGCAGCAGATCTCCAAGCTGACCGGTGAGGCGAACCGTGGCCAGCCCCAGACCTTCGACGACCTGAAGAAGGCGCGTGACCAGTTCGACAGTAACCTGAGGCTGCTCCTGGAAGGGGGCGGCGAGGCGGGGATGAGGCCCGTTCACGAAACCACCGCGGAGGTGAATGCGCTCGCGTTGGATGTGGACGAGAAGTGGAAAAAATATGACGCAAACACCCAGCTGGTGATCAAGTCCCGCGGCATGATCGTCGCCCTGCGCGAAATCGTCAAATTGGCCAACCAGAACTCCCCACAGCTGCTTGCCGTCACCGATGAGGTGGCCAGTATGATGGCGCAGAAAGGCAGCGCTCCTGATCAAGTCTATGTTGCCAGCCGTCAGCTGATGTTGGCGCAGCGTATCATCACCAACGTGAACCGCATGCTCGAAGGCGGCGAAGGCGCGGTGACGGCAGCCGACCGCTTCGGTCGCGACGCGGCGCTGTTTGGCAGCGTCATCAACGGCATGCTCGACGGCGATGCGCGCCTCAACATCAAGGCGGTGGGTGACGAGCAGATTATCGAGAAGGTGGAAGAGACGAGTGACCACTTCGATGCGCTTGGCAAGCAGGTGAGCGGCATACTGGACCGCAGCCCGGAGTTGTTCGAAATGTCCGAAGCGGTGCAACTCGTTCTCGATAACAGTGAGGGGCTGCTCGCCAGTCTCACCGCGCTGGAAAAAAATTACCGCGACTATGCGGGCACACGCTTCCTCAGCTCAAAGTTTGGTAATGTGTTCGGTGCGATTGCCGTGGTGCTGCTGCTGCTGCTGGGCTATCGCCTGAAGCAGGAAGGTGAGCATCGCGTGGCCGCTGCCGATGCGCAACGACGCGACGCCGAGCAGGAGAAGCGCAATACTGATGAGAAGAACCGCAGCAACCAGCAGGCCATTATGCGTCTACTGGATGAGATGGGCGACCTGGCCGACGGTGACCTTACGGTGAACGCGACAGTAACCGAGGACATCACCGGTGCCATCGCCGACTCCATGAACTACGCCATCGACGCACTGCGCAACCTCGTTGTGGCGATCAACAAGACCGCTAGCCAGGTTTCGAGCGCGGCGGAAAATACCCAGGCAACTGCCGTTCACCTCGCCGAGGCGAGTGAGCATCAGGCCCAACAGATCACCTCGGCGAGTGCTGCCGTGAATGAGATGGCCCTCTCCATCGAAGGCGTGTCGCAAAACGCCGGTCAGCTGGCCGACGAAGCGCAGCGCTCGGTGGAGATCGCCAAGAAGGGCGCCGAGGCGGTACGCAAGACCATTCATGGTATGGACGCCATTCGTGAACAGATCCAGGAGACCTCGAAGCGTATCAAGCGTCTCGGTGAATCGTCACAGGAGATCGGTGATATCGTGGAACTGATTAACGACATTGCCGAGCAGACCAACATTCTGGCTCTTAACGCGGCGATTCAGGCGGCGATGGCCGGTGAAGCGGGCCGCGGCTTCGCGGTGGTTGCGGACGAAGTGCAACGCCTCGCTGAACGTTCCGCCGACGCAACCCGCCAGATTGAGGCGCTGGTAAAGACCATTCAGACCGACACCAACGAGGCGGTCATCTCGATGGAGCAGAGTACCTCCGGTGTGGTCGCGGGGGCGAAACTGGCCGAAGACGCCGGCGCAGCACTCGGTGAGATCGAAACCGTGTCGACCAGCCTGGCGGGACTGGTGCAGAGCATCTCCAGCGCCACACGCCAACAAGCGGTCGCGGCCGCCAGCATCTCCGACACCATGAACGTCATTCAGGAGATTACTACCCAGACCTCCGAGGGTACCAGCCAGACGGCGCGTTCCATCGGTAATCTTGCCGAGCTCGCCAACGACCTGAAGAAATCGGTATCCGGCTTCAAACTGCCCCACTGAGCCCGGGGAATATCAGTTGATGATGCTCGCAGGGAAATCGCTGGAGCGACGCGGTCCCGGAAACGCTCTCTATGCAGTGGCGTACGGCGTCAATCGCCTGGCGTTCCCCGCTGCGGTCAAGCGTGGTCGCGAGCAATGTCTCCCTGGGAGATGCGCTCTAAAGGGGCTGTCACATGCGTAGTGCAGAAAAATTTGATGTCAGCACCCTAGCCTGGGTCAAGGGCGAAATCGACGAGACCCTCAAGCAGGCACGCATCACACTCGAAGCCTTCGTTGAAAACAGTGAAGACGAGGCGCAGCTTGACGCCTGTATCTCCCTTCTCCATCAGGTGGCAGGAACGCTGCAGATGGTGGAGCTGAGTGGCGCCGCGAGATTCGCCACAGAAACTGAACAGCTCGCTGCAGCCATACGAGGCGGTGAGGTGGCCGACCGTGAGCATGGGCTCGAAGCGCTGATGCGTGCCATCCTCCAGCTCCCCGATTATCTGGAGTCATTGCAAGCCAGGGGGGGCGATAACCCGGCCATCCTGCGTCCTCTGCTGAATGAGCTGCGGCAGGTGCGCGGTGCCACGCCGATTGCCGAGAGCGATTTTTTTGCCCCCGATTTGTCGGTGATGCCCGCCGACAAGGCCCAATATCAGACGATCGATATCAAGGCCCTGGCGCGGAAACTGCGCCCCTATTATCAGGCAGCATTGCTCCGGCTGCTGCGGGACGAGAACGTCCCAATCCAGCTGAAGATCATCGACACGATATTTGAGCGGCTCTACTCGGTAGAGGCGGCTCCGCAGATCCGCCAGTGGCTGTGGATTGCACGGGGTTTTGCCGAAGGGATCAGGGATGGTGCAATTCCTCTCGACAAGGACAAGAAACTGCTGCTGGGCAGATGCGATCGGTTACTCAAGAAGATTTCCGATGATGTGAGTGAAGAGCCGGGGCTGATCGGTTCGCTGCTGTTGCGTATTGCAAAATCATCGGGTGATGGCCCGGTGACGAGTGAGCTGCGCAAAGCCTTCCAACTCGACTCACTTTTGGCACAGCCCTCCCAGCCGTTGCTGGGCGGCTTCAATGCCGAACTCAAACGCACGGTCTCGGCGGATATCCTTGAAGAGCTTGCGCGAATCAAGGAGACCTTTGATATCTTCGTGCGCGGCGATCGCAGCGCAGTGCGTGGTTTGGCGGGCATCGCCGATAGCCTCGGTACCATGGCTGAGACGCTGGTGCTGTTGCATCAGGAGGAGCTGTCCCAGCAACTGCGCGAACAGTCGGCCGAGTTACACCGCATCGCAAATGGTGCCGCGGTTCCCGAGGATGCCACCTTAATGGGAGTAGCAGGAGCGATCCTGGCGGTAGAGTCGGCGCTCAGCGACTGGGGAAGCATGACACCGCTGGAAAAGGCGGATGATGCGGCGGGCCAGGTCTCAACGGATGAGGTGGGGCAGCTGGCCGAGGCAGAGCATGGCCGGGTAGTCCGTCAAGTGATGAAAGAGTCGCGCGATGGTGTGATCCGTATTCGCGAGGCCGTCAGCCAATATCTGGAAAACCCCACCGATAAGTCACTGCTGAGCGGCGTCGCCGCCCAGCTGCATGAGATCGTCGGCAGCCTGACGATGCTCTCCTACCGCCGTGCAGCGCAGGTACTGCGCTCCTGCGGGCTTTTTATCAGCAATGAGCTGGAAAAGGGGCTCACGCTTCCCCAGCCGCAAAAGCTCGATGCCCTCGCCGATGCCATCATGAGTATCGAGTACTACCTGGAAGCCTTTGTCCAGAGCCGCGTCCATCCGGCATCGGTGCTCGATGTCGCCGAGAGCGGCGTGGCGGCGCTGGGTTACCCAGTGGATGCCCTGGCCGATGAGCCGAAGCATGTCGAAACCCTTGGAGCAGACGCGCACAGGAAAGCGGTGGAGCTCGATGTTACCGCGCTGACGATTGAAGCCCCAGCCGTCGTCACGATCGCTAAACCTGCACCTGTGCCACCACTCCCTCCGGCGGGGATGAACCCAGAGGTGGATGAGGAGATCCTGGAGATTTTCATCGAAGAGTCTCAGGAAGAGGTGGCCAAAATCGGTACGCTGTTGCCGATATGGAGCAATAACCCGGCCGATGAGGAGGCGCTGCGCGATCTGCGGCGCTGCTTCCACACCCTGAAGGGAAGTGGACGCCTGGTGGGTGCCGCGGTGCTTGGCGAGTTCGCCTGGGCATTCGAGAACATGCTCAACCGGGTCATCGACGGCAGCGTGCGTCCGGGACCCGCCATGTTTGACATGCTCGATCAGGCGCGCGAGGCATTCCCCCAGCTCATCGCCAACTTCCGTGACGGCACCCCACTTGGGGACGAAATCGAGTTGTTGCGTGAGGGAGCCCATGAGATCGTCCAGCCCGGCGGCATGCAGCTCAAGGAAGAGCCAGTTGGCGCGAGCATGACCGTCCAGCCAGTCGCGGCCGCTGTTGAGAGCGGCGCGCTGCACCCGCGGCGCGAGCTCGACCCCGTTCTGTTGGAGATTTACGCCAAGGAGACTCAGGGCCATCTTGAACAGGTGCAATCCTTCTTGGAGAGCTATAAGAACGGCTCGCACCGGATCAATGAACCGCTGATTCGTGCGCTCCATACGCTGACGGGCAGTTCCCGCATGGCGGGTGTCATACCGGTTGCCGAGGTGAGTGGCCCGCTCGAAAAGTATGCAAAGACACTGCAGGTCGAACGCCTTCCCATGCCCGAAGAGGGGGCGGCCTTGCTCGAAGATTGCCTGGACTACACCCGTCAGGTTATTGCCCACCTGCAGGATGGCGGGCGCCATCTGCTGCCCGCCAGCAACCAGCTAACCGCGCGTGCTGTCGCCTTGTACGAAACGGTAAAGCACGCAGAGGAGAACGTCGCCGCGCGTCCCGAGGAGGGGCTGGCATCGGTTCCCGAAGTGATGCAGCAGGGGGGCGCTGCCGAAGCCACAGTAGCTGAGCTTGCGCCGCAATCGCCAGAAATTGGGCACCTACGCCCTATCGAGCTGCCAGAAGTCGCGCCAGGTACCCTGGCCGACGTCAGTGATCTGGAGAAGGCGTTCGAGATTCTTGATGGCGGGACAACTGCTAATGCCTCCGAGCGGGACGCGATACCACCGCTGGAAATTGCCGAACCGGTTCAGGTCGTCCCGCCACCTATTGCGGCTTTGTCCCGCACAGAGAGCGTGGCGCCGAAGGTTGAGAAGAGCTCGCCGCAAGCTGAAGAGTACGACCCGGAGTTGCTCGAAATCTTCCTGGAGGAAGGGGGCGATATCCTCAATGCCTCCGAAGAGACACTCCATTCGTGGGTCAAGAATCCCGATGATCGCTCTCTCGCCGAACTGCTCCAGCGTCAGTTGCATACCCTCAAGGGTGGGGCACGCATGGCGGGGATCGGCGCTATCGGGGATCTGGGTCACTCGCTGGAGAGTGTCTTCGAGGCGGTAGTTGAAGGAAGAGTGGCCCGCTCCAAACGCATGATGGATCTGCTGCAGCTTGCCCATGATCGCCTGGTGGTGATGCTGGAACAGGTGCGTAAGCGTGAGCCGCTCACTTCAGGTGATGATCTCATTAATGCCATTATGCAGTTGGGGCGTGGTGAAACGGAGGCGCCAGCGCCGACACCCGTACCACCGAGCACCACGACCACTTCCACGACACCTGCGGTTGCCTTGAGTCAGGAACAGGCTTCCGACACGCACGCTCAACCGGTCATCGATCCGCTAGAGTTGCTACTCGTCTCGGGCCGCGAGCGCATCGAGCAGCTCAACACCAAGATTGCGGCATGGCGCAGAAGCCAGGATGAGTTCAAGCTGCTGCACGAGATACGCCACGAGGCCGAAGCACTGATGCAGGAAGCGGGTGCCGCAGTGATAGTCGAGCTCACCGAGCTGGCGAAGGCAATCGCGGATCTGATGCGCGCAGTCAATGACGGTCATGTGCCGATTTCGGAAAAGATGTTTGCCTTGCTGGCCTCCTGTGGCGAACGGCTCTCCCTAATCTTTAGCCAACTTACCCGGCGTACGGCCCTCTCCAACGGCATCTATCTGGTAACCAATGTCAGCGAGCTGATCAAGAGCAGCATCGCTGAGCGGCGCGCCGCAGCCGAAGCACAGAGCGAGCCGAGCGTCGAGCCGATCGCCAGCGAGGCCCCGGTTCATGAATTCAAGGCGGAACCGGCCGAGGAGGGCGCCGATAACCGGCGCCAGGGTCAGCGCGTGCAGCACGAGATGGTGCGTGTGCGTGCAGACTTGCTCGACAATATGGTCAATTTCGCCGGCGAGGTGAGCATCTATCGTTCGCGTGTGGAGCAGCAGCTCGGCGCGTTGCGATTCAACATTGATGATCTCGATACTACGGTGGCCCGCTTGCGCGAACAGGTGCGCATGTTCGACATCGAGACCGAGGCGCAGATCGACTCACGCTATCGTGAGGCGGTGGGTCAGGAATATGAGGAGTTCGATCCGCTCGAATTCGACCGCTTTACTCACATGCAACAGCTCTCCCGTTCAATGATGGAGAGTCTCAACGACCTGCTCAGTATCGAAGAGATGATGCTCGGCTTGAGCCGAGAATCGGAGACGTTGCTGTTGCAGCAGTCGCGCGTCAACACCGAGTTGCAGGAGACCCTGATGCATACGCGCATGGTCCCGTTGGTGGAGCATGCGCCGCGTCTGCGTCGTATCGTACGCCAGACCTGCGCCGAGCTGAAGAAGGAGGCGGGCCTCAGCTTCAAGGGGGCCGAGGTGGAGATGGATCGCAACGTGGTCGAGCGCATTCTCGCGCCACTTGAGCATATGTTGCGCAACTCCGTGGCACACGGTATCGAGGCTGTGGAAAAACGTCTGGCGGCCGGCAAACCAGCTGAAGGCACCATCATCATCGCCCTGTCCCGAGAGGGCTCCGAGGTGGTGATCCGCGTCAGTGATGATGGGGCGGGCATAAATCTCGACGCTGTGCGCAGAAAGGCTATCGACAAGGGTTTGATGGCGCCCGATGCCAGGTTGGATGACAAGGAGATTATGCATTTCATCCTTGAGTCGGGCTTCTCCACGGCTGAGTCGCTGTCGCAGATCGCCGGACGCGGCGTCGGCATGGACGTGGTTGCCAGCGAGATCAAGCAATTGGGCGGCGTGCTCGAAATCAGTTCTACGGCGGGCAAAGGCACGCTGTTTACGATACGTCTGCCACTGACGTTGTCGGTAAGTCGCGCGCTGCTCGTCTATGCCGGCGAGGATGTCTATGCGGTACCGCTGATGAGTATCACAGGCATCGAGCGCATCGCGAAGGGGGAGCTGGAGCAACTTCTGTCCGAGGTGCAGCCACGTTACCGCTGGGTGGGACAGGACTACGAATTGATGCATCTGAGCCGCGTGCTGGGTGTTACCACCCAGGCACCGGTGATGGAGGGAGAGAAGGTCTCGCTGTTGCTCGCGCAAAGTGGCGATAACCGTGTGGCCCTGGCGGTGGATAGTCTGGTGGGGAGCCGCGAAATCGTGGTGAAATCACTGGGACCGCAATTGAGCACGCTGCAGGATATCTCCGGCGCCACCATTCTGGCCGATGGTAATGTGGCACTGATTATCGACCTGCCGGCACTGATCCGTCGTGGCCTGGCGCGGCGTGGTGGTGTCAAGCCGGTTGAGGTAACGACAAAGGTCGCGACGGAACCGACCATCATGGTGGTGGACGACTCAATCACCGTGCGCAAGGTCACCGAGCGACTGCTCAAGCGCCACAACATGAAGTGCGTGACGGCGAAGGATGGTGTGGATGCCCTGTCGGTGCTGGAGGATGTCACCCCGGATGTGATGTTGCTTGATATCGAAATGCCGCGCATGGATGGTTATGAACTGGCAACCCATATCCGCAATTCGGCGCGTTTCCGTGATCTGCCCATCATCATGATCACTTCACGCAGTGGCGATAAACACCGACAGCGTGCCATGGAGATCGGCGTCAACATCTATATGGGTAAACCGTATACCGAGGCCGACCTGCTGGAAAGTATCCAACAGATGCTCAAGCTGCGAAGCGTCTAGGCTTGGTAAGGGGACAGCACAAACATGGCAGATACAGGCACAACTTTGCGCAGTAGCGAAAAGGCTGCATCCGCAGGTGAAGAGGCAGAGCTGATTGTCCGCTGTCTGCTGATGCCATTCCATGGTTTCAACCTGCTGATGCCGAATACTGCGGTGGCCGAGGTGGTCGCCTACGAGAAGCCCAAGGCTGTCGATCAGGCGCCAGGTTGGCTGAAAGGATTTGTTGCCTGGCGAGGCAGGAGCGTGCCGGTAGTTTCACTGGAAAATCTGATGGGCTCCACCGAGGGAACGCCAGGCAGTCAGGCCCGCTTGATTATTTTCAATGCGTTAGGCGAAGGAGCGGCGGTGCCGTTCATTGCCATGGTGGCGCAGGGGATCCCGCGTCTGCACGCGCTCAAGGAAGAGAATCTGCATTATGTGCCGGGCTCGCAAAAACACGAGGCCGGTGTTTTGACTCGCCTGCTGCTGGATGGAAATCCGGTAGTGGTTCCCGATCTGGAAGTTCTTGAAAAAATGTTGCTGCAGATTGGGGTGCGGGAGGGAAAGTAGTGGTATAAGCGTAGTTGAAGCAGCTGTCAGATATAAAAAAAACAGTTCCCCAAATCGATGATTGGTAAGACTTATGGCGAAATTAATTGGTGCTTTGGTGATGGCGGCAGTTACCCTGACCTCTGCGGCGGTGACGGCTGCGGAGAGTGATGGGGGCGGAGTGACGCAAGAGTCGATTCTGGCGCAGATCGCCGAGATTGAACAGGATCCGCTCAAACTGCAGGCCGCCATGCGGGCCGGCAAGGAGCGCATCATGCTCTGCGCCCACTGCCACGGAGAGGACGGTAACAGCCTCAGGCCGGAGATCCCCAATCTGGCAGGGCAGAATCCCCCCTATCTCATCGAGCAGGTACAGAAGTTCGCGGATGGGCGCCGCAAAAATTTCGTGATGCAGACCCTCGCTGCCAACTTTACGCTGGAAGATAAGGTCAACCTTGCCATCTATTTCAACAACCAGACCCTGAAACCTGTGGCGGTTGACCCACTGCGTGCCAAAGAGGCCGAGCACATCTACAAGAGTGTCTGCCAGTTCTGTCATGGCGACAGCGGCAAGGGAGAGGCGGGCTATGCGCGTATCGCCGGACAGCGGCCGCAATACGTGATGACGACTCTGCAACGCTTCCGTGCCGCGGCGCAGCACAAGGTTAATGGGGCGGACATCAAGCGCAGCAACAGCCGCATGGAGCAGGTGTCGCAGAGCTTGACCGATCAGGAGATCGAGGCGCTGGCACACTACATCGCGCTGCTGCGCTAACCGAGATCGCCAAAGCGCGTCTGCAGCGCAGCGAGCGCAACCAGTGCTGCGGTTTCGGTGCGCAGTACACGTGGGCCAAGACGCACGCCCTGATAACCCGACAAGAGCGCCTGCTGCTGCTCATGCGGTGACAGCCCCCCCTCCGGACCGACCAGCAGTGTGAAAGATGAGGCAGCGGCCAAGCTGTTGATGCCTCCCGCGGCGCGATGATCGAGCAGCAGCCGCGCTCCTTCTCCTGGCCTAGCCAACCATGCAGCGAGCGTCATCACCGGTAACAGTTCTGGTAGTTTGTTGCGTCCGCACTGTTCACAGGCGCCGGTGATGATGCCGCGCCAATGTTCCAGCCGTTTTTCCTGGCGCTCACCTTTCAGCTCCACCACACAATGCTCGGTCACAAGCGGTACGATGGTAGTGATCCCCAGCTCGACGGCTTTTTGCAGCGTATAGTCCATGCGCTCACCGCGCGAGATCCCTTGGGCGAGTGTGATCCGCAGGGGCGATTCAACATCGGTCGGGAGAAGCTCCCCGAGGGTAACGACCACGCGGCGCTTTTCGATGTGCACGATGTGCGCCGGGTACTC
>DASWUD010000289.1:0-2865 GCA_036401755.1 Gammaproteobacteria bacterium
CAACAAGGTGCTGGTGCTGACCGTCGAAAACCGCAACAAAGGCAACCAGACCCCTTATGAATATCTCGATGGCAAGAATGAGAGCGAACGTTGGCGCGCCTTCGTCGCCTGGGTCGAAGGCAACAAAAACTACCGTGAGACCAAGCGGCGGAATCTGTTGCGCAAGGAGTTCGGCGCCGAAGCTGCCCAGGAGTTTCGCGAGCGCCATCTGACCGACACCCGCTACATTGCCCGCGAGTTCAAACGGATGGTGGAGACCCACCTGCAACTCGCCGACGGCAAGGAGTCGCGCTGTGTGGTGGTTTCGGGTCAACTAACCGCTTATCTGCGCACCCGCTGGGGGTTCATCAAGGTACGAGCCGATGGCGATCTGCACCATGCGCTGGATGCTGCGGTGGTGGCTGCCTGCAGCCGCTCCATGGTGAAACGTCTCTCCGACTATTCACGCCGTGGCGAATTGGAGTATGCGCGCGGAACTCATGTGGACCCGGAGAGCGGCGAAGTCCTCGACCTCGAAGCCCTGCGCAAGCTCGATGGATATTTCCCTACCCCCTGGCCCTACTTCCGCGATGAAGTAGTGGCGTGGCTCTCGCCTGCACCGGCCGATGGGTTGGCGAAACTCGACCACTACAGCGAAGAGTTGCTGCAGACAATCCAACCAGTGCGTGTCTCCCGCGCACCCACCAGGCGTGGACTGGGTGCTGCCCATCAGGAGACGATACGTTCAGCCAAATATCTCGCGGATGGCAAGAGCGCCGTGAAGACGCCGCTGACCAGCCTCAAGCTGGCCGACCTGCCGAAGATCGTTAGTTACGACGACCCGCGCAACCTCCCGCTCATCGATGCCATCGCAGAACGGCTACGAGCGCATGGCGATGATGGCAAGAAGGCCTTTAAGGAACCACTCTATAAACCGAGCGCACCCGGCAAGAATGCGCCCATTATCCGCACGGTTTCGCTGCTCGATACCCAAAAGAGCGGCATCCCGATCCGTGGCGGCATTGCCAACAATGGGGACATGCTGCGCGTCGATATCTTCACCGATGGCAAGCGCTTCCATGCGGTGCCGCTCTATGTGGCGGATGCCGTAAAGGATGAGCTGCCGAATCGGGCAGTAGTTGCCTTTAAACCAGAAGAAGAATGGACTGTAATGGATGACAATTACACTTTCTTATTCAGCTTACACGCAAATGACTGGATTCGCGTGTCACAAAAAGGCAAAGAACCAATCGAAGGGTACTTCGCGATGGTTCATCGAGGCACTGGAAACGTTAATATTTGGACACATGACCGTAAGCAATCTGTTGGAAAAAATGGACAAATTGAGGGCATAGGTATTAAAACTGCACTCTCGGTCGAAAAATTCCACGTGGACTTCCTTGGTCGTCTCTACAAGGTCCAACAGGAAGTACGCAAACCGTTGAAGAGTAAAAGCTGAAACGGCCATGGCCTGGCGCAGCGTGGTCATCACCCGCCCCTCCTGGCTCAAGCTTAAGCATCAGGCCCTTCAGGTAGAACAGGATGACGGCACAGTGCAGATTCCGCTCGAAGATATGGCGGTACTGCTCATCGAACACCCCCAGGTCAACCTTACCGCTCAGGTGCTCTCCGAGTGCGCGGCGCGGCAGATCGCCGTGATCACTGTTGGCGAGAACCACCACCCCAACGGTGTATTGCTGGCCCATCTGCCACACAGCCGCGCTCTGAAGGTGATGCGTGGCCAACTGGAGATGGGCATGCCGCAGCGCAAGCAGCTCTGGCAAACCATCATCCGCCAAAAGATCCGCAACCAGGCAGCGGTGCTGGCCCGACATGGCCATGAGACACCGGCACGGCGGCTCGATGCATTGGCGCGCGAAGTGCGCTCGGGCGATACCGGCATGGCGGAGGCGCAGGCGAGCCAGCTCTATTTTCCCGCCCTGTTCGGCAAGGGGTTCTCCCGCAAGCAGGAGCGCTTCCATAATGCTACCCTCAATTATGGTTACACCGTTGTTCGCGCCGCTTTGGCACGCAGCCTGGTGGCCTACGGCTTTCTCACCGCCTTCGGCCTGCACCACCGCAGCGAACAGAATGCCTTCAACCTCGCCGATGATCTCATCGAGCCGTTCAGGCCGTTGCTCGATAACTATGTGCTGGAGCGCTTTCCCAAGGAAGAGGAGGAGAACCTGACACCCACCGTCAAGGCTACCCTTATAGGATTTCTCCATGAGGACGTATTACTGGCAGATCACTCGGGCAGCAAAGGCAGTTCAACGCTACTGGCCTCAATTGATGAGGTGGTGATGAGCCTCTCACGGCAACTGGAAAGCTCCAGCGGTCACCTCACCCTGCCGGTCTTTACGCAACCAGATTAAGCCATGGGCAAGGAGAGCCGCCGATTCATGCGCTTGCTGGTCTTCTTCGATCTCCCCACCGTCACCCGCGCGGAAAAACGCGCCTATACCCTCTTCCGCCGTTTCCTGCTCAAGGATGGCTACGACATGATCCAGTGGTCGGTCTATGGCCGGGTGGTCAACGGCTTCGACGACACCGAGACCCACATTAAACGCCTCTCCGCCAATCTCCCTCCAGAAGGATCGGTTCGGCTGCTGCAGGTTAGCGAAAAGCAATTCGCCCAGATGAAACTGCTGGTGGGGCTGCCGAAAAAACAGGAAAAAAAGGTAAACGCCGCTCAACTGGTGCTGCTTTGAGGGTAAAAAAAGAAGCCCGAGACCCGCGCCAGGCCAGGCCTGATGCGGGTTTCGGGGCAGGGTATTGTAGTTATCCGGGGTGAGAGAGGGAACTACAACATGGTGACACTCGGTAATCATGACCCCAGAATTGTAGTTATCCGGGGTGAGAGAGGGAACTACAACACTTCGAGGC
>DASWUD010000290.1:0-8058 GCA_036401755.1 Gammaproteobacteria bacterium
TGGGTGTTGGGGGAGAATCTCGCCGGTCAGGTCGATCCCTGGGTGATGGAGCAGCGCCTCGGCTACTATCCCGCCCTCGATTTCTGCCGCGACCAGCCGCAGGCGGTCGATCCGGCACTGCTGCAGCTCATCGACCAGATGGCGCGCTTCGGCGAGGAGTACACCCGCCGTGAACTGCGTCGTCGCTTGCGTGGCGGCTTTTCTCATGTGGACGTGGAACGTATTCAGGCGGAGGCGTACGCCATGCCGCGCATCCGTCCGAGTCAACCCAAATCCCCCGAACATCTGGCCAGGCACTATGCCCCCTCCACCTTTCGCGCCGAATTGCTGCTCGGCATGATCCAGCGTGGCGAAGTGGAGGGAATCGAGCGGCTGGTGGCACAGCGTATCCGGCAGTGGGCCAAGCCTGCGTTTACCTCGCTGGAGCTGCTCTCCATGCGTCTGCTCGACGAGTAACCGGCAGTCGTTACATCTGTCGTGGAAAGGTGCTATACAGGGGCATCGCTTCGCAGGTGGATAACGATAATGACGAATGCCCCGCCCGGCCAGGGCGAATCACCAACCCGGTCCAGTGGCAATGGACTGCTCTGTGGCTATCTGCTTGATGGCAGCGGTGGTGGCCGTGAGATCGGCTGGTCCGAAATTGAGCAGTGGACAGCCAATGACGGCTTCCTCTGGGTGCACCTCGATTACAGTCACCCCCACAGCCAGAGATGGCTCAGCGACTTTAGCGGTGTCGATGAGCTGGTGGTGCAAACCCTGCTTGCCGAGGAGACGCGCCCGCGTCTGGTCCTCGAACAGGAGGGGATGCTGGTGGTGATGCGCGGCATCAACAACAACCCGGGTGCAGAACCGGAGGATATGGTCTCCATCCGCGTCTGGCTGGAACCGCGACGCATCGTCACCACTCTGCAGCGCAATCTGCAAGACGTCGACAAATTGCGTGATCGCCTCCGCAAGGGACATGGGCCCCACGATGCCGATGCGTTGTTTGTGATGCTCGCCGAGATGATGGCGATCCGTGTGGGCGATGTCATCGAGGAGCTGGATGACAACATGGGTCAGCTGGAAGACGATGTGCTGGGACGGCAGACCCGCCATTTGCGCAGCGAACTGCCCGAGGTGCGGCGCACCGCCATCAGTCTGCGCCGCTATCTGGTGCCGCAACGCGAGGTGATCACCCACCTCAGCGTGGAGCGCATCAACTGGCTGGGTGAGGATGAGCGTACCCGGCTGCGCGAAGTGTCAGACCATCTGACCCGTTATGTGGAAGATCTCGAAGCCATCCGTGAGCGCGCCGCCGTCTGCCAGGAGGAGTTGAATGCGCATACCAACGCCATGGCCGGACAACGCATGTATGTACTGTCGATGGTGGCGGCCGTTTTTCTGCCGTTGACCTTCATCACCGGGCTGCTCGGTATCAACGTGGGCGGCATTCCCGGCGCCCACGATGATCTTGCCTTCTACATAGTGGCAGCCATTCTATTGCTGGTGGGCATCCTGCTGATCATGCTGTTCCGCTGGCGGCGCTGGATGTAGTGACTTTTATTACGAGGCACCATGACGACACTTTCCACTCCTGAACATGCAGCACCTATCGGCGTGCTCATCACCAACCTGGGCACCCCCGCTGCGCCCACGCCCGCTGCGTTACGCCGCTACCTCGCTGAATTTCTCTGGGACCGGCGCGTCGTCGATCTGCCGCGACCGCTCTGGTGGCTGATCCTGCACGGCATCATCCTGCTTAAGCGGCCCAGGCGTTCGGCTCACGCCTATGCCAAGGTGTGGAGCGAAGAGGGCGCGCCGCTGCTGGTGATTTCGCATAGGCAGCAGCGCAAACTGCAACAGAAGCTCGATGCGCTGGCAGCGGGGAAATATAAGGTCGCCCTGGGCATGCGCTACGGCACCCCCTCCATCGCTGCTGCGCTGGAAGAGTTGTCCGTTGCAGGAGTGACTGAGCTGGTGGTGCTGCCGCTCTATCCGCAAAACTCCTGCTCCACCACCGCCTCCACCTTCGATGCGGTGAGTGAGATCGTGCGGCGGGGGCGCTTTGTGCCCCAATTACGCTTTATCGCCGACTATCACGACCACCCCCGCTATATCACCGCACTGGCCGACTCCATCCGCGAGGCGTGGCAACAGCAGCCACGCGGCGAAAAGCTGCTCTTCTCCTTCCATGGCACACCTGAGCGGTTTCGCTTCGAAGGGGATGTCTATTACAGCCACTGCATGAAAACCGCCGAGCTGACGGCGGGGCAGCTCGGCCTGCGTGAGCACGAATGGCTGGTCACCTTCCAGTCCCGTTTCGGCCGCGAGGAGTGGCTGAAGCCCTACACCGACGAAACCCTCAAGAGACTCACCCAGGAGGGGGTCAAGCACCTCGATATCCTCTGCCCTGGTTTCTCCGCCGATTGCCTCGAAACCCTCGAAGAGATTGCGGTGGAAAACCGGGCCAGCTTCATCGCGGCCGGTGGCAGCGAACTGCGCTATATCCCCGCCCTCAATGAGCGCGATGACCATATCGCGATGATGGCGGAGTTGATCACGGGCAGGTAGTCGTTACGCGAATAATTCGCACCTTGCCAAACGCTGTTAGTGTGGGGCTTGCGCTGGGTGGGGAGATTGCCCGCCTTCTTACTTTTTCTTTGGCAATACCACCAGTACGGTCATGGAGTAGCGGTCGTGCCAGGTGAGCTTCTCCTTGTCCAGCAGCGACCAGAGAAAGCCGAGGCCGAACATTAGCCAGGAAAAGATGGCAACGATGAAGCGCAGGGCGGCCTGCCAGAGGGTGATGGGGCCGCCGTCGCGATTCTGCACGCGGATGCCCCACACCTTCATGCCGAGGGTCTGCCCGCCGTGGGTCCAGAACCAGCCGAAGAAGAAGAAACTCACCATGAACAGGTAGACGGTGAAGAGCGGATGGTAGTGGCCGTCGCCCAGATTGCCGGTGACGGGGAGGGCGACGAAGGTGGCGACGCCCAGCACCCCGAACAACAGCAAGGCGTCGTAGAGGGCGGCGGCGAGGCGGCGCCACAAGGGACATTTGGGCAGGGCGGCGGTATCAGTGGTCATTGCTAGGGTGATCTTTGTTCGGGGCAGCGATTATAGCCCAGGCACCCCCAATAATTCGATTTTATGTCGGCAGGCGCATCCAGTATGATCGCCTATTCTCCTCTGAAAAATCCGAACAAAGGTCCTGCATCACCATGCTCGTACTGCGAGGTAGTCCCGCTCTCTCCCCGTTCCGTCTCGACAAGCGCCTGGCGCAGCTGCGCGAGCGGGTGCCGTCTGTCAGCCATCTCTATGCGGAATTCCTCCACTTCGCCGATCTGGCCACACCACTGGCCGAGAGTGAACGGGCCATCCTCGAAAAGCTCCTTACCTACGGGCCGCATATCAGCGCCGAGGAGCCGGCTGGGCGGCTGCTGCTGGTGGTGCCGCGCCTCGGCACCATCTCCCCCTGGGCCTCCAAGGCCACCGACATCGCCCACAACTGCGGGTTGCATAACATCCATCGCCTGGAACGCGGTATCGCCTATTACGTGAGCGCAGCGGGTGATTTGAGCGGTGAGGAGTGGGCTGCAGTGGCGTCGCTGCTGCACGATCGCATGACCGAGAGCGTGCTCGACACCGTCGACGAGGCCGCCTCCCTCTTCATCGCGGCCGAGCCGGGCGCCCTACGCAGCGTCGATATCGTCGGCGGTGGGCGCGAGGCGCTGGAAAAGGCCAACAAGGAGTGGGGCCTGGCGCTCGCCTCCGATGAGATGGACTACCTGGTGGAGAACTTCCGCATGCTGGGGCGCAACCCCCACGACGTGGAGCTGATGATGTTCGCCCAGGCCAACTCCGAACACTGCCGCCACAAGATCTTCAACGCCGACTGGGTAATCGATGGCCAGCCGCAGGAGAAGTCGCTGTTCGGCATGATCCGCAACACCTTCCACAAGAGCCCCGCAGGCATCCTTTCCGCCTACAAGGACAACGCGGCGGTGATCGAGGGCCCCACCGCGGGGCGCTTCTATCCCGTGCCGGGCAGCAACGAATACCGCTACCACCAGGAGCCGGTGGCGATCCTGATGAAGGTGGAGACCCACAACCACCCCACCGCCATCTCCCCCTTCCCCGGCGCCGCTACCGGCTCGGGCGGCGAGATCCGCGACGAGGGGGCGACCGGGCGCGGCTCCAAACCCAAGGCGGGTCTCACCGGTTTCTCGGTCTCCAACCTGCGCATCCCCGGTTTCGAACAGCCGTGGGAGACCGACCACGGCAAGCCGGGGCGCATCGTCTCGGCCCTCGACATCATGATCGACGGCCCGCTCGGCGCGGCCGCCTTCAACAACGAGTTTGGCCGTCCCGCCATCAACGGCTACTTCCGCACCTTCGAGGAGAAGGTGGTCGGCCCCAACGGCGAGGAGGTGCGCGGCTACCACAAGCCGATCATGCTCGCCGGTGGCGTCGGCAACATCCGTGTCGATCACGTGGAGAAGCAGCGCATCCCCGCTGGGGCGCAGCTGGTGGTGCTCGGCGGCCCGGCGATGCTCATCGGCCTGGGCGGCGGCGCCGCCTCGTCGATGGCCACCGGCCAGTCGGCCGAACAGCTCGACTTCGCCTCAGTGCAGCGTGGCAACCCCGAGATCGAGCGCCGTTGTCAGGAGGTGATCGACCGCTGCTGGCAGATGGGTACAGAGAATCCGATCATCTCCATTCACGACGTGGGTGCCGGCGGCCTCTCCAACGCCATGCCCGAGCTGGTCAACGACGCCGGGCGCGGCGCCCGCTTCGAGCTGCGCGCCATCCCCAACGACGAGCCGGGCATGACGCCCATGGAGATCTGGTGCAACGAGGCGCAGGAGCGCTATGTACTGGCCATCGCCCCGCAGGACATGGAGCGCTTCGCTGCGCTGTGCGAGCGCGAACGCGCCCCCTACGCGGTGATCGGCGAGGCGACCGAGGAGCAGCGGCTGGTGCTCGGCGACGGCCTGTTCGACAACACCCCGATCGACATGCCGCTGGAGGTGCTGCTCGGCAAGCCGCCCAAGATGCTGCGCGAGGCGCACCACAAGCCGTTCCACAAACACGATATCGAGACCAGCCGTCTCGACATTCGCGAGGCCCTCTACCGTCTGCTGCGTCTGCCCACCGTAGCGAGCAAGAGCTTCCTCATCACCATCGGCGACCGCACCGTCACCGGTCTGGTGGCGCGCGATCAGATGGTGGGGCCGTGGCAGGTGCCGGTGGCCGACTGCGGCGTCACCGCCACCAGCTTCGACGTCTACACCGGCGAGGCGATGGCGATGGGTGAGCGCACCCCGGTGGCGCTGCTCGACCACGCCGCCAGTGCGCGCCTGGCCATCGGCGAAGCGCTCACCAACCTCGCCACGGCGCGCATCGACGGCCTGTCGCGCATCGTCCTCTCCGCCAACTGGATGGCCCCCGCCGGCCACCCCGGCGAGGATGCCGGCCTCTATGCGGCGGTGAAGGCGGTGGGCATGGAGCTCTGCCCTTCGCTCGGTATCGCCGTGCCGGTGGGCAAGGACTCCATGTCGATGAAGACGGTGTGGAGCGACGCCACGGATGGCGGAGGTAGAGCCGCGTCGGGAACAGCGGCCGGTGATAAGGGCCAGCAGAAGTCGGTCACCGCGCCGCTCTCGCTGATCATCTCCGCCTTTGCGCCGGTAGTCGATGTGCGCAAGACCCTCACCCCGCAGCTGCGCACCGATGGCGTTGACAGCGACCTGATCCTCATCGATCTCGGCAAGGGGCGCAACCGCCTCGGCGGCTCCGCGCTGGCGCAGGTCTACAAACAGCTCGGCCACCATGCCCCCGACCTCGACGATGTGCCGCTCTTCAAGGCCTTCTTCGCGGCGATCCAGGAGCTCAACCAGCGCGGCCTGCTGCTCGCCTACCATGACCGCTCCGACGGCGGCCTGCTCACCACCGTCTGCGAGATGGCCTTCGCCGCCCACTGCGGCGTGACGCTGGAGCTCGACGAACTCTCTAGCGATATCCCCGCGCTGCTCTTCAGCGAAGAGCTGGGCGCGGTGCTCCAGGTGCGTCATCAGGACACCGACGAAGTGTTGGCCTGGCTGCACGACGCCGGCCTCGGCAAACAGAGTCATGTGATCGGTACCGTCAATGAGGATGATCGTATCGTCGTGATGCGTAATGGTGAGACCGTGCTTGATGAGGCACGTATCGACCTGCAGCGCGCCTGGAGCGAGACCAGCTACCGCATGCAGCAGCTGCGCGACAATCCGCAGTGTGCCGACGAGGAGTTCGAGGCAATCAGCGACGCCACCGATCCCGGGCTGCATGTCGAACTTACCTTCGACCTTGACGACAACATTGCGGCGCCGTTCATCAATAAGGGAACACGCCCGCGTGTGGCGATCCTGCGCGAGCAGGGGGTCAACGGCCAGGTGGAGATGGCGGCCGCCTTCGACCGCGCCGGCTTCAGCGCCGTCGATGTGCACATGAGCGACATCATCGGCGGGCGCGCTTCGCTCGCCGACTTCCAGGCGCTCGCCGCCTGCGGTGGCTTCTCCTATGGCGATGTGCTCGGCGCCGGTGAAGGGTGGGCCAAGTCGATCCTCTTCAACGGCCGTGCCCGCGACGAATTCGCCACCTTCTTCCAGCGCAGCGATACCCTCTCGCTCGGCATCTGCAACGGCTGTCAGATGATGTCCAACCTGCACGAGCTGATCCCGGGCGCCGACGGCTGGCCGCGCTTCGTGCGCAACGAATCGGAGCAGTTCGAGGCGCGCCTGGCGATGGTGGAGGTGCTGAAGTCGCCGTCGCTGTTCCTGAATGGCATGGCCGGCTCGCGCATGCCGATCGCCGTCGCCCACGGCGAAGGGCGCGCCGAATTCCGTACCGGCCAAACCCCGGAAGCGGCGCTGCGCGATCACCTCGCCGCACTGCGCTGGGTCGACAACTACGGCGATCCCACCGAGCGCTATCCCTTCAATCCCAATGGCTCGCCGCTCGGCATTGCCGGCGTCACCACCCGCGACGGACGCGTCACCCTCATGATGCCGCACCCGGAGCGGGTGTTCCGCGCGGTGCAATATTCGTGGCATCCGGAGCAGTGGGGCGAGGATGGTGCATGGATGCGCATGTTCCGCAACGCGCGCGTGCAGCTTGGCTGAGTGATTCATTCGCGGCAATAAATCAAGCCCCGCATGTGCAAGATGCGGGGGCTTGTTAATTTTGCAAAAGATGCAATCCCACGGGTGTGGATCGTCTGCGATGTCGTGGGCTATATTGCGCCAACGAAAATTTAAGCAGTCGTGTTGCTGCAGACAAGCGTAAGTAAGCGGCGCGCAGTGCGCGCTATCGTCGAACACTCTATCGGGAAATCTGTTCTCCATGTCGATTGCCAACCGTATTGCCGGCGAGATCGGCGTTGCTGTCCGCCAGGTGGAAGCCGCCATTGCCCTGCTCGATGAGGGCGCCACCGTTCCCTTCATCGCCCGTTACCGCAAGGAGGTGACCGGCGGTCTCGATGACACGCAGCTGCGTTATCTGGAAGAGCGGCTGGTCTATTTGCGCGAACTGGAAGAGCGCCGCGAAGTGGTGCTGAAGAGCATCGAGGAGCAGGGCAAGCTCACCCCCGAGCTGCGCGCCGCCATCATTGCCGCCGATACCAAGACCCGCCTTGAAGATCTCTACCGCCCCTATATGCCCAAGCGCCGCACCAAGGCGCAGATCGCCCGTGAGGCGGGATTGGAACCCTTGGCACTGGCCCTGTGGAACGATCCCGCACTGCAACCTGAAAGTGCGGCGGCAGCCTATATCGATGCCGAGAAAGGCGTTGCCGATGTGGCCGCGGCACTCGATGGCGCGCGCCAGATCCTCATGGAGAACATCGCCGAGGATGCCGAGCTGGTGGGCAAGCTGCGCGACTATCTGTGGAGCAACGCCGAGCTGGTCTCCAAGGTGGTGGAGGGGAAGGAGAGCGAAGGGGAGAAGTTCGCCGACTACTTCGATTTTCGCGAGCCGTTTCACAAGCTCCCCTCGCACCGCGCGCTGGCGCTGTTTCGCGGCCGCAAGGAGGGG